>NZ_JBVVPB010000032.1:0-67815 GCF_055807435.1 Bradyrhizobium sp. Ken51 | reverse complement strand
GGCTCCAGCTCCTCGGCGAAATGGCAGGCCGCCCAATGGAGCGGTTTGATCTCGCGTAGTTGCGGCTCTTGCTGCGCGCAGATGTCCCTAGCCATCCAACACCGTGTGCGGAAGGGACAGCCCGAGGGCGGATTGAGCGGGCTGGGCACTTCGCCCTTCAGAACGATGCGCTCGCGTTTACGGCTGTTCGTAGCGTCCGGCGCGGCAGATAAGAGAGCGAGCGTGTATGGCATGCGCGCATCGGCATAAAGCTCCCGCGCATCGGCCAGCTCGACCAGCTTGCCCAGGTACATCACGCCAACGCGGTCACTGAAGTACTCGACGACCGACAGGTCATGGGCAACGAATAGGATGGTGAGACCGAATTCTTTCTGCAGTTGCGTTAGAAGGTTCAGCACCTGCGATTGTACCGAGAGGTCCAGCGCGGATACCGGCTCGTCAGCAACGATGAATTTCGGCTTGAGCGCAAGCGCGCGCGCAATGCCAATGCGTTGCCGCTGCCCACCGCTGAACTCGTGCGGATAGCGATCAAGGTGTTCGCGGCGCATTCCGACGCGGTCGATAAGGTGCTCTACAAATTCCCGCCGCTCCCCCCGTGCCATCTTGCCCTGCACTGCAAGGCCTTCGGAAATGATGCTGCGAACGTTCATTCGCGGATCGAGGCTGCCGTGGGGATCCTGAAAGATGGTCTGCACGTCGCGGCGAATGGCCCTGAGGCGCTTCGCCGAGGCTTCAAGGATGTTCTCGCCCTCGAACCGGATCTCTCCGGCCTGGGGCGTCTCGAGGCGAAGGATCGAGCGGCCAAGCGACGACTTTCCGCAGCCTGACTCGCCTACCAGCCCGAACTTCTCGCCGCGCAGAATCTGCAGCGACACATCATTGACCGCCTTCACCCACTCGGTCTTGCGGTTCAGAAACCCGCTGCGGACTGGAAAAAAGGTTTTCAGATTGCGTATGTCGACAAGCACGTCGCTGTAAGACGTGCCGGCCGGTGGGACCTGCACAGGGTTTGATGTGTTCGACATTCGAGCCTCGGAAGTATTCATGCGAGCCAGCACGCCACCTTGCTATTGTCGGGCTTGGTCTCAAGCGGGGGCATTTCCATGCACTTGCGAACCGCCTGCTTGCACCGGGGCCGAAACGGACAGCCGCTCGGCATATTCAGGAGGTTTGGCACCGCACCACCGATAGTGTGAAGAGGCTTGCCACGCATCTCTGGGTTAGGGATGGAGGAGAGCAGCCCGCGAGTGTACGGATGCTTGGGCGCGCGGGTGACTTGGTCTACTTGCCCCCATTCCATGACGCGTCCGCCATACATCACAACAACTTCGTCGCAGATTTCGCGCACCACGCCAATGTCGTGGGAGATGAGAAGGACAGCTGCGCGCTTGAGACCGCGCACGATATCCAGGATCTGCGCCTGAATGGTCACATCCAATGCTGTCGTCGGCTCGTCGAGGATGAGAAGCTCCGGCTCATTGGCGAGTGCCATAGCGATGGTGACGCGCTGACGCATGCCGCCACTGAGCTTGTGCGGAAACTCGTCGACCCGCCGCTCCGGTGCAGAAATTCCCACCATCCTGAACAGCTGGATGGCGCGTTCCCGGGCCTCGCTATTGCTCAAGGTCCGGTGGGCCCGAAGTGCCTCGATGACTTGCGCGCCGGCCGTGTAGACCGGATTGAGAGCAGACATTGGATCCTGAAACACCAGAGAGAGCTCTCGCCCCCGCAGCTGACGCATCTCCCGTTCCGTCAGGGTGGTTAGGTCGCGTCCTTTCAGGAGGACTTCGCCCCCGACGATGCGCCCCGGCAGTTCTACGAGGCGCATGATCGACAGCGAGGTGACGCTTTTGCCGGAGCCCGATTCTCCAACGATGCCGAGGCGGCCCCCGGCTGTGATGTGGAAACTCACGCCATCGACAGCCTTGACCGTTCCTGCCTTTGTCGGGAAGTGAGTCTTCAGGTTCCGGACCTCAAGCAATGGGGGCGCCGGCTTCAAAATGCTTCCCATCTGTTGGCTCTCACGAGTCTGCAATTTCAGCCTCATTCGGCTAGCGTCGCGGCGCCGAAATACTGGAAGCCGCCGGCGCTATAAGTTACGCCTTTGAGCTTGCTCGACAAAGTCATGAGATCGACGTTCTGGTGGATCGGCATCAGAACGGCGCTGTCCATGACCAGTTTCTGCGCTTTCTTGTAGGTGGCGACGCGCGTGTTCTCGTCGATCTCGGCCATGCCTTGTCCCAACAGCGCCTCTAGGTCAGTGTTGGTGTACTTGCTCCAGTACATGTATTGACCCGGCATGAAGATGCCGTTGATTACAGACGGATCGGTGCCTACCAACTGCATTGGGGTGAGCGAGAACTCGCCGGCTATCCCACCAGCGAACCAGGCGGAGAGAGCCTGTTGCTCGATTTGGACGTCCATGCCTGCCTTTCGGAGGTATTCCTGCATGGCCTCCGCAATTCGCACGTAGGCAGGACGGGTGGATATAACCGTCAATTTGAGGGTCAGGCGTTTGCCATCTTTCTCCCAAAAGTCCGCGTTCTTCTTCCAACCGGCGCCGACGAGCAGCTCGTCTGCCTTTTTAGGATCGTACGGATAGAGGTCCTCCAGCGAAGGGTCATAGCCGACCATGCCCTTCATCAGCGGTGTGTTTGCGATAGGGAAGACGCCCGAGGCGGCAAGCTGCACGACGCCCTTTTTGTCAACCGAATACTGAATAGCCTTGCGCACGGCAACGTCATCCGTCGGGAAGCGCCCAGCATTCAACTCTACGAAGATGCCCAGCCCACTGATCGGAATTGGCAGCTGCGCGAACTTGGGATTGCTCTTCAGCGAGCTCCAGTAAACGCCGGGTGTGCGATTCATGGCGTGTGATTGGCCAGCCATGAACTGGCTTACGCGCGATTGATCGTTCGGCACGATCTGGAAAGTCAGAGATGCAATCTTCGGCGGGCCCTTGAAGTTGAGAGCGGGTGGATTCCAGTTGTACTTGTCGTTGCGTGTCAGCACGACGCTCTGATTAGGCTTGTAGCTGGACAAGACGAAGGGCCCCGTGCCCGTAGGGTGCAGGCCGAGTTCCGTGCCGTACTTCTTGATCGCAGCTGGCGACTGGATGGCCGCATACGGCGTGCCGAGGCTGAGCAAGAGCGGCGCGTGAGAGTCCTTGCAAACGATTTGAACCGTGAATTCATCGACTGCCTTAGCAGTTAAGCAAGGACCGAGCGTACTCAAGCCACTTCGGGCCTTTGACTCCGTGTTGGTGATGTACTCGAAGTTGGCGACCACGGCTGCGGCGTTGAACGGCGCGCCATCATGGAAGGTAACGTCTTCGCGCAGCTTGAATGTGTACAGCTTTCCGCCGTCCGAGACGTCCCAGCTGGTAGCCAGATCGGGTGTGATCTTGAAGTCCGGCGTGACCCAGACAAGAGTGTCAAAGATGTTGTTGGCGATAGGTGCAACATCCCGCAAGGCCGACACCGCAGGGTTGAGAGTGTCCACAGTCGACTCCCAGCCGACAACGACGGCAGCGTCTTGCGCGAGCGCTGGAAACGGGTTCAACGCGAAAGCACTGATCGCTATGACTGCGCCTTTCGCAGCAATTCCACTGAATAGTTTGAAGTGTGTGTTCATGATGTCCATCTTTCTCGCGAGTTCAAGCTTTATCTACTGGCTAGTGTGGGATCGATTTCATCGCGCAGGCCATCGCCCACGAGGTTTGTGCCGATGACGAAGAGCGAGAGGAAGACGCCCGGGCAGACGGTGATCCACCAAGCCAACGAGATGTAGTTCTGTCCGTCGTTCAAGATCGTGCCAAGTTCGGGTGCAGGCGGCTGCACGCCGAGACCCAGAAAGCCCAGTGCGGTGATCCAGAGCGCCCCTATGCCTAGCCAGGTCGTTGTCAGGACAATCACGCCTGAGAGGACGTTGGGTAGGATGTGACGCAGGATGATCCAGGTCGGGCCCGCTCCGAGCGCCACCGCGGCCTTTACGTACGGCAGGTTGCGCACTTCGGCTGTGGCGCCCTCCACCATCCGTGCATAAACCGGTACAAGCACAGTCGCGATCGCAATAACCCCATGGCCAAGCCCAGGTCCCAGGATGGCGGTAACGCTAAGGGCGAGGAGGATGCCGGGAAAGGCGAGAAGAAGGTCCACGATTCGCATGATGCAAAAGCCGAAGATGCCGCCGAAATAGCCGGCGACGAGACCAATGATGGTTCCGAGCACAGCGCCTAGTACCACGACACAGAGGCTGGCGAGCATGGTGGTCCGAGCGCCATATAGCACGCGAGCAAATAGGTCGCGCCCGTACGCGTCCGTTCCCATCGGCGCGGCCCAAGATGGCGGCGCAAATGTGAGCATCGGGTTCTGGGCGATTGGATCCGCCGTCACCAGAAGGGGCGCCGCCGCAGCAAGCATTGCCAGAACTACGCAGATAATCAGTCCGAGGCACAGGCTGCGGTGTCGAAGCGCACGAACGACACGATGGAAGGCCGTCTCGCGTGGACGCACGATTTCAGCTTCGGATGCGGCCGCATCGTCCGGCATTTCGGTGAGGTCGGAGATCACTTTTAGCTCCATGCAATGCCTCACCGATGTCCGATCCGCGGGTCCAGCACAGGGTACAGCATGTCCACGATGAAGTTTGTCGTGGCGTATACCAAAGCGAGGATGAGGATTACTGCCTGAACCGCCGGGTAGTCTTTTGCGAGAATAGATTGCACGAGGAGACGACCGATGCCGGGGCGGGAAAATACCGTCTCTACTATGACCGTACCCGCCAGCAATCCACCGATTTGCATCCCGACGATTGTCAGGATCGGCAGAAGCGCGTTGCGCAG
The DNA here is from genome assembly GCF_055807435.1 of Bradyrhizobium sp. Ken51. NCBI lineage: Bacteria > Pseudomonadati > Pseudomonadota > Alphaproteobacteria > Hyphomicrobiales > Nitrobacteraceae > Bradyrhizobium > Bradyrhizobium sp. Ken51. The sequence goes on along the minus strand of NZ_JBVVPB010000032.1, from coordinate 62,972 downwards.
AACATGTCGAATGAACACGCGCGAGCGCGACAAACCTTTCGCACGGGCGGTGATGACGTGCTGCTGCACCATTGCCCCGATAACCGCGGACCGAACAAAACGTGCGTTGTAGCCGATAGCTCCCATCGCCAATGTCAGCGCCGGTAGTATCGTCCCTTTCAGAGATGTGCCTCCCACCACTTCAAACCAGGGCAGCGTCACAGCGAAAGCAAGAATTAGCAGCAGTCCGAGCCAGAAGCTGGGAATGGACATCAGTGCCAGTGCGACACTCATGGTGGCGGTGTCGAGAATCCGATTTCGGTTGAGAGCGGCGATGATTCCGAGGAGGAGACCGAACACCACAGATAGAGCCAAGCTGAGCACCATGAGCTGGACAGTGGCCGGGAAATTGGCCGCGAGCAGCATGGCGACCGGACGATCCTCGCCATAGGAGTAGCCGAAGTCGCCCCGGAAAATGTCTGTCAGCCAGGTCACGTATTGCATGTATAAGGGCTGGTCCAGTCCTAGTTGGTGCCGCAAGCGAATCACGAGCGCCTGGTCACCAGCATTCATGCCCAACATCGAGATTACCGGGTCGCCCGGGATGAGCCGCAGGATGAGGAAGACTAGCACGCTGATGCCGAACGCCAGCGCGAGAATCGCGAACAGGCGGCGGGCGATGTAGCTGCTCATCTCCGTGTCCCCAGCCTGTTAAATCCCTCAGCCCTCATTGGGCACCTGCATGCGGTGAACCGAGGCCGCGACCATCTCGCGCACCATTACCGGATCGATCTTGCCGGGCGACTTCGAAAGCGCGGCTCGTACCTCACGCTGGATCGCGGTGCGTAACCCGGGGGGCGCTTGGAGGATCGCATCCGAGAAAGCCACGTTCGTCTCTGTTGGCCAACGCGCTTCGTACTCCAGACGCAGCTTGCCATGGCTGATGTCGGCAAGCTTCGTCTTCATCTCAGCGCGTGCGCGCGTCGTCGCCGCGGCGTCGACCGCCCCGTCACGGATGACGATGCCGTAGGACCGGCGAGCTTCGCCTTCACTGAGAAGTTGTTCGCGAACGTCGTGAGCCACCATCTCCGGCGAGCGCACTAGCGGGTCACCAAAGCCGCCGCCGGAAGGAGACACCATGCGCAGCACATCACCCGACGACATCGGAAGCAGCCCGAAGCGGCCCAGCGACACCTTCTCGCCGCCTCCAGCTTTGATAAACCATGTCTCGCCATTGCGGCCTGGCGAGCCGCCGCGAGCACCCCAGGGCTGAAATTTGAAGCGCTCGAGGCCACGCACGGTCACGGCTGCCTGCGCGCTCACGCACTCAAGCTCGATACTGATGGACGCACCGCCGCGATACTGACCATGGCCGAAGCTGCCGGGCACCAGCGCGTGGTGTCGTACCAGGAAAGGTGTCTCCGCTTCTACATGCTCCACCGGCGTGCTCTTTAGGAAACCAAGCATCGTGTCGATCCCGTCCACGCCGTCCGTACACATGCGGCCGCCAGAGCCCCCGCAGAATGGCTCCACAACGGCCACCTTGCTGCGACCTGTGCGAGGGTCCGGCCAGGAGGCAGCAATGATCCCCGCCTGACCCGCACCGCACGCTGCAATGCCTTCGGGAACGGCTTGGTTCAGGCAACCCATGAGGGCGTCGTAACAGCGCATCACGGTCATCCAGCGGTTGCCCATCGCAGCCGGAAATTCGGCGTTCATGACCGTCCCGGATGGCGCAGACGCTGTGATTGGCCTGCAGATGCCATTGTTGCGCGGAACCGAAGGCTCCTTGGTCATGATGTAGTTGGTTAGCGCCGAACAGACCATCCCGATCGGTCTAGCAAGTGGGAAATTGAGTGCCGCATTCACCTGCGGGCTGCTGCCCGCGAAATCCACATGCGCTTGGTCCCTTTCGATGGACAATTTGCAGTGAATGTGCACGGCGTCATCGGTTCCTTGCCCGTCGAGGTAATCCGAAAATTCATAGACGCCGTCACGTAGGCTGGCGATCACGGAGCGCGCTTTCGCTTCGGAATAGTCCATGACATCGTTGATTCCCTGGCGGAACGCGTCTGCACCGACCTTGTCGCACAGTTCCACAACGCGCTGCTCCATCAGCCGCATCGCGGCCATCATCGCTTCCAGGTCGCCCCACAGCGCATCGCCCATCCGGGAGTTGTCCTTCATGATGTTGACGATGTCCTGGTTCATCAGTCCCTTGCGGATAAGCCACGTAGGCCGGATGCGGAATCCCTCCTGGAAACATTCGCTCAGGTCCGGCGCGACGCTGCCGGGAACTGCACCGCCGATATCGGTTGCGTGAACGAAGGCCCAGCTGAAAGCGACGAGTTCGTCCTTATAAAAGATCGGCTGCGCGAGGTTGATGTCCATCTGGTGCGTCACGAGCCCATCCGTATTGAACGGGTCGTTGGTCACGACAACATCGCCTGGCGCGTAGTCCTCAAAGTGGCGCGTCATGCCTGCAATCGTGCCACCACCGCTACCGCCAGCGCCAGCGGACATCGGTGAAGCGAACCGCTCTCCATTGGGGCGTGCCAGGCACACGCCAAAATCCTGCGTCTGCTTGACGAGCGTCGTGTGCGCCGTGCGATATGCCAGCGTGACTGCCTCCTCCACCATCGCGGCGAAGCGGTTCTTCATGATTTCGACGCGTGCGAGATCCATTGCTTAGCTCTCCTTCGTCATCACAATATCGCCCAGAACGCTGATCGCAGCGCGGAAGTGTGGAGGCACGAGCACGGTCGACAGTTCGTGCTCGATGACCGCAGGGCCGATCTCCGACCAACCTGCCGCTAGCTTGGTTCGGTCGAATACCGCGCAAGCGGGCCACCAGCGCTCCTGCAAACGCAGGTCGCGACATGACGCCGGAGCAACCTTATCGGTCTGCTGCTGCGTCGAGCTGCGGGCGTTGGGCTTGGCTTGACGACCGGAGGTGCGCACCATGAGCTCATTCAATGCGACCGGCGTACCGGGATTGGAGAAGCCGAAGAGCGCCTTGTGCTCCTCGTGGAAAGCCTCGTAGAAGCCATTCAGGCCGGTGCCTTTGCTAATGGCCTCCGTCAAATTAACTGGAATGGTGAAGGACTGCGCCGAGTAGCGCATCTCCGCGAGATAGAGTTCGTCGATGCCTTCGAGCTTTGCGCCGGCTGTCTGCCTTTGGACCCACTCGCGGCCGGACTGGGCGAGCTCGTCGAAGATGCGTAGCAGCGTGTCCTCGCTGGAGTGTGCCCCGGTAACACTGCGCACGCCATCGTGCACAAGGTCAGCGGCTAAGCCACCGAAGGCGCAGAAAACGGATGATAGCCGCGGCACGACGATGCGCCTGATGCCCAGTTCCTCAGCCAGCAGAGGGCCATGAATACCGCCGGCGCCACCGAAGATCATCAGCGTGAGATCCGCAGGCCCCTCGCCCGCGCGCGCCAAGAACGGCAACACCTTGGCGAGCATGTTGCTGGTGGCGATCGCGACGATGCTTTCCGCCGCGGCAACCGCATCGCTTCCGCTTGCGATCGTGAGCATCGCCTGCTCGGCCCTGTCACGCGACAGCGGGAGCTTTCCACCCAACAATCCGCGTGGCGAAAGGTAGTTACAGAGCAGGTAGGCGTCGGTCAAAGTCGGCTCAGTCCCGCCTGTGTCGTAGCACGCCGGACCAGGCTTGGAGCCAGCGCTGCGCGGACCGACCTTCGGCACATTTCCATCTAGCCACGCGATCGATCCGCCGCCGGCACCCATGGCCTCGATCGCGGTGACCGGCAGCAACAACGGGAAGTCGCCGACTTCGGCTTGCGCGGTCAGCGTGGGACGCCCAACTCGCACCAGTGCAACGTCGGTTGACGTGCCGCCCATGTCCATGGTCATGACGTTGGGGTTCTGGGTCCACTCGGCAAGGATGCGCGCCGCCGTGACGCCGGCAGCAGGCCCGGACAAGAGGGTGTGGACCGGCAGGCGGCAAGCTTCTTCGGCCGACATGACACCGCCGTTCGACTTCGTCACGAGTAGTCGCGCATTGGGCATTTTCTCTCGCAAGAAGCCATTGATCTCGCCGATGTAGTCAGCCATCACGCGCTTCACGTACATGTTCAGCAGCGTGAGCATCGAGCGCTCGTATTCCGACTGCTGCGGCCAGATTTCGTGCGACGCCATAACGTCCAGGTCCTGGAACTGCTCACGCGCGATTTTCAGAATCCGGGCCTCGTGCACGGGATTCCGGTAGCCATGCAGCAAGCAGACGCCGACCGCCCTCACACCAGCGTCGCGCGCCTTAGTCAGCGCGGTCACGACCGAAGAATCTTCGATCGGAGTTTCCACACTGCCGTCGGCTCGCAGGCGCTCGTCCACTTCGAATACAAGCGAGCGAGACACGAGTGGCGTCGCCCGCCGGTTGAACAAGTCGACCGGTTTGTCAAGACGAAGTCGTGCGATGCTCAGTATGTCGCGGTAGCCTCGGGTTGTGACGAGCGCGACCGGCTTCTCCGAAAGCTCGATGACCGCGTTAGTGCCGACCGTTGTGCCATGCACCACTAGCAGTGGATCCGTCGGACCGAGCTCGTGCCGCCTGGTTATGCGCGTGATTCCCTCGATTACCGATTCCGCAAAACGCGGGCGGGACGTCGGGATCTTCTCTCCATCGATTTGACGATAACCGTCGCCTTCATCTTTCCAGATGGCGAAGTCGGTGAAGGTGCCACCGATATCCACTCCAATTCTCAGCATGCAATCTTCCTGTGCTCGTTAGCGCACTGACATTGATTTCGGATTAGGGTCGTAGCAACTAATCGTTGAAGCTGGACGCTCCACACTTTAACTGGCCCACTGGCGCATGGGCTACCTGCACTGCAGCACGCGAATGGAAGTGTTGCAGGAGGAGATGCTGAATGCGCTAACTTCAAGACAATGATGGCTCCCCCGGGAAATGTGTCATTCTACGAACGTACACCTACTTGTAGGCCTGCGCTGCGTTGACTGTGTTGCTCGAACTTTATCTTTGCTGGTCGGTCGTATCGCTGCCATGGATGGCGCAACTCTGCTTAATTTCTGCGTGTGAAGCTGTCGAAGCGCAGTAATCGTGCGCGGTCGCGCATGATCTTAGAGCGTCGCAATCGGGACATTGCAAATCACGACATCGATCGCGGCCGACTGATGGCTGCGTGCTGGCTAGTGAGAATGATTGGTCATTTGGAAGCGGCAGTTCGGAAGTCATCAGCGCGCCGGCTACCTGGGTCCCATGTTTGAGAGGTGATCTTTCATACGACCGGCCTAATGGAAAGCAATGATCCGCCCAGACCCGCGCTCGGTGGCTCGATGGCGAGCAAAATCAGCATGGGCGCGCGGCGGGCATCCTCGATGCGCTGTGCGCAACGACGGGCTAGCATCGCAAGTATGCGGTGCGCGTGCTTCGGCGGAGCGCAAGGGTTGGACCGGGGAAGATGGAGGGGCCCGGAGAGCGCAAGCGTAGATATGGCGCGACGATCAAGGACGCGATGACGGCGCTTTGTGAGGCGTCGGGATTGGGTATACGGCAAGCGGCTCGAGGTGATGATCCGACCTTGCTGCCGGCCCTCGAGCAACATGGCCGATTGCAGCTTGGCCAGGTCGACCGTGATCGTGTTCTGGCGATCAGCGCCGCAACCATCGACCGCTTGCCGTCGATGTGAAGATTGCGGCGAGCGGCGGCAGGCGGCGCCGTGCCGGATTCCATTCAGCAATCCGGCGCGAAGTCCCGACCCGCACGTTCAATGACTGGAACAGCCCCGTGCCCGGCTTCTGCGAGGTCGACATGGTCGCGCATGGCGGCACGTCGGTAGCCAGCTCGTTCATCCAACCCCTGACGATGTCGACGTCGCCACCGGCTGGACGGAGTGCCTGCCATTGCTGACGCGGGAAGGTTAGCTCGTCGTCGAGGCGATCAACCGCGGCCCAGAGCCTGTTCCCCTAGTTGTTGCGCGGCGTGGACCTCGACAACGACAACGCCTTCATGAACGATGTTGTTGTGCCATGGTGCCAAAGCTCGAAGTCACGCGCTCGCGCGCCTACAAGAAGAGCGATCAAGCGTTCATCGAGCTGAGAATGGTTCCGTCGTCCGCCGGCTCATGGGCTATGGCCGCTTCGATGGCGTCGAGACGGCCCGTGTGATGGGGCCGCCTCTATGCGGCGGCACGGCTCTACGTCAACTTCTTCCAGCCGTCGTTCAAGCTGAAGGAGAAGCGCCGCGAAGGGGCTAAAGTGATCAAACGGTATCATCTCCCATCGACGCCCTCTGAGCGTGCATTGGCGCTGCGATCGGTATCGCTCGCTCGATCCGGTCGTGCTGTAGGCCGAGATTCGCGCGACCCAGGACAAACTCGGCAATCCGCGTCGATCGTCGTGCCGGACAGGCGCGCGGCCTGCAATGCCCCAGCACGATCTCCACCCGGGGACCGCAGGCACTTTCGCGAGGACGCTCGCCAAGACAGTGACTGCCGGTGAGCCGCGTGCCACGCACCGGCGAACTCATCGGCCCATAAAACCAGGATTCGCATGCCGTCGAAGCTCGGCCCACATTATTGCTACGATCGAGGGCTGGCTGGCAGAGCAGCCGCAGCTGACGGCGCTCGCAATCGTCGGCCGGCTGAGCGAGAATCACCCAAGGAGTTCGGGGACGAGACAGCATTCGATCGTGCAGCGCCTGCTGAGGACGCTTAAACGGAAGACGGCCGAGCAATTGGTCGCGGAGGAGCCGCTTGCGGACGCCACGACCGCTGCCCCACCGCCCGAGGTTGTGGACGGCTCGGGCAATGTAGGGCCCGACCCCGCCCACAGCCCCTCTCGTCGAGCAAGCCGGGAAGCCACTTGGCGCCGCCGATCAGTCGAGCTCGCATCGACCTGTGCAATGGCGCCATCAGGGTATTATTCGCTCATGCGGCAATACGAGGGGTCGATATTCGGATCCGCGATACCCTAAGCGCTTCAAGCGCTCGAGACATTAGGCCATAGACAAAAAGCCAATTTCTAATCACGCGCTTAATCTCGTTACACGCGTAAACAGCAAACGCTGGCGTCCGTTCGGCCTACGTGTAGGTCAGCGTCGGTGGCTAAGGTGAGCGAAATCGAGTCGCTCGCGCGCAGTTTCGCTCGGGACGTCGCGCATCGATCTGAGTATCCGCGCAGCCGATCATGCGCCAATGATCAAGGTGATCTGGCGAATGGAGGAGGCGTTCGACTTAAAGCTCGCATCTCCCCCGCTTCTTCCAACGTCAAAGATAGCCACGGCAATTATGGGATCCTATCACTTGCTTGGATGACCAGCCCGGACAGGAGAACTTAGCTACGTTCCAAATCAAAGGCCCTCGGCGGGCATGCCGAGGGCCTTCTTGGAGGTTTAGCGCTGGATTTATCGAACCTTTGTCTCTCCTTCCGCTCGTTTGAAAACTTACCAGTTGCGCTGCGCACGCAGCAGCAGCGTAAGCGCATTTTGATCCTTGAGCTCGTACGCGGTACCGGGCTTGGCGATACTAGCTTGCAGCGGCAGCGCCACGGTGCTTCCGCTCGCATACTTCTGATCGAGCATTACGTATGCGAGGTCGGCTGTGAAGGTGAGATTTTTGACGGGAGTCCAGCGCGTGACCAGACCAACGACACCGTAGTTGAAATCTGGGTTACAGCCGGCGAGACCGCTTGAGAGCGCGAGGCTCGCGACGACGGCACCACAGATGTAACCCTTCGCGGTATTGTTGTATCGCACGGCGCCCAAACCGCCATAGACGCTACTATTCCAGTGGGGATCCCAGTTATGGGTGTAACCGCCCTGGAATCCGTAGGTAGTCGTCAACTGCTGGCCAGCGCCGGTAACGAACACCGAGTCGGATAGACCAGCAAGACCGACGCTCTGGTAAGTTCCGGTTGCGCTTGCGCCGCCATACATCGCGACGGCGCTCGACATATAGGACTGGAAGTTGTAGCGGCTCGCGCCATTGGTATAGACGCCGCTCATATTGATCGTGTCACCCGCGCCAGTCGGGATGTTCTTGATCGAAAGAGCCAGTTGACCCGCCCAGCCCCACTTGTCGCTAGGGTGACCGGTCGTTTCATCGGCGCCATAGTAGCTGGCATGATTATCATGCGCGGCGGCCGATGCTTGGAAGAGACCCCAAGCCTGATCGACACGCAGCATTGCGACAAGGTCCGGCGCGCGCGTGCCGCCGAAGTCATTAGCACCATAGGCCCCGGTCGCGAGGCCTGCAGCGGTTGCGCCGCTCACGTTCCAAATGTTCGTTTGGTAATTGGCAACCTGATCCTGAGCCGAGAAGGAAGCACTGATGCCCTGACCAAAGTCGGCCGTATAGGTGAATTGAGTGATAGGCTCCCAGCCTCCACCGCCCGGCATGCCGTCAAAGCTGTTCGCCGGATAGTTTGCCCATGGTGCAGTGAACTGAGACTGAGCCTTGCCGATCGTCAGTCCGGCAAATTGGATGAAGGCGTAATAGACCCCAAGCGAACCGGCAGAAACCTGAGAGGCAATCGAGGTTGTATAGGAAGTCGCGCCATTAATCGCCGTTGTGCCGGCCCCGCTGTAGCCGCCGGTTGTCCAGGTGTTCACGCCTTCCCAGTAAGTACGCACCACGCCGTACTCGGTCGCCGTGCGCGTGTCGACGCTAAGGTCGACACGGGATTGAGCAGTGTAATAATTGCTGAGGCGGTTTCGCGCAGCGCCAACCCCGCTGTCTGGAGTCGAATAAATACCGTTAGTCCCGAGACCTAGTGAGGCGCGCAAATAGCCCCCGAGCTTGATGCAGGTATCGGTTCCAGGGATGTAGTAGAATCCCGCACCATACAGCGAGCAGATCTTTACATATTCAACTGCCTTCGCCTTCACGGGAAGATCCGCAGCCTGTGCGCCGGCGGCCGCAAACATTGCTGCGGAACCAAGCAGAACGCTTCGTGTCAGTTTCATGAATAACCTCCAAGTTGAATGTCGTCACCGTCTTCAAAGATCCGCTGGCGTTAGCCCCACCCGACCGAGGGGTGCTTGACGGAACGACTTCGAGGCGCCCCCTCGCTGTCCACCTACGTCTAGATCGTCATATTACATACTACAATTAATTAATGGACGTAAGCACAAGTTCAGCGCACATCGTTGTAAATTTGCAACGGTTCTTCGGGCGAGAGCGATCGCAGGCGCTCCGACTCAAAAAAAGAGCCCCAGGGGGCACCCCGGAGGCTCTTCTTTGGAGGTTTGACGTGATCGCCGGTAACCTACCGTACGATCTGCCAAACTAATACCCTAAACTGATTACACCAGTCAATTAATTTTTTACATGGGCCCATGCTGTAAGCAGCCTTTTGCGCGCATCTCAAGCGGGATAGGTAAAACGCTGTGCAGCGGCAACTAAACCGAAGGTCAACCGAACCGATGCCCGAACAAGAACACTCCGATAAAGCCGCCATGGACTTCATCTGGAATATCGCCGCAATTCACTCACAGCTCGAAGAGATCCATAAGGGCTGGGCTCGGCTACTGGGAATTACTGAACCACAGTGGTTGATCCTGATGGCGATTGGCGAGCTTGATGAAGGTCGCGGCGCTTCTGGAATAGCCGTCGCGAACAAGCTGCGCATCCATGCTCCCTTTGTCACCACTCAAACGAAGCTGCTTGAGACTTTGGAGTTGGTGACGCGTGCCCCATCGCCTGAAGACGCACGTTTTGTCCAGATGTCGTTGACTGAAAAGGCGCGAGTTGAAATCGCGAAGCTGTCTATCAAGAGGCAAGCTCTAAACGCTACTATGTTTGAGGGACTGGATCAGCCCTCCATCGAGTATCTCAACAAGCGGCTCTCCTTGCTGGCCAAGAACACTCGATTGGCATCTCAAAAATTGAGCATCGGCGCACTTTAAGCGATTAATTGGCAGCGGCGGAGCTTGCGGCACTTTGTTTGGTGACGCCGCGAGGGGCTACTATCATCGGTACGTACGAAGACATGCTCCGCTGGCGAGATGGGCTTGTGGGGCTGCATCGCTCGAGCTCTTTGGTCGCCCAGCGCCCTCGCTTGAAGCATTCTTCAATACGACAGCGTCCACCGCAATGCGTTTTCTGGTCGACACCAAAAACGGATTGACGTCGATCGAAGCGATCCCGCCGTTCGCGTCCGCAATCAAATTGGAGAGCCCCACCCGCGCCTTTACCACAGAGCTTGGATGTAACGGCGGCCTTCCGCCCTTCCCCCGGAAACCTTCAAGTTTTATCCAGGCTTTAGTCCGGCCGATCAGCCGGCGCGCCTCCCTCATCGATCGGCGCGCCTGCGAGCGCGACCTCCTTCATGAACTCGATGTCGACACCTCTGGATCCAAACAGGACCGGACCCATTTCGGCTTCAGCTAGGCCCCGGGACAAGCTCCAAGTCAGCGTTGACCTGCTGAGCGATCAGGACTCCCTCGATTCTCGGGGTGGTCCTTGCCCTTGACGGCATCTGCACGCCGCGCCGAGGACCACTTATTGGATGAATGGAGCTTGGTCGGAACGTGGGCTTCCATTGTCGCAATTCTTTTTCTTAGCTGTCCCAGGATAGTTTTCACAAATCGTTCACGCTAGATCAGCCGGCAGGACTCATGTTGTGCAATGACGTACCGCGGAGCTCACCGGCAGAAGCGAGAGTAGGAGCGGGCCGCCGCGATTCAATCGCCCATCTTAGAAACGCATCGATGCGAGCGTTCGCTGATGAGGTTCACAGCTCCGCTTGAAGATCTCTCCCCGGCAAAATCCGAGGTCTTACTTCGGCAGCAGCTCATACGGACACGAATTGTTTCCGAGCTTGTGCTCAAGCCATCGGAAGATGTAGTCATCGGATGTTAGGAAGTTCTCGACCTCGCCCACTGGGGAGCTACTCATTTTGGGTATTGTTAGCTCCATATCGACATCAGCTGCCGCGCAATCGTGTTGCAATTTGATAGCCTCGGACAAGCTGACGGTGCCGCGGCCACCAGCGACCACGAGAATTGGGCATTTCAACCGCCGCACTTGTTCGGACCGACGCGCCGAAAACGCGTCCTCCTTCGGTCTATCTTCTGCTCTCGTCATCCAGTCGATAGAGGCGAGCATCCGCGCCCAGTTCCAGAGCCCACCGTCGCAAACCGCCGCAGCAACGCGGGAATCCCACGCGGCAAAATCGGTCGCAATGGACGCTGACAATCCTTCACCGTAGACTCCGATTCGACTGGCATCGACTTTCGCTTGGCCTGAGAGGAAGTCCAAGCAGCTCGACAGCAAGAGTTTGGAGGAGGCGCTCGAATGGCTCGAGACATCCTCATGAGACACAGCAAGAATCGCGACGTTTCGGCCGATTATGAGGGGCAAGAGCCGCCCCATTAAAGTCGAAACAGGCTCGTCTTCTTTTGAGATACAAATCACCGCAGGAGCTGCTGCCGGTGCACTCGATGACAAATAATACCCAGGAAGCTCGGATTGATCCCAGTATTCAACACGAACCTTCTCGAGCTTCTGCTCAAGTGTTGATCCGACCCGCTGCACTCCAGCCTCGATGTTCGCCGAAACTCTTTCAATTTCAGAGCTGTCTGGATCCACTAGTCGCCTTGCAACTTCAAAGGCTGTTAGAGCACAAAGGCAAGCGTCCCGCGCCTTATCGATTGCGCCCTCTGCGCTGTTAACAGCGCCGCGTTGAAAGTGGTAGTCGCCAAGCCTTGCCCACTTCTCGCCCCACTCTCGCCAATCCGAAGCGTCAGGACTACGGCTAAAAGACAGATTGTCCAGAAACGCTGTCGCGCCTCTTCGTGTGGACGCAAGATTGCCCGACACGCCAGACCATCCAGTACAGTCCATCCGGTTGCCCCCTTGGTAAACCCCTCACCTCTCGCTCGCGACGCTCAGCCCTTGCGTCGCGAGCAAGGACCAAAGTCTGTCCACGAGACAGATGTTTCAGTTTTGTGGCCCCTTTATCTGCAGCCGGAGCATACAAGCGCTCAAAGTCGAACTTCCCCGATCTGGGGCATGGATCGGCAGAAATAGTGCAGTTAGTTCCAGATTACGGAGCTTTTTCGTATTGAAGAAACATTTTAGCGGCGGGAGCAACTCTCCCGGCGTTAGATGATGACGAAGCTGGCCCGGTCATGTCATCGCCTCCACGAGGTCGTCCACCTAGCGGGCGGCTGCGACAAAAAAAGGGGCCACCCCCGAAGGAGTGGCCCGCCAAGTCAGGGAGGAAATGCCCCCATGGGAGGCCTCGGGGATCAGGCCGCAGCCTGATCGATCGGTGAGCATGGCAGGCCGAGACTCTCGGCCACGGCCTTGTAAGTTAGCCGGCCACGATAGACATTGAGGCCTGCTCGCAGATGCGGGTTTTCGAGCACGGCTGCAAACCCTTTGTTGGCGAGAGCCAGTCCAAAGGGCAGCGTGGCGTTATTCAGGGCGTGGCTCGACGTAAGCGGGACAGCCCCGGGCATATTAGCAACGCAATAGTGAATTATCCCGTCTACTTCATAGGTTGGTTCGGCGTGTGTGGTCGGACGAGATGTTTCGAAGCACCCGCCTTGATCGATCGCAACGTCAACGATCACCGAGCCCTTTCGCATCGAGCTCAACATGCTGCGGCTAACCAGTCTCGGCGCGCTCGCTCCGGGAACGAGCACGGCCCCGATTACGACGTCCGCGGCAAAGACCTCTTCCTCAATGGCATCTATGGTCGAGAACCTGGTACGAGCCCGCCCTTCGAACAGTTCGTCCAGTTCGCGAAGGCGAGGGATCGACCGGTCAAGGATTGTAACCTCGGCTCCCAAGCCGACCGCCATTCGGGCTGCGTGGGTACCGACAACACCGCCTCCGATCACCACGATGCGCGCTGCCTGAACACCCGGCACACCGCCGATCAACAGCCCGCGACCACCTGCATACCGCTTCAGGGCCGCACCAGCCGCCTCGATCGAAAGCCTACCTGCGACCTCACTCATGGGCGCTAGTAGCGGAAGTCCGCCATCTGCATCAGTCACTGTTTCGTAGGCGATCGCGGTACATCCGCATTTCATAAGGCCCTTGGCCTGCTCAGGATCCGGCGCCAAGTGAAGATAGGTGAAAAGAATCTGATTCTCTCGCAGCTGGGACCATTCGGAAGGCTGGGGCTCCTTGACCTTCACGATCATTTCGCTCGACCCAAATACCTCGCGAGCAGAGGTCAGGATTGTTGCACCAGCCTTGCGATAAGTTTCGTCTGTCGCACCAATGCCAGCCCCCGCATTGGTCTCAACCGCTACGCTATGGCCGGCGGCAACATACTCGCGGACGGCTCCAGGCGTCAGACCCACGCGGTATTCGTGTGTCTTGATTTCCTTGGGAACACCGACCTTCATTTGCAATCTCCTCGTTTGATGACTGTTTGTAGTCGGAACAGCAGTACTAACGAGCCGCGGAGATGGTGAAGTGGCGCACAAATTCAGCTTTTTTTTGCACGTTTGCGCAGAAATCCAGAGGACCAGCGCGAGGGGTGCGTGTCCAAGCCTATCAGAACGGGCAACCAACGTGAGTTAGATGGGTTCGCCATGTAATGATGCTTGCGCGCTTGCATTCAGTAAAGGTCAGCGTGCTGCAACTTTGTCTCGCCCATTACGGACCGGTTTCGACGCGCCGGTCTTCCTGGCGCTGGGGCTCAGCCGATCGAAACGGCACTCGACTGGACCGATCACTGTTTAGCAAGTGGCTCGTCAACAATGGATGGTAAAAGGTCGGCGCTCGCCCGAAGACGGTCGAACGCGGAAGGGCTTGAGTACATCGGCAGCATCGAACTTGCTTTGAAGGAGCAGCCGCGCTCCGCTTGCCAGCGCTACGTTCAAGAGATGAATGATCTGTGGCTGTGGAAGATCGGTAGAGCGGGGAGGAGGACGTCCCATGCGGAGAAGCCCAGAGTTCGCTCAACGTCTGCGCAGAGTACGAGGGTGCACCATGGCAGATGAGAGCACGTTTAGGGCGTTAGAGAAGCCCGGCCGGGGCGGTGCCACTCAGCTCACGCGTGAACGTCTGGCCGGTCTCGAGCTCGAAGACCGCGTCGGCTGGCCCGAGCGCCGCCTTCCTGACTTCGCGGCCTTATGAAGTCTTGCACGCTCCTGCCGCCGAGAGGGCGCGGGGCGTTGGCTGTCGGGTCCAATTTCGCGTCACCGAGCAGACGTATGGTTTATTACGCCTTATGCAGGCCGAAGTGCTGTCCCGCCGGCATGACGATCATTGTGTTAATCGCCCGATCCCGAATTGCGGACGGAGCGCTAGCACTGACCAAGTTCACTTGATTGCTCGCATCATTCCTCAGCGCCTTCTCGATTGATCGTGCAGTTTCTTAGATCATTCGTACTGGCCCCGGCAATTGCACAACTGAGTTCAGCCTCCAACAAGGCAAGGGACGCAGCAATCCAGCGATCTTCTGCGCGCTCTTGCAGGATTTCGAACAGACGACGGAGTTCGCGGACGTGGTAGCGATGAGATCACAGCGTGCGCGCGTGGAACTCGGCTGACGCGATACCCCTCAACCGCCGATGCAGGGTCTCGCGATCAATATCCATCGAAGCTGAAATAGATCGACGTCTTCGTTGTTTTGCCCCATTCGCAGTGATGCTCGAGGCGATAATGCAAGGAGCGCCTACCATGGAGGCCCGTGGGCTCATGCGCGATGGTCGAGTTTTTCAACGATTTGCTGAGCAATTGACCGAAAGCACGCATCGAGACGCAGCTCAGCAGAGCATGGCCGAGGTCGCCGCTGCGCTCGAACTGTCGTGCTTCGCATATCTCGCTTTTCCGCGTAGGCCGGGCAGTGCTCCTAATCTGATATCGACATATCCACCCTCCTGGACTGCCATCTATCTGCAGCGCGGCTACGAATCCGTCGATCCGGTGGTACGCCGGGCAATGCGCCAGCCTAAACCCTTCCGATGGGGACTTGGATTGGAAGCGCGAAATCGGTCGGAGGCAGAACGCGCTTTGTTCGAAGAAGCCGCCAAATTTGGGATTAGCTGCGGATTTACATTCCCTATCCACGATGACAAAGGCGCGATCGCCGCGCTGAGCTTTGCAAGCGACGATCGTCGAACTGGTTTCGAGCGCTCGCTGATCGAGCACGCCCAGAGCCTGCGGTTAATCGCAACGTTTTTCCATGCACATGCAAAACGCTTCTGGACGATAGATCGCATGGTCGGTGGGGTGGTGCTGTCTCCTCGCGAGTACCAGTGCCTCGAATGGTCCGCGCGCGGCAAATCAGCTGGGGAGATTGGGATCATTCTCGGCATCGCAGAGCGAACCGCGGGATTTCACCTGGATAACGCGCGCGCGAAGCTTGGCGTCAGCTCGCTCCGTCAAGCGATCGTGCTGTTGACCGAGTCAAAATCTCGAAAATAGATCAACCTCAAGGTGCAAGCACCTGTGCAACTCCACAGGATGTGCTCTCCTGCTTTCTCTGCTTGCTTGCCTGAAGCAAGGCAAGGAGGCAGGAATGATGCAGCTCATCACGCCGGAGTACTACGGCGAATTCGTCGACGATCTCACCGAGATGCACAGGCTGCGGTATCGCGTTTTCAAACAGCGCCTGGACTGGAACGTCGAGGTCAGCGACGACATGGAAGTCGACGAGTTTGATGTCCTTCGACCCGTGCACCTCCTGAACCGCTCGAACGCTGGACGTCTTCAGGGTTGTGTCCGACTTCTGCCTTCGGCCGGTCCAACCATGCTGAGAGACACCTTCCCGATTCTTCTGGACGGCCAGCCGGCGCCACGAAGCGACCGGATTTGGGAGAGCAGTCGATTCGCGCTCGATGTTCCTCCTGATGCGCCGAAGGCAAGTGGTGGACTTGCTGCTGCTACTTACGAACTGTTTGCGGGCATGATTGAATTCGGCCTTTCGATTGAATTGACCGAAATCGTAACCGTCACTGACGCCCGGATGGAACGCATTCTTCGCCGCGCGGGCTGGCCGCTCCGCAAAATCGGAAAAGCTCGTCCTCTCGGAAACACGACGGCCATCGCCGGATACCTAGAAGTCTCGCCGGCTGCGTTGATCCGGATCCGCAAAGCCGGAAACATCTCAGGACCCGTGCTCTGGGCCCCGGTCATCCGGGCGGCGGCCTAGGCCTGGCGCAGGTACGATCGCAGCATTGCTGCATGTTTGAAGAGTTTTTCGTTCGCCTCAAGACTCACGATGCAAAAACCACGAACAGGACCTTCGGTTCAGGCCAGCAGATCTCTCGAACTGAAACACCTGCGATCCGCCGTTGCTGCAGGCGACTGCGGCAGCTTCCGCGGAGCCGCGGAGCTGTTAAGGTCGCAACAGTCGAGCGTCAGCCGACGAATCGAGGAGATTGAACACCATCTGGGCATCACTATCTTCGAGCGCTATAGTGGAGGTGTGCGCCCTACACAGGCGGGCCGGAACGTGCTGCGGTTGGCCAGGATCATTCTGGAAGAATTCGACGCGCTCATCGCCACCGCAAGATCCGTCCACAACAACGAAGCCGGCCGTCTGGCCATCGGCTTCTGCACTTCGCTTTCGGCAGGTAATCTGCAAGCCTCGCTGCTCGGGTTCAAGGAGAGATTCCCGCAAATCATACTTGTGACAGTCGAACGATCACGGACGCGGCTGGCAGCGGCACTTCGAAACGGCGCGCTCGATGCTCTGATCGTGCCCGGGAGCCTCCCATTGCTGGACACTGAAGAAATGCTGCTTTGGAGCGAGCGTGTCCTTGTGGCGTTGCCCCATGATCATCCGCTTGCCGGGCGAGAGACTGTTTGCTGGACTGACCTGCGTGGCGAGACAGTGCTGCTCAGTCATTACGACCCAGGCAAGGAGCTCGAAGATCTTCTGATTTCGAAACTGGTTTCGCCTGAGCATCGCCCCAAAATCGAGCGCCATGACGTCAGTCGGGGCATGATCAAAAGTCTGATCGGCATGCACACAGGCATAAGTCTGGTGCTGGAGTCCGATATGGGGGCAAATTTTGCCGGCCTTGTCTACCGAGAGCTGCGCGATGACATGGGGCCGAGCCGCTTTGCGTTTTCAGCCCAATGGCGCACCGATAATAAAAATCTAGCCCTGCAGGAGTTCCTTCAGCTGCTCTCTGAACGCTATTCCCCGCCACCTGTTGGGCGTTGACGCGCCCGTCGAGCTTTCCGGAAACTCCGGTCCGCTGCCATGAACCGCGCCAACATCGGGGCGATAAGCTTGGCTGGATCCGCAATCGCGTGGCCGGTCTCCTGCGCGAGAATATCGGCGTAAGCGATAAGATCCCGATGGATGCTCGCGGGTAGTTCGTGCGTGACTTTAACCGGCTTATCGTTCTCGATCGCACCGAGTTTTAGCTTGGCCATTATCGTCCCCTGTACGGCTCGAGCACCAAGTCGCGGTTAACCATCACCCGCACCGGAAATCCCGGACGGATCGTCAAGGTCGGCTGGATGTTGAGATTCCGGCGGACCACCTGTTGGCCCGTCTGATTGACCGAATCTCCTGCGCCCCGACGAAGCGCGGCAATAAGGTCGCTGTTCGTGCTGCCCGTATCCGACCCGGAATTCACCTCGGTGCCGACGGCGAGCAGCGTTGAAAGCGCTGCTGCCCCCAACAGCTCCTTCCAATGGTTGTCGACCTCATCCTCAAGCCCAGAGTAGCCCGCGGCATCTGCGCCCGGCTGCCGCTCCAGCACGATCGACCGCCCATTTGGCATGATGAGGCGCGTCCACACCAGGAGCACGCGCGATTGGCCAAATGCGACTTGGCTATCATACGTCCCGATCAAGCGGGCTCCTTGCGGGATAAGGCGAGCTCGCCCGGTAGGGGAATCGTATACCGCTTCTGTGACTTGGGCCGTGATCTGCCCGGGCAGGTCGGACCGAATCCCCGTGATAAGAGCAGCCGGAATGACCGTTCCCGCCTGGACCACAAAGGGAGAGACCGGTCTTGCCAGGCGATCGGGACTGGTGGTTCGACGGTCAACGGAAGCACTGACGAACGCAAGCTTTCGATCCTGGCCATTCTGGGCAAATGCTTCGTCGGATGATGGCGCAGCATTTGATGGGGCTTCACTTGCCGATGTGACAGGGGCCTGTGCGCGGACGTTCGTGCCGGCAAACACCTTGCTGGTGCGTGCCGCCTCGCTCTCCTGATTGACGCGCTGCTGCTCAGCGTCAACACCGAGCGGGCTGGCCGTCGAAGAGCCCTGTGCGGCAACGATCGGGCGGCCAAGGTCGCCGGGTAAAGGTGGTCCAAGGCGCGGCACCTCCTTCGGGATCTCAGTGTAGTCCTTCGGCAAGGTTGCAAGCTGATCGGCGACATTGTGGTGGTCGGTCGCGTAAAGCTCCTCGGCGGCCGGCGTGCGCGATCGCTTCTCTTGCAGAGCCCAGAAGACCGCACCAGAGATGAGCACCAGCAAAAGGGCGCTGCCACCCGCAAGCACCTTGCGCGATAGGCGCGTAACTTGCGGCCGATCTGGCCGGAGCCGAAGGGTTTCGGCGATATTTTCCGGCGGCTTAACCTGAGGAGCGTCCTTGGGTGTGTCATTCGGCTGGCCGGTCTCTGTCACAGCGACCTCCCGTCGGTTCGGACGATCCTGACCTTCTGCTGGTGCTCCTCGCCGAGCCTCAGTTCCGCGGCCGCGAACAGCCGGTCGACGATCAGCACATTGCCGTAAGCGCGATAGTTGACGAGCTCGGTCTTGCCATCAGGCCCGATCACGAACAGCGGCGGCATCTCGCCCTGGCCGACGCCGGGCGAAAACTCGATGTAGACCTTGCGCCCATCGTCATAGGCATTGACAGGACGCCAGGGTGGGCTGTCTCCCGCGATGGCGTAGCGGTAACGGCGCTGCGCCTGGTCCGGGATGACGGGTGTGGGCGGCAGAGCTCGACCACGCGCGGTCCGGTCCTCCGGATAGAACCACGCGACCGAGGGCATGTAGGGCTTTTCCCGGGAGCGGAGCTCGATGAGGTAAGTGCGCCGATCGGTGTTGACGACGAGATTGGTCTCGATCGCCGGACGTGTCGGCTTCACCATGATGTGGACGCGTCGCGTGTCACCGCTGCCGCTGTCGGTGTCGCCGACCACCCAGCGCACGGTATCACCCGCGGCAACTGGTCCCGACCCGATCAGTTGCTCGCCGGGCTCCAAGGCGATGTCGGTGATCTGCCCCGGCGCGGCATAGATCTGATAGAGAGCGCCCGGACTATACGAAAACACCTGCACCGCATTGAGGTAGCCGGCTTTGCGCGGCTGCACGCGTGCCGCGTCATTCGCGGTCTCAATCCGCTCGACGGGCTCCTTGGCTTCCGCGTTCTTGCCGCCGCGCGCTGCCTTCCAGGCCGGTGGGACATGCAGCGGCCGCGGCCGATCGTCGGCAAGCGCCGGCAGATCTGGAGCCGGCGGGACATCGCTATCGTAACTGATTTGCGGCGGCTTGAACGTGGTGCACCCGCCAAGCGTGGACACACCAATGACGAGAGCCAGAGCCAGGCTCGGGCGGACCCTATGTGACGCAATAACGAGACCTGACGGCATTGCTAACCCAGCTCCTTCGACCAGTTGATGGCGTTGACGTAGATGCCAAGCGGATTCTTGCGGAGGCGATCGAGATCGCGCGGCATCTCCACGATGATGCTGAGGATCGCGCTCCACCGCTCGGTTGCGGCAAGCTGACCGTTGTCGTAACGGCGTTCGACCCAGGCGAGGCGAAAACTCTCAGGGGACGCCCGGATGACGCTCGAGACCTCGATCGCAATTTGCGTCTTGCCGAGCTTGGCGAATGGATCGTTGTTGCGGGCGTAGTCATTCAGCGCGACGGCGCCGCGATCGGTTGTAAAGTCGTAGGCGCGGAGCCAGTTTTCGCGAAGGACGATGGCGTCCATAGGCAGGCCACGCACATGCTCGATGAAGCGCGCCAGATGAAAGGCTATTTGCGGATCGGTCGGTTGATAGCTGGCATTTGCTGGAGCAACGGCTTTCGCTTCCCCCAATTGATCGACCTCGACCACCCAGGGCGTGATCGTCCCTTGAGCGGATTGCCAGACCAGGGCGCCGGCAAAGCCGGCTGATAAGAAGAGGCAGCCAAAGGCCATCAGGCGCCAGTTCTTGGCCTGCACGCGCGCAGATCCAATGCGATCGTCCCAGACCTGAGCTGCGCGTTGATAGGGAGTGACGGCCTCTGGGGTGCGGCCGTAGTGAACAGCCGATCGTTTGAACATTGCTTGACCTCAAGTGGCGGGTGAGAAAACGGATTTGGCCGATCAGAAGTCTCAGCGATCCTCTTGCGAGAGGTCGACAGATCCGCCGCCGCCGCCGTGATCACCTGAGCGGATCGCGTGGGTTGCCGCTGATGCGCCATGACTGATCGTCTGCGCTCTCTTCATGCGCCGAACCCAAGCGGGCGCGCTGTCGGAAGCTCTCGAGGAATCCCCTTCCCCCGTACCGGCATTGCTCGCCGTTCCACCATGACCAGCTGCGACCGAGCGCAAGGGGCTTGCAGCACCGGACGCGCTCGCCTCGGAGCCGGACTGACTCCCCGCCCGAAACACGCTCATGGTGCCACTTGCAATCGCACTTCCACCTCGTAGCGAGCCTGCAATCGCGCCGCCGGCGAGACCGGCAGCGCCGGCCGCAAGGCCAGCGCCAGCCGCAACGACTCCACCGGCGGCAAGTCCCGTCCCAACGGCGCTACCTGCGCCGAGCTGCGGACCTCCGGAGACGATGCCGTTGGCAATCCCGGGTCCGAAAATGCCGAGGCCCAACAGGGCGAGCGCGCCCAGCACCAGCGCCATCGCGTTCTCGATGGTCGTCTGATTGCCGCCGAAACCTGCCGTGAACTGCGAGAATAAGGTCGATCCAATGCCGACGATGACGGCGAGGACCAAAACCTTGACGCCGGAGGAGATGACGTTGCCCAGCACCCGTTCGGCCGCAAAGGCGGTCTTGCCGAACAAACCGAAGGGGATCAGGACGAAACCTGCAAGCGTCGTCAGCTTGAACTCGATCAGGGTGACGAAGAGCTGGATGGCGAGAATAAAGAAGGCGAGCAGCACCACGATCCAGGCGAACAGCAGGACCGTGATCTGGACGAAATTTTCGAGAAAGCTGACATACCCCATCAGGCCCGAGATGGAGTCCAGGATCGGACGGCCGGCATCGAGCCCCACCTGCGCGATCCGACCTGGCCGCAAGAAATCCGCCGATGACAGGCTCGTGCCCGAGGCTTTGAGTCCAAGACCTGCAAAGCTCTCGAAGACGATGCGGGCAAGGCTATTCCAGTTGCCGATCAGGTAGGCAAAGACACCGACAAACAAGGTTTTCTTGACGAGCCGGGCAAGAATCTCCTCATCACTTCCGAGGGACCAGAACAGGCCCGCAAGCGTGAGGTCGATTGCGGCCAACGTCGTGGCGAGATATCCGACTTCGCCCCCGACCAGGCCGAATCCGGAATCGATGTAGCGGGTGAAGGTTTCCAGGAACTGGTCGATGACGGAGGTGCCACCCATTGCTCACTCGCTCTGGCTTGGAATGGAGGGAGAGCCGGACGGGAGGCGGCTTTCGTCCTTGCGCGGCACAGGCGAGGAAAATGGCGCGGCGCCTACCCCGCTATCACCGTCTACCGATCCACTTTTCCCCAAGAACTGGCTGCGCCGTTCGGCCCAGATCCTCTGGCATTCGAGCAGAGCCTCTCTCTGCTCGTAGGTGACGGTGCGGCATTGCTCGAGCTTTGCCGCCGCCGGATCGGGCTTCGCAGCGAGCGAGGCGGAAGATTGGTTCGCGCTGTCGTCGCCGCGCAGGCGAACGGCGCAGGCGGCGACGACCAGGACCGTGAGGCCAACTGCCACCGCGATTGGCAGCCGTTCAAATCTGTTCTTCATCATCAGTGAAACATCTGCACGGTTGTCGGTTGATAGCCCTGCCCCTGGGTCAGAAAGCGCCGCATCTGCTCCCTCCCCTGATCCTGGGCACTTGCTCTTTGCGCGGCTTCGAGCGTTTGTGCGCGCCCCTGCGCGGCCATGGTCGCGGTGAGATCAGCAAGCTGCTGGGCTTGAAGCGCAAGGAGCTGGTTGCCGGCCTGACTTGCCTGCAGAGCACCTGACGCGCCCTGGCTTGCCGTGACCAGGGCCGACATCTGGGTGCGGTTGGTATCGAGATTGCCGACGACGGTTGCCTGCACCCGCATGGCGTCCTGCAGCCCGGCGACTGCGTTCTGCCAGCGTGTCTGGGCGTTGGCGACGAGGAACCCATTGGACATGCTCGCGGATGCGGGCGCATAAGTTGTTGAGAACGCGCGATCGATCTGCTGGACATCGTAGGCAATGCGCTGCGCTTGACTGAGCAGCTGCTGCGTGCGCTGAATCGATTGCTCGAGCTGCTGCAACGACGAATACGGCAGGCTCGCCAGGTTCTTCGCCTGATTGATCAACATCTGCGCTTGGTTTTGCAGTGAAGTGATCTGGTTGTTGATCTGCTGCAGCTCGCGCGCGGCCGTCAGCACATTTTGCACGTAGTTGTTGGGATCGAACACGATCCACTGTGCCTTTCCTTCTCGGGGCGCTTGGGTCAGGCTAATTGCGACGATACTTGCTGCCAGCAGCGGACGAAGACGTTTCATGACAAGCCACCTTCCTTGGCAAGCTGCGGAATGAGATTGCAGGCCCAGCCGAGGTCGCGCGCCTTGAGCCAGCCGGTGACGAAATCGTCCCGTCCGTGCTCCTCAAGAACCCGCTCGATGAGGGCCTGATCGGACTTGGACGACGCGGCCGCAAAGGCGAGCGCGATCTCACCAAGGCCGAGCTCGAACAGCCGGTTGCCCCGGCGCGACTGGCAGTAGTAGTCGCGCTTGGGCGTCGCGCGGGCGAGGATCTCGATCTGCCGATCATTCAGGCCAAAGCGCCGGTAGATAGCCATAATTTGGGGCTCGATGGCGCGGTCATTGGGAAGAAGGATCCGGGTCGGACAGCTCTCGATGATGGCCGGCGCAATTGCGGAGCCATCGATATCGGCCAGCGACTGGGTCGCAAACACGACGGAGGCGTTCTTCTTGCGCAGTGTCTTCAGCCATTCGCGGAGCTTGCCGGCAAAATCGGCATCGTCGAGCGCAAGCCAGCCCTCATCGATGATGAGCAGAGTCGGACGGCCGTCGAAGCGATCCTCAATCCGGTGGAACAAATAGGAGAGAACCGCCGGCGCGACACCGGTCCCGATCAACCCGTCGGTCTCAAAAGCCTGGACGAAGCCCTCTCCCAGCCGCTCACCTTCCGCATCGAGCAACCGCTCAAACGGACCGCCGAGGCAATAGGGTTGCAGCGCCCGCTTCAAGGCATTGGACTGGAGAAGAACGGACAAGCCAGTCAGCGTCCGCTCCCGAACTGGCGCCGAGCCGAGCGAGGTCAAGGCCGACCAGACATGATCCTTGGTCTCGGGCGTGACCTCGATGCGCTCGCGCGCGAGGATCGATGCAATCCAATCGGCTGCCCAACCGCGCTCCGCGACATCGTCGATGCACGCAAGCGGCTGGAGAGCCACGAATTCTGCCGAGTCTCCGCCAACCGCGCCGCCAAGATCATGCCAGTCGCCTCCCATGGCGGTCGCCGCCGCGCGGATCGACCCGCCGAAGTCAAAGGCAAAGATCTGAGCGGCCGGATATCGCCGGAACTGCAGTGCCATCAGTGCGAGCAGCACCGATTTCCCGGCGCCGGTCGGTCCAACGATCAGAGTGTGTCCGACATCGCCGACATGGAGCGCAAAGCGGAAAGGGGTCGATCCTTCCGTCTTGCCGAAGAACAGCGGAGGCGCCTTGAAATGATGGTCCCTCACCTCTCCCGCCCAGACCGCAGAAAGCGGGATCATGTGGGCGAGATTTAGCGTCGACACCGGCGGCTGGCGCACGTTTGCATAGACCTGTCCCGGCAGGCTGCCGAGCCAGGCCTCAACGGCATTAACTGTCTCGGTCATGGAGGTAAAGTCCCGGCCCTGGATCACTTTTTCAACGAGGCGTAGCTTTTCGTCCGCCGCGTGCGGATCCCTGTCCCAGACCGTGACGGTTGCCGTCACAAAGGCCTCTCCAATCTGATCCGAGCCGAGTTCCTGGAGCGCGTGATCTGCATCCATCGCCTTGTTGTGGGCATCGGTATCCAGAAGCGTGGACGCCTCGTTCGTCATCACCTCCTTCAGGATCGCGGCAATCGACTTGCGCTTGGCAAACCATTGCCGCCTGATCCTGGTCAGGAGCTTGAGAGCATCCGTCTTGTCGAGCATGATCGCCCGCGTGGACCAGCGGTACGGGAATGCGAGGCGGTTGAGATCATCGAGGATCCCGGGCGTCGTCGTCGTGGGAAACCCCACAACCGTCAGGACACGCACATGCGCGTCACCCAGCATCGGCTCAAGCCCGCCTGTCAGCGGCTGATCGGCAAGCAGCGCGTCGAGATACATCGGGATTTCCGGCACCCGAACGCGATGCCGCTTGGTCGAGACCGTCGAGTGGAGGTAGGTGAGCGTTGCCTCGTCATCGAGCCAGCCGCATTCCGGCATAAAGCCCTCAACGAGCTGCAGCACGCGGTTGGTCCGGTCGACGAAGCCACTCAGCACCTCGCGCGCATCCGCACCCGCGCTGCGATGGCCGCCCTCGTACAGGAGACGCTCTGCCACAGCTGCACTCTCTGCAGGCGGCAGATAGAGGAAGGTCAGGTAGTAGCTCGATTCATAATGGCTGCCGGCCTCCTCGAATTGCGCTTTGCGCTCCGCATCCACCAGGGCGGACGCGACATCGGGGAATGTGTCGGGCGGATAGCGCCCTGCCGAATGCCGTTGCGCCTCGACGAAAACCGCCCAGCCCGATCCGAGACGCCGGAGCGCATTGTTCAGCCGGCTTGCGACCGCAACAAGCTCAGCCGGCACGGAACTGTCGAGGTCCGGTCCCCTGAACCGCGCCGTCCGCTGAAGTGAGCCGTCCTTGTTCAATACAATTCCCTCGTCGACCAGAGCAGCCCAGGGCAGGAAATCAGCAAGGCGCGTATTCGAGCGGCGGTATTCGGCAAGATTCATCATGGGACTATTCTCAAGCGCTGAGGTGACCGGGAACACGAACGTGCCGGCGCACGACTTCGACGAATTCCGGATCGCGTTTTGCGGCCCAGACCGCGGCCATGTGGCCGATGAACGCCAGCAGAAGGCCTGCCAGCCACAAGCGCAGACCGAGGCCGAGTGCTGCGGCCAATGTTCCGTTGAGAATGGCAACCGATCGCGGTGCGCCGCCCATCAGGATCGGCTCGGTCAGCGCACGGTGGACAGGGGCGACAAAGCCCGGGACTGGCTCATCCATCAGATCACCACCCCGCCGCCGAACGAGAAGAACGACAGGAAGAAGCTCGAGGCGGCAAATGCGATCGACAGACCAAACACGATCTGGACCAGCCGCCGGAAGCCGCCCGAGGTGTCACCGAATGCGAGCGAAAGACCTGTCACGATGATGATGATGACTGCTATGATCTTGGCCACGGGTCCTTCGACCGATTGCAGGATCTGGTTAAGCGGCTGCTCCCAGGGCATGTTCGAGCCGGCGGCCCAGGCCGGTCTACTCACCAGGTACAGACAAGCGAATGCCGCAACTGACGTGAAGCCTCGCCTGATAGATGATCGTACGTTCATGACTGATCTCCGATTTTCGAAAGGGTGTAGTCGCCTGATGACCCAAGCCCGGTGACAGAAGCGAGTTCGCTCAAACGCCGTTCGGCACCACGGCCAGAGAGCACGGCGATGACGTTGATGGTCTCGGCGATCAGCGCGCGCGGGACCGTGACGACGGCCTCCTGGATGAGCTGCTCGAGCCGGCGGAGCGCGCCAAGCGCGGTGCCGGCGTGAATCGTGCCGACACCGCCGGGATGTCCAGTCCCCCAGGCTTTGAGCAGATCGAGCGCCTCGGCTCCGCGCACCTCGCCAATCGGGATACGATCAGGGCGCAGGCGAAGCGACGAGCGCACAAGTTCGGACAGCGAGACGACGCCATCCTTGGTCCGCAGCGCCACGAGGTTCGGCGCCGTGCACTGAAGCTCTCGCGTATCTTCGATGAGAACGACGCGATCCGAACCTTTGGCCACTTCCGCCAGAAGCGCGTTCGTGAGCGTCGTCTTGCCCGTCGATGTGCCGCCCGCGACCAGGATGTTCTTGCGTGTAGCGACCGCATCGCGGAGCGCGTTCGCCTGCTCCAAGTTCAGGATGCCGGCAGCGACATAGTCGTCCAGCCCAAACACGGCGACCGCAGGTTTGCGGATTGCGAAGGCCGGCGCTGCAACCACCGGCGGCAGCAGGCCTTCGAAGCGTCCCCCGGTCTCCGGCAGCTCAGCCGAGATTCGGGGCGAGCCGGCATGAACCTCAGCGCCCACATAGTGCGCGACCAGCCGGACAATTCGCTCGCCGTCGGCAGCGGATAGACTCTCGCCGGTATCGGTCAGGCCGCTCGACAGCCGATCGATCCACAGCCGGCCATCGGGGTTCAGCATCACCTCAACGATCGACGGATCTTCCAGAAAGCCCGCGATGGCAGGCCCCAGCGCCGTGCGGAGCATGCGCGCTCCGCGCAACTCGGCTTCCGAATGAAATGAATGGATCGCCACGACCGCCCCCCGGTTGACCGAGGCAGCTAGCGTCTAGCCGCCTCACATGAGGACAACTAGAAAAAGCAGAACCTGCGCGACAGCAACAATGAGACCGTGTCAATCGTAGTCTGGCGTAGAAGAAGAAAGATTCGGGACGATCGCTTCTGACGCGCCGAACATCATGATCCCGGACATCAGCCCGGCGATATGCTGCCCTCACCACTCCGCATGATCATCCGCCTCCAGGATGGCGAGTTCGGCTGGTGGAATAACGGCCTCAACCGAGTTCCAGCCCGCCGCCGGTTGACCTGTGACCGAAGCGCCAGTCTTCCGTTTCCGGCGATCGAGCCACGGGACGGCGGCGAACCAGACCAGCGCTGCCACCTGCAGCAAAACGTTCACACCGAACGCTGTCTGATAGGCCGTTAAAGGATAATGCCCCGCCTCTAGAGGCCATTGCTCCAGAACCAGTCCCGTCCCGTACTGCACGACGAAAGCCCAGCCAAACTGCAGGACATTGAGACCGCCATTGGCGCGCGCAACCAGTTGGGGCGGGAAATAATCCGCTATGATGGCGTAGGTCAGAGCAGTGGCTGATCCGGCCATCGACAGCACGCACCACGGCAGGAGTGATGGCCAGGGCGGATGCAGGATCAGCACAAGCTCCGCCACAATCAACATCGCCGCGACCAAGCCAAACAGAGCCTCGGTCCTCTTAGCCCGACGGCGCACCCAGTTGGCAAGGACGCCCAAGACCAGAGCGCCGAGACTCAGAGCGACCGCCATCACGAACAATTCGTTGACGAGTCTCGTTCGATCCAGCCTCTCCACATCGGAAAGCCAGGGCGCCGCCCATAAGGATTGCAGTGCCCAAGCGGACCCGATGCAGGTCGCCGATAAGGGCGCCATTCTCCAGAACCGCGCATCCGAGTAGACGGTTTTCAGAGTGGCGGGCGTCCTGGTGCCCTGTGGCCCAGTGGTTCGTTCGGGAACCACGAGATAGATCAACATGGCAGCAAGCGCGCTTGCAGCGGCCAGCACGCCGAATAGACCCCGCCATCCGATCCAGTCCAGCAGCGCCTCCGCAGGAGCCGTTGCGGTGACCGCGCCCAATGAGCCCAGCATGATCATATAGCCATTGATCAGCGCCAAACGTTCTCTTGGAAACCAGAGGACAATGATTTTTAGCCCGGACATCAGGGCTGCTGCGCTCCCAAGTCCGACAATCGCGCGAGCAAAAAGAAGCGAGAAGAATCCCGTCGATAGCCCAAAGAGCGCGGCACCCCCTGCAGCAACAGCCAAGAGCACGCTCTGGACCCGGCGCGGCCCAAAGCGATCAAGTAACATGCCGATCGGAATCTGGGCCGCCATAACGACCAGAAAATAGATTGACGTGAGCAGCCCGATATCGGCAGCGCTAAGCCCGAGATCAGAGGCGAGGCGGCCAGCAATGAGTGTATTGATCGTCCGGAACAGGTACGAAAGGTAGTACCCGGCCGCGAAGGGAAGAAACACGCACGCGATCAGCCGCCACACAGGAACTGGCTCAACTCGTGCCACCGGCAATATTTGCGACCCAAGCTCGTTCCGCACGCTTCTGGCGGCCGGCCTAACAAAAGGAGTTGGGCAGGTTTCGAAAGTTTGGAGCGCTGCCGCCCTCCATGGCGGCAGCGCTCGGCTCGGAGTTTCCATCCGCCGCGACTGCGGACAGACCTTCCTTTCTTGGCTGTTCTTCTGCCGCGCGCTGTGACGCGCCGCCAAGAGCTTCACCGGCAGGTCGACCGCGCCTGCCCAGCCGATCGATCGTCTCCTGGATCAATGGCTGACCGAGCCGTACCCGCCGTTCGACTTGCTCCGCCAATACCTTAAAACGCTGCTGCCCGAGCAGGCACGCCTCCCGCTGCCCGGATGGCAGCATGGGCAGCGTCACGGTGAGGTGATAGCGCGCATGCAGGGCTACGGTCTCGGCGATGATCGCGATCTCGTGCTCGAGCCTGGCCATCTGGCCATTTATCCGGTCCAGAGCCTCATGAACGCGCCCCTCGATGGGCGGTGCAGGCATCAGGAATCGTTCAAGCGCCGTCTCGACGACCATGCTCTTGCCGAGGCCCGGGCGTTCGGTCGCAACTTCAAGCCGCTGAAACATGCTCTCGGAGAGCTGAACGGTAACCTTCTTGGTTCGCGCTCCTTCGTTCGGGCTCGGCTGCGCATCGCTGTCGGCTTGATTCACAATCGAGTTGGGCTGGCCTCCAAGCTCTCCATCGACTTGCACTGCTTGTTCACTCCCAATTTGCGGCCGCGACCTGCCCGCGCACCGCGGCACGCGCGGCGTCGATTTCGGAATCGAAACGGCTGAATCGCCCCCAGCGATGATGGCCTTGACACAAGGGCCAATCCGAACGTCACTTCAACCGCACCGACATCTGCGTCGTAGTCTGGCGTAGCCAAAGAAAGACAAGGCGGTCTCAAGAAGAGCGGGATTTGTAAGCCTGTGTCATTCGCGCGCAGCTAACGGGCTGTTGCAGCGGGCTCGGGCGCCTGGAGTGACGCGCCGATCGCTTGTTGCTTCGTGGCGTGCTGCCGACCTGCAGTCTGCTTGTCTGATTCAGCGCCGCATATTGCCACAAGCTGCGAGGGGGCATTTGGGGCGCGCGTACTGATTACTCGGGCGTCTCAGAGGCGTGCATGTCGATGCTCACCTCTTTCAGGACGGTGGATCCGCTTGCAAGCCGCCGTCCGAGCGCCTCAACAAAGCGATCGTAACGTTCCGCGCCCTTGGCGCGCGCGGCGGGCGTCGAATGTTCGGGGAGCGCCGGCGTTGAGGTCAGCCAGAAACGGATGAAGAGCGCGATGGTCTCAAGCGTGATGCCACCATTGCGCTCGAGGCGCTCGAGCACGCACGCGATCCGATCCAGACGCTTGGCGATCGCCGCCTCGCGCCGATCGGAATCATCGGGAGAAAGAAAGGCGGCAATCGCTGCCTCGGCGACCAGGGACTTGGGCTGCCCCCGGCGTTGTGCGAAGGCCTCGAGGGTTTTGAAGGTTTCCGGATCGAGATAGATACTGAGCTGAATCTTTTTCACGCTGCCCCGATCATAGGTCCATCCCATCGTCCGCGTCGAGGCTGACGGTCCGCGCAACGCCCTGCATCGAGCGGCTTAGAGCTTGTGCCTGGACGGCATCGGCATCACCCTCATCGAGGTCGGTGTCGAACTCGTGTTCGCCGAGCGGCGCCTTGACCTCGATCTCCTCATGTTTCGGCAATTCCGGCTCGCGACGCAAACCACCGTTCGCCTCGTCGCTCCTGCGCTTGCGTCTGGTCAGTAGCTCGACTGATGGCGGAATTGGAGCGCCGGCCGACCAGTCATCCGGTCCTGCGGACAAGGTACGCGGTTCGAAACGGGGCGGCTTCAACACACGTCGCTGGAACTGCGGATCCTCATAGTAGCGGACTTTGGTGGCGCGCACCGGGTGCACCCCGGAAATCATCACGACTGCATCTTTCGGCGAAAGTTGCATGACCTCGCCCGGCGTCAGCAGCGGCCGCGAGGTCTCCTGACGGCTCACCATGAGATGTCCAAGCCAGGGGCTTAAACGGTGCCCGGCATAGTTCTTCATGGCGCGCAACTCGGTCGCGGTTCCGAGCGCGTCGGAGACGCGCTTGGCGGTACGCTCATCATTGGTCGAGAAGGCGATCCGGACGTGGCAATTGTCGAGGATGGCATGGTTCGGCCCATAGGCGCGTTCGAGCTGATTGAGGCTCTGGGTGATCAGAAAGCTGCGGATGCCATAGCCTGCCATGAACGCGAGCTGGCTCTCGAAGAAGTCGAGCCGGCCGAGCGCTGCAAATTCATCGAGCATCAGAAGGAGTTTTTGCCGGCGCCGGTCTGGATCCAGGCTTTCGGTCAACCGCCGCCCGATCTGGTTGAGGATGAGCCGCATCAAGGGTTTGGTGCGGACGATGTCGGATGGAGGCACCACGAGATAGAGTGAGACGGGCTCGGCGCCGTCGACGAGATCGCGGATGCGCCAATCGCTTCGCGCGGTGATCTTGGCAACCACCGGATCGCGATAGAGCCCCAGGAAGCTCATCGCGGTTGAGAGCACGCCGGAGCGCTCGTTCTCGCTCTTGTTGAGAAGCTCGCGCGCGGCCGAAGCGACAACGGGATGAACGCTACCTCCAAGATGCGGGGTTGCGAGCATGGCGTTAAGCGTAGCGTCGATCGGGCGGGAGGGATCAGACAGGAAATTGGCGACGCCTGCGAGGGTTTTGTCGGCTTCGGCGTATAGGACATGCAGGATTGCGCCGACAAGCAGGGAGTGGCTGGTCTTTTCCCAGTGGTTGCGGCGTTCGAGTGCCCCTTCCGGGTCGACAAGGATATCGGCGATGTTTTGGGCATCTCGCACCTCGCAATCACCACGACGGATCTCAAGAAGCGGGTTGTAGGCAGCGCTGGCCGGATTGGTCGGGTCGAATAGGAGCACTGGCCCAAATCGCGCGCGCCAGCCGGCAGTCAACTGGAAGTTCTCGCCCTTGATGTCATGAACGATCGTGGAGGCCGGCCAGGTCAGAAGAGTCGGGATGACAAGGCCCACGCCCTTGCCCGAGCGCGTCGGAGCAAAGCAGAGCACATGCTCCGGTCCGTCATGCCGGAGATAGCGCCCCTCAAAACGTCCGAGCACGACGCCATCAGGCCCCAACAGCCCTGCGCGCCTGACCTCGCGTGAATCGGCCCAGCGCGCTGAGCCGTAGGTGGTGACGTCCCTCGCCTCATGGGCCCGCAATACCGAGAGCATCATTGCCAGCGCGATTGCCGCAATTCCGCCGCTTGCGGCGATGGCGCCGCCCTCAAGGAAGATCACCGGCGCGTAAGCATCGAATTTGAACCACCAGGCGAAGAAGGCAGCCGGCTGATAGATCCGCCAACCCCCGAGACTGAACCAGGCGGGTCCAAGCTGCGGCTGGAAGGCAAGCCGCCAAGCGGTCCATTCGGTCGCCGCCCACAGGAGGGTGAGCACAACCAGACAGACCAGGATCACCTGATGCCAGATGATTTTTGTCGCGGACATGGGATGGCGATGTGACACCATCCATGTCCGCGCACAACGACAGTCTCCCACGCATCGCAGTCGCGCGCGTCGCAGCGCAGAGATCGGCTGGGTCAGAGCGACAGGCCCCGTTTGCGCCCAAAGCTCCAATCGACCCTGCCGGCAGCGGCGATGCCGCCGACCCGTTTGCCCAATTCGCGCTCAAGCGAGGGTCGCTCACGAACAGATCCATCTGGCGCGACGGCCGCGATTGTCGACCGTGTCGGTATCTGTTCCCTGGCACTGACATGGCCCTCTCCCCGATTCTGGTCGGGAGAGGCTCTGGATGTGCCGAAAAGCAGGGCAGCTGATGGCGTTCAATCCTTCAACGCTCAGGGCATGCCGTCCGGTCGAACATCCATGCTGGGAGCGTGCAGCGAAAAACGACATAACCAGCCTTGTCGCCCCCATGAACGCAAACTCGGTGACCAAACCAAAAACGAGGCCGATAAAGAACCTCGCGAAGAAACGGTCCTGTGGGCGTTTTTAAACGTTGTTGTGCAATCCCGCGCAGCGTCATTCGACGCTCGGTTAGCTGAGTCCCGTTCAGCTTGAGGCTGCCGGATAGACAGCAGAACGCTCTCGTATGCGCGGAATATGTGCGGCAGCAGGCGCCAGGGTTGGCTCGCGCGAGATGTACAACAAAGCATCGAGCACCCGAGCAACGTTTACGGGGCGGCTGCAGGAAGTTCTGGCGAGCAAGAGAGGCGCTAGGATCGCCCACGCCTCACAACCGTGTCATAAAACCTGGGCTGTCATGTCCCTTCAGAGGCGCGATTCGGTATTCCAGACATTTTCTACCAGCGAACACAGAACCGCCGCCTTCCTCAATGCAACATCCCTCACCTTCCGCCATAGCTCTAATCAGGCGAGCCATAGCGCTCAGGCATAGCTGATAGCAGTCGACAAACTCTCCATTTGCGGGACTCCAAACTGCTACTATTCAGGCCGCTTGCAGTGGCCGCGACCTACACGGTCGGCCGGTAGGCCGATCTGGGGCTTCTGCGGTCGGGGATTGAAGCCCTTTATGAAGGAAGCGATTATGTCTGATCGGATCAATTTCGCGCGCGGTGTCCCAGCGGAAGCCGCCTTCCCGCGCGCTCAAATTAAAGCGTGTGTGGAATCCCTTGCTTCAAAGCCTGACGTGGCCGCCTTCCAGTATGGCCCTGCGACCGGTCCCTCGGAAATTCGGGAATGGTTGGCCGATCATCATGGCGTCAGCTTGGAAAGTGTCATGGTCGGTGATGGGTCCGTTGCGCTGTTCGACATACTGTGCCGGATCTGGCTGAAGAAGGGGCAGACGATTCTAGTCGAAGAACCCTGCTACGATCGAATCCTTCATCTGCTGCGTTACTACGGCGCGAATATCGTCAACGTTCGGGTGGGCAACGACGGTCCGTCCATTGAAGCCTTGGAAGAGGCTGCCCAGGGTTCGCCGCTTTTCTTCTACGCAGTTCCTGACTTCCAGAATCCGTCGGGATGCGTGTGGTCGGCCGAAAAGCGCCACCATCTTGTGAGCCTCGCCCGACGAGGCAACTTCAAGATCGTAGAGGATAGCCCTTACCGTCTGCTCCGCTACAAGGGAGCGCAGCAGCCTTCATTTTTGGACATCGGGTCGGACGTCACTGTCCAACTTAATTCTTTTTCGAAGATCATTTTGCCAGGACTAAGGGCGGCTTACCTCATCGCGACACCGGAGACCATCGCAGCTGCAAGCAAGATGGCAGAAAACACCTATGTCACTCCAGGCAATTTCGCTCTATCGGTTGCAGGCGAATGGCTCCGCCGCGGGTATCTCCCGGAGCAAGTCGCGGGTCTGAAACGCTTGTATGGCCCCCGGGCAGAGTCAATGGTCTCGGCCTTGGAGGAGTTCATGCCCTCCCATCGTTTTACTAAACCTGAGGGTGGATTCTTCGTTGGCGTGACGTTGTCGGATCCTATGGATCCGGAGCAACTGCGGACGCAAGCAAGGCTTGCTGGTGTCGATCTCTCCGATGGTGCGGGCTTCTTTCTCGACGCGCAGCCGACACCGTTTCTGCGTTTGCCGTTCTGCTCGATGGATGAAGACACCGCTCGGTACGGCGTTCGCACGCTCGCGACGGTCATCAAACGCTGCCTCGCCACGAGATCAAAATCGCGGACGTCCGTTGCCGATATTCCGACCGAAGCAGCCCATCCAAGATAGCAGAGGACAGCGTGTGCCGACAAGGCGCGGGCTTGCATCTCAGGATCTGGAGGTCTCTCACGTCCTAACTAGCGGCAACCGCGGAAACCGGGCAACGCGTTGAACTCGTGCACCTCGTGCGGCACTTCGACTTCTCTCGGCGCGCCGCGTCCTCCGATTTCCTCCATCTCCACTTCCGAGAGCGGCAGGAACTCGTGCACCGACGGATCGTGACCGGCAGCCTGCTCACGGTGGTGAAGAGTTCGGTGAAGTCTTTGCGCTGCATGAGGAGGAGCTTCGCGAGCGCGGCGCGGCCGCCGGCCCCGTCATCGGCGAGGATGATCTCGCGCACGGCGCGGCAATGAGATACCTGTCGAGATTGTAGCCCTTCGTCGAGCAGTTCCTCGGACTAGTGGTGAGGCAGATCAAGGGTTGGAATACATGGCAATGAAGCGCCGGTACGAGTCATAGGCCAAGCGCTCGTTGCCCGCACGCTTGGCAAGGGCACTGACGTCACCGCCGAATGTCGGAATTCTAGCAATTCACTCGGCAGCGTCACGTGCTGGGGCCGGTTTGGGCAGAATGGCCTTCACGCTCGTATCCACGATGACGAAATGTGGTCCGGGAGCTTTGAGGATCTCGGTTAGCAACGCGAGCTGCGCAACCGTCCTGATCCGTGTCGTAGGAAAACCAAACGCCTTACCCATCAGATCAAGATCAGGATTGACAAAGTTCGTTCCGATGCTCCGTCCGGGGTAACTTTTTTCCTGGTGAATTTTGATGGAGGCGTATACCCGGTTCTCGGACACGATGATTTTAAGCGGCAGCTTTCGTTCGATCGCAACTGTCAGTTCGCTACCAGTCATCAGCAAGCCGCCATCACCGACAAAGCAGACCACGTCGCGCCCCGGCTCACGTAAGCAACCTGCGACTGCTGCAGGTACTCCGAACCCCATGGCGCCGGAGATTGGGGCGATCAAACGCTGCGGAGGCCGAAACTCGATGACTCGGTACACCGGCGCGGCAAAAGTGCCGGCATCGAGCGTAACGATGGCGTTTTTCGAAAGATGCCGCCCGACGTGATCAACGACGAGCTCGAAAGGCACCCCATCATCGACATCGAAGCTACGCACCGCGGCAATCTTGCGACGTTCCGCTCCGAGCTTTTGAATCCAGTCGCAGCGGTCGGGAAGCACGCCATCCGGCCGCCCCAAAGTATCGATCAAGGACACCGGCGAGCAAGCGATCGAAAGATCGCTCGCGAAGTGCGTCCCAATGACCGACGGGGCATTGTGAATATGGACCAACTTCTGGGCTGGCCGCACCAGATCCGGGAATGTATAGCCTTGGGTGGTGATGTCGCTCAGGCGAGCACCGAACACCACGATCAGGTCTGCCTGCCTCAGCGCACCCATCTGAGACGCTGGATTGCTCAGGCCCATATCACCCGCATAAAGGCGATGGTTGTTCGGAAGCAGGTCCTGACAGCGGAAAGAAACGACCGAGGGCAATTCCCAGGCTTCGAGGAAAGCGAGAAGCTTTTCGCGCTCACCGGGCTTCTCGATACCGCTGCCCGAGATGACCAGCGGGCGCTTTGCCGAGGTCAGGAGATTGCGCAACTCGGTCAGCGATGCCGCGCTTGGCGCAGAAGTGATCGCCGCCTGAGGCCTTACTACCTTTGTTGAGCATTTGGCTATCAGAACATCTTCTGGTATGGCCACAACGACAGGCCCCGGAACTCCGGTGGTCGCAGTCTGCAGGGCGCGCAGCATTGTTTCTGCAGCACGTTCGGGATCGGTTATTTCGGCCGTCCATTTGGCAATCGAGCCAAACATCGCGTCATAGTCGATCTCTTGAAAAGAATCCCGGCGAACGTCGCGCGCGGCGACTTGCCCAACCAAAAGGATGAATGGAACTCCGTCCTGCTGAGCTGTATGCACCGCGATTGTGGCATTCGAAGCCCCGGGTCCTCGGCTAACGCAGGCAACGCCAGGCCGTCCCGAGAGCCTGGCGTCAGCTAGTGCCATGAAGCCCGCTCCGCTCTCGTGGCGGCATACGACTGTATCGATGTCACTTCTACCATAAAGTGCATCAAGCAGGCCGAGATAGCTCTCGCCAGGGACGCAGAATACGCGATCAATGTCATGCGCAGCCAAGGTCTCGACGATGAGTTCGCCAACTGTGGTCACGTTCGAAGCTCCAATGGGCTAGCGGCAGATCAAGCTATTCTGCTCGTCGCTCGTATCCAAACACGTCATACGTAGTTCCAAACAACCGTGTGGAACGTGTGTTCTGATTAGATTCCGCCGGTGCAGACGTACTTGGACTCGGTGAACTCCCGCAGACCTTCGGAACCGCCCTCGCGTCCGATTCCAGACTGCTTCACACCGCCGAACGGCGCGGCTTCGGGTGGACATCACGCCGCTGGTAATGCCGGCGATGCCGAACTCCAGCGCCTCCAACATCCGCCAGACACGGCTGAGTCTTTGGCCATAGAAATAGGCCGTTAGTCCGCACTCGGAGCGGTTCGCCCCGTCAATCAAGGCAGCCTGCCGAAACAGCTCTTTGTCCTTGATCTCAATTTGAGGCAGCATCCCAGAACTCCTAAACCACGCTGGGACTTTCGACGTTTTCGCCGTAGCGCGGCAGGTGGTTTGACCGAAAAGAAGCTATGCTCTTTATGAATAGGGCGGCGATTTCACCTCATCCAAGATGAGCGATCCATTCGTCCGACCAGCCGACCGTCAACGGCCGCTTTCGCAAGCTCGACCCGCACCCGCCTTGCCAGTTCACGCATTGCGAGCGTCGTCGGACGCTGCAGAGAAAAAGCCAACATGAACCGTTGGCTAAGCTCGGGCTCGACGAGACGACGAAAGCCGAAATCGTTGCCTTCCATTTCGGGCAGGATGACACCGTGCGGCAGAACGGTGAAACCATAGCCTTCCCGGACCAACTGCTTCAAAGGACTCAATGCATCCACTTCTGCCTTGACATCGAGTTCGACCCCGAGCGTTTGCATGGCCCCGTCCAGCTCGCGGCGAAGACCATGGTTTCGTCCGACGAGCAACATCGGCAAGCCAACGAGATCCCGCGTGGGAAAGACGTCCGTGTTTGGCGCCAGTGCCTCGATTTCGGGTTTCCGCCCAAACAAGAGAAGATCAACTTCAAGAAGCGGGTCCATGCGAATGTATGGCGCCTTGCGCGCATTGTTAATCACCGCCATGTCAACGCGACCAGCGGCAAGCCACTCATTAACATAGCCCGAGAGACCATCGACCAAGTGCAGCTTAACTTGCGGGTAGAGGGAAAAGAATTGCTTCACGATTTCAGCGCCGATCGCGGCGCTCATCGACGGCGGCATCCCGAAGGTAATAGTCCCGACGGGGACACGGGCTGCCTCACCGAGATCAGACTTAATTTGATCCAATTCTTGCAGCAAGGGATCAATGGAAGCGTGAAATTGAGCACCTTCCTCGGTTACGCGAATACCACGACCGTGCCTGTAGAATAATTGAACACCAAGCTCTTCCTCAAGTTGCCGTATTTGTCGGCTGAGGGCCGGTTGTGCGACACCAGCGATGCTTGCAGCCTTGGACAGGGAACCGGCCGCTGTGACTGTTAAGAAGTATTTTAGCTGCCGCAACTCCAAGCTGACCCTCTCAAATCTCACAGTTGCGCAAAGCCGAAGCCCCAGCGCCTGAAGTGTGGCGTACCATCGGAGATCTGTGACTTGTTCAAGCCTCAGGAGTGCTGAAACTATCTTAAGGCCGCCGGATATACGTCCGCATTGTCCGATGCTGAGGCACAAGTGCGTCTCCCGCCGAGACCATCACGCAGATTCCACTCTCGTTTGGCCAGTGAATGACGATGATGTGCGGCCTCCGCCTCTATTATTCGAGCATCGGACTATTGGATTTGGGGTCGCAAGCTTGAGCGGCGTTTCTGGAAAAAGCCGCCGCTTATAGCGGCAGCTCTGCGAGTACCATGGTAACGGTAGATACATTGTTAGCCGACCGTTGCCATAAGGAGCGCTGCGTTGTTGGCCGCGTCATAGACTGGCAATCCGGTGGCCCCTCGTATTCTGGGCGAGACTCGCGGAAATATTGTGCACTCGCATAGAATAGCTGCAACGTCGTCATGCTTTTGCACCCGGGCAATGATGCCGTCGATATCGGCTAGAACGTCGGCGACATGTACATTACCTTTCTCGGCCAACAGGTAGTCGTAGGTCGCTGTACCCTCCAGCCCTTCGATGACCAAGCGCGATGGGTCTGTGATACCCAGCCTCGCAAAGATGCTGGCATCTAGATATTGTGAGTCCGCAGTGAGTACCGCGACCTTCTTGCTCGCAGGCACATTGGCAAGCAGGGTTGGAAGCAAAAGCAGGCTTGAAGTCGATACGGGCACCGACACGGCTGCTGCAATCGCCTGCTGGTACCGCACCGTAAAACCACAGTCACACGTGATTGCGTCGGCTCCTTGTCGTACAAGCTCTTGAG
The DNA here is from genome assembly GCF_055807435.1 of Bradyrhizobium sp. Ken51. Classification (NCBI taxonomy): domain Bacteria; kingdom Pseudomonadati; phylum Pseudomonadota; class Alphaproteobacteria; order Hyphomicrobiales; family Nitrobacteraceae; genus Bradyrhizobium; species Bradyrhizobium sp. Ken51. The sequence continues at coordinate 24,657 of NZ_JBVVPB010000032.1, read as the reverse complement.
CGGCTTTTACATACTCACCTTCTAATGCAGGGTCACCTAAGACAACATCGCGGGCCCATCCTCCTGGGATTTTTCTCAATATTGGCGAGGACTCATAACGGCTCGGATGGCCAACCCCCAGACCAAAGTCTGGATGGTTCCCGTGATATTCGCCGCTGTTCAACAGGGACAGAATCCCTAAAATTTTCACGTTGAATCTCCTTCAGAGAGTATGTTGCTAATGATTGCTTTTCAGGGCAACCCGGTCGGCGACGCCATTGTGCGATCTGCTGCGTTTAACAGATCATGGTTCGGCTGCGACGGTCATGGATCGGCTTCTGGTGATAGACCTCGCAGTAGAAAAGCTTGCGCTCCATTTTCGTCAGGCGCTTGGCGCCCTTCGGAGTAACGACGACGGTTTCGCTAAACGGCAGGCCATGCGCCGAAGTATACATATGGAACACCTGGTTTTGCAGCAGCTGCCAGTCGCTGTCACCCAGGAACACGCGGGTGAAATCACTGGTGCGAGGATGGCAGCGCGCAATGCTGCGAGGCGCGAGCGGAGTTCGTCGACGGGAAACGGCCGCGGGAAGAGTAGAGGCTGTTTCATCAAATCACTCCTGTGTAACCAATTAAACGGCTTTGGGGACGCCGGGATGGAGAATATCACTCACATGATCTAGCTCCAGGATCGCTCCCGCGAAGCAACATGACTTCAAGGAGATGTTCATTGCCAATCGCATCGCGGATAATCTGACCTGCGTGCGGCATCGACTCAAGGTGGTGCACGCCGGCACGCGCTTGCTCGTCTTACAGGCTACGCGCGCAACATCCGCCCCAGAGCTAACATCTGCGGCATAGTAATTACATCGCTGGCGGCGGCCGACGCCACCGGATGCGACGCGAAGCGCGCGACCACCATCTCCGCTTTGGGCGCGATATAGAGGCGCTGGCCGTGGATGCCACGGGCTTCAAAGGCGCCGAACTCGTTGTGTGTCACCCACCACATGCTGCGGTACGAGTAGCCGGAGGGGAGCTTGGCGGGGTGGTCACCCTTTTGCACATCGTGCACGGCGGACGCGGGGATGAGCTGCTTTCCATTCCACTCGCCCTCGCGAAGCATCAGCTCACCGAAACGCGCGAGGTCGCGCAGTGATGCTGACATGCTCCCGCTTGCCCGTGGCATGCCCGCGGAATCAACGCCGACATACCCATCCTCCTCGCAGCCGAGCGGGGCCCAGAGGCGTTCATGTAGCAGTTGCGCGAACGAGCGATCTGTCACGCGCGTCATAACCCAAGCCATCACCTCGGCGTTGACGGATTTGTATGCGAACACCTCGCCGTGCTGGCCTTCTTTCTTCAAAGTGCGCAGGTAGTCGCACAAGGTCTGCGGACCGTTGTAGCCGACCGGCCGTGGCCGTCTGCCGGAGGCACTGTGATACTCGCGGATGCTCGAATGCTTATCGGCGTAGTCCTCACTGAAGGCCAGGCCAGTCTGCATGTCCATCACCTGGCGCAAGGTGGCGTCGTCCCACGCTGTGCCCCGCATTTCGGGAAGGTAATGCGGGATCGGCTTCGAATCGTCGAACACGCCTTCGTGCGCGAACGCTGCGGCAAGCGTGCCGGCGTACGATTTCGTGATCGAGTGGCACGCATGCGGAAGGTGCGGTTCGAGTGCCCCGAAGTAGCGCTCGTACACGATGCACCCGCGATGCAGCACCACGATGCCATCGGTATAGGTGTCCAATAACGCCTCGTCGAAGCGACGGTTGCGGCTGTGCACGTCGTTAAAGGTGAGCACATCAATTTCGGCGGCCTTGTCGCTGCGCCCGAGCGGCGACGGCCCGCCCCGGCCGCGCCACACGTTGACCGTCGCCCCGAGCTCGCGCATGTGCGACAGCGACCAACGGATCTGTGGAAAATCGAGAAAAGCATCGCTTTCGAAAGTGATGCGCTTGTCAGCCGGTGGCGGCGCGCCAAGCATCCAGCCGAGCTCCCGCGGATCAGACGCGCGGCCGTCAAGGTACTGATGTCCGTCGAATTCAAGCATGCTCATTCACAGTCGTCCTATCCTCAGGTTGTCGCCGCGCCGAAGTCGGTATTCTTTCCGAACGGGTCGAATTCATTCGTTCCCTCGCGGATGAACCAGCGATCGCAAAGGAAGCGTTATCTCGTCGTCTTGGGCAAAAGAGATTGGCTTTGGGATTCCGCGCCCAACCCAGCAAAATACGATTGTTCCGGTCCACTCGCACCGCGCGCGGTCTGAAGAGCTTCGCTACTGCCGCATCAAACGGGGGATTTGCAACAATACTGATCTTGTCTCCGGGCAATGCCAACCGGGCTGCCGCACCGGTCAGGTCTATGGCGCCGGATCCTGGAGGCGCTTCAATGACATAGGTGGCAAATCGCGCCCCCTTATCATTGTAGATCTCGACACGCTCGTTGATCAGGAAGCCGGGCAGGCTGCCATTCTCTGCGATCAGGTGCGCTCTTCCGGCCATCGTTCGCTTCCACGCCAGTCGCAATTGGACCCCTTAGTAAATTGCGGGGCTCCCCCTACTACTGAAACTGTACGTGCTCCCTTAAGCAGAAAATCGACGACTTCTGGTCAAAGGCGCACATATCAAGCGGCCGTTACCGCATTAACGCAGTTCCTCCTCGCAGGATTAAGCTCTTTCCCTGGTGAGTTGCCGCGCCGAGCCCTTAGGATCTTGGCTCGTAAATGACTGCTAGGAGCCTGTCCGAGTAATGGACTTGGGATCAAGCGATGCGAGTTCTGAAGCGGCTTTTTGGGGAGACAAGTTTCTCGTCAGCGTTCGGCTGCGAGTTTTGCGAGGTTGTGAGCGATGCAGATCATGTCCCGTTCGGCTTTGACTTGTCGATGCTGCGCAGGAGGAATTAGCGGAAGCCTCTTGCCTGCTTGATCTGGCGGAAAACGGGCTTGACGATCTGTTTTCGCAATCGATACCGGCTTCGATAGCCTGCGCGCTTGAGCTTTGTACTCGTTCTGGCGATCAGTGTGCCGGATTTGAGCTTCCTTTCTGTCGTGGCCGTGCCGTGCTTTTGCTGTCCGGTGGCGACGTAGCCCTCGAACCGGCATCGGATGAGCGTGCGAAGATTTAATCGCCAGCATCGCCATGGCGATTGCAGCTAACTGCCCGCAGCCAGGTGCGCTCGGCACTTCGCGAGTGCTCGCTGTTCGATGCGAACGCCCATCCACGCGTCGGCTTCGGGAGTTTTCCAGAGATCCTTCCTCTGGCAGACTACGAGGTCGTTCTCACCCTTGACGACGGGCCGCGGCCGCCGAACACGCAAGAGGTTCTGACGGCACTCGAGCGGGGATGTGTCAGGGCCGCTCTTTTCCTGGTCGGCAGATCCGCCGCACAATTTCCTGAACTCGTCCGGCGCATCGCCTCCAAAGGCGACACCATTGCGCACCACAGCTCGTGGCATCCAATGATGTCAAAGGTGCCTTTCGAACAGGCAAAGGGAGATATCGACCGTGGTATTGCGGCTGATGAAATGGCGCTCAGGACGTATCGAAACAATCCCGTCGAGACCGTTCTTCCGCTTCCCTTATTTCGACGCGCCCCTGCGATGCTCCAGTCCCTGCACTCGCGCGGCATCTTCGCGCTGACTTCTGGGCGAGCATGCCAGACTTGCACCGCCGCGATGATACGGGGCTTCCTGCATTACCCGCATGACAAGGGCTATCGGGTTGTGCATTTGACACCCGCGGCCTCGGCCAGGACGAACGCCGAGATGGCCCGTTGATCGTGGCCCCGGGTCGCGGTGGCGCGCACACCGCGCCACAGAATTAGCGTGTCAAAGTGAAAGGCCGCTCTTGCCTGAGCTGGCGACCGCCACACGATCGCTTGTCGATCTTGGTGTCCTCGCTGGACGCGACGACGGCTCTCACTCTGGCGGAGCAGAAGCATCGGCTCCAGCCGACATTCCTAGTGCGCCCTTTGTGCCGCAGCAGGAGTCTCAAAAATGGCCCGCATCTTGCTTCGACGATCGCTTATGAAACGGGACTCGTGAAGCCGACGACCGAACCCAAAGCGCATATCTTGCAGCACGGAGATGAAAGGAATGAACGATGCAATGGCCGATCTGTTTTTTTTGGCCGCGTCGAGCGGAGGCGAGGTGGCTAACCCGGTTCGGGACAAAAATCTGAATCGTCTTGCTGCCAAGGAGCGCGCGTTGAGGAAAGGCTGGGTCGTGCTCAAGGGCAAGATAAGAGATCCGGCTTGTGGTGGGCAGGTCGAGGTCTTCCGCGTGACCGACGCCGGCAGAGCGCGCCTGGAGGAGCTTGGTGCCCGCAGTGGTACCGTCGAGCGCTTCAAAGCGATGTTAAACTGAACGATTGGCCGCCAGATCACGGATCCCCGCAGAGATCGGCGGATCAAATCGAAAGTCCGCGCTTCCGACCAAAGCTCCAGTCCACCCCTCCAGGACCAGCAATACCGTTCACCTGGTGACCCAGTTCGCGCTCTAGCTTGGGTACCCAGGGCACGAGCTGAAAGCCGAGGCCATTGTCGATCATGGCAAAGCGGCCCGACGCAAGTGGTAACCTTCGGCGATAGATTCCGGAAACGGATTCGCCTGCCTCCGCAGGCAAGTATGCCAGCCCCGTCTCGGAGGCCAAACGCCGGCCTACCCCCTCGAGTTCGCGGCGGCGGAGTGTCTCGATCAAGTTGCGGCCGAGCATCACCTTGTCTCCCGCCCGACGTGCCAGCCCCTGTCCTGCCAGCACGTCGATGCGCCGATCAAGCGCATGCCGCACCTCGGCACCAAAACCGGCGCGCGAGAAATCGGCAGATTGGCGCGCCACAAGCTGCCGGTCGAGCCACGTCGCGCCTTCCGCTGCGACCTGCTGGTCAATGGCGAGTTCGGAGCGTACCGCGAGCGCGATCCGTGTTCGGCCACGCGCGTCCTCGAACCGCCGGAGCTCCACAATCCCACCGATCGGCCCATCGCCGGCCGCCTCTATCTCCGAAAGCTTCAGGTGATGCACGCGACCGTCGACACCGTCGACGATGGCAAACGCCGTGCCCTTCAGCTCGTCATCGTGGCCGCGTGCGAGGAGACGGCCGGCAATCGGCTCGCCGTGGCGTTCGGCTTCAAGCGCCCAGGATGATGGTGCGCGCGCGGCGCCGTCTTTCGCGAGGCTCTTGTGAAGCCGCTTGATGATATCGCCGCGCTCGCCCAGGTTACGCAAACGCGATTCCGCGTCCCCGGGGAGTACCCAGCGTGCAGGCCCCGCAGGCTCCGCCAAGCCGAGCCGCTCGAGCGTCCGCATCCGCCCGATTCGTATCCCCCCTAACGGATCGCGCCCGGCATCCCGGTCTGGCCTCAAATCAATCACTCCGTCCGCCGCGCCAGCTTCCCGAGCCAGCGCCCGGTCAAGCCTGGTCCAGCGTTCGGCCGTCACCTCCGCTTCAAGGACTTGGCGGATCTCGAGTTCCGATCGCGGGCCAAGCTCGCGCGTGACGAGATCGCCAGCGCGGGCGCGCAAGCCAGTTGCGAGATAGTCGCGGCTGATGACGAGGTCTTTTCCATCATCGGCCCGGCCGCGCACGAGAATATGGATGTGCGGATGCTCGGTGTTCCAATGATCGACCGCAAGCCAATCAAGGGGCGTGCCGAGGTCGCGAGAGGCCTGATCCATCAGCTCACGCGTGAAGCTGCGCAAATTGGCGAGTTCACCCGCATCGTCGGGCGAGACGATGAAGCGGAAGTGATGCCGGTCGTCCTCGCAGCGCTCGGCGAACGCGCGGCCGTCGGCGTCATCGCCCGCTGCGTCAAAGAGCTTGCCCGGTGTCCCATCGCGGGTGACCCCGTCGCGCTGGAGATAACCGATATGCGCGCGCAGCGCGCCCGGCGAACGCATCCGGCGCACGACCCGCGCCTTGACCATGGCGGTTCGCGCGCGGTTGTTGAGGAGCCGCGTCGCTGCAAGGCTCGCCGCGCGACCGCGCCCAAACTTGCTGCCACGGCTGAGGCTGCCCCGCGAGAGACCGCCGGCCTTCTGAGCAGCCTTGAGCGCCTGCGCCAAGAACGGCTTTGTCCGAGGCGCGCGCGTCGAACGGATGCGGCCTGGGCGGATGCGGAAATCGTCGTTACCGGTCATCTTGCCCGCCGGAACGTGTCGAAAACCGAGCGACAACGGTGAGTTGCCGCAAATCGCAAGTTGCGTCGGCCATTCGCAATGTTTTCCGGATCATTGAAATCGATGCAGTTTCGCCGACAACCGACCGGCCGCACCTTGCGGCTTTTATCCTGCCCTCCCCGGTCGCTCACTCCCAGCTCTCTGCCCACCACTCTCAAAGTTGCGACTGGCTTCGACATCATGCGACGAAATGCGATTGCGATCATCGGGACTGCACCTGGTCTGATCGCCGCACAAACAGGCCCGTCGCGCGAGGGACGAGTGCAGTTGCACCCGCCCTAGGCGGTGCTTTCGACGAATTCATTGTGCGGACACCGGATGCCGAGTTTGTGTCAGTCGACAAGCTCTTGGACCGCACAATAACGAGTGGCGCTTGCTGCCACGCCGCCAAGCGTCTGGCAGCCGAACCACCGCTGTTGCGCTGCTCAATACCGATCAATGGTGCGAGTGTAGCGATGTAGATCTGTGTTTCATCCGGAAGCGCTCGACCGGTGGCCAGGAGGTGCTCCTCGTACCGTTTTGGTCCAGCATTGTAGGCTGCGAGAAACCCTGCTGATCCGAAACGATCGAGCATCTCGCGAAGGTACGCTGCCCCAGCCATGATGTTGTCGTGAGGATCAAACGGATCGATACCGAGATCGTAACGAACGCTAAGCTCGACCCAGGTCGCGGGCATGATTTGCATCAACCCGAGCGCTCCCCGAGGTGACATGGAGTGGGCATTACCACCGCTTTCGGCCTGCATGACAGCACGGATCCAACGCTCCGGGACCGCGAACCGATGCGCGGCTTCGGTCACGAACGCGGCATATGCCAGGCCTGGAAGCTGGTTTGAAGAGCGCGCAGCTTGTGCGCGCGATCCAACCTCCGCTCTCCCGGCCGATGGCGCTCCGAACGTCAGCAGAATTGCCAAAAAGCACGCAGCGGCTCGAGATAGCAATGCGCGGACAGCCGCCAAGGACAGAGCTCTTCCCGGCCGGCACTGAGCCGGCGCGAGACGGCGGCGAGGGGCGCCGATTGCCGACAATTCGGCCGGGATGGAGGAATGACGGTGCGATCGGTCGAATAGAGAAACCGCAATCCAGTGGAGAAATGCCGGCATTTGTCAGTCCTCCCTGGTCCACACCGGTACCGCTTGCCCTATGACGGCGGATCTCGGGAGCGGTCCGAAATATCTGCCGTCCAAGGATTCGGCCGACTGCCAGTTCATGAGAAACACTTGGTCCTCAGCGACGACCCGGCAGCCCTGCCAGGCCGGCAACGGCCTGCCACGGCGGTCGCGCTCGCGTGCCTGTCCCATGTCGATGCCGTCGACGACGATTGCGAGTCCCGTTCTGCAGACGGTTTGTCCGGGCAACGCCAGCACGCGCTTGAGCATCGGAAGACCGCTCGGCAAATAGCCGTTGAAGTCGAGGAAGCTCGCAAGCGGTTCTGGTGCCCGAACGGCCACGAGCTCAGTGATGTGCAATCGTGCGGTCCCTTGCAAACGGTAGAGGCCGATCGGCACACTTTCGGAAGCGTTCCAGATGTACGATAGTGAGGTGTCGGTGACCGGCCAAAGCGCGAGCGTTGTGGCTCCAGATATCGCAAGGATGATCCTTAGCCGTCCCATCAGAACACCATCCTGCGGCGGTGGAGCCACCCCTGGTGGCGCGCACGCGTATAAGGTCGTGGCGTTTCGTTGACGGAAAGACGGTTGTGGACGTGATGCCAGTATTCAGGGGCCGCATCGGCTGGATCGATGCCGAGTGACTCCACGGCGTCGATCAACTGGAGAACGCGCTCGACCTTTCGCCAGCCAGCCAGTCGCAGCAGGCTTTCGCCGCCGGGGCTGACCCAAGGCACGGTCGAATACCGCTGTCCCGGCGTGATCGCGCGCAGAATGTCGATGCGAGACAGGATGGTTCCGAAATCATTGGAGGTCCAGCGCACGAACGCAAAGATGCTGCCGGGCACAAACGAGAGAATGCGGCGGTGCCGGTCAATGATCTTCTCCGATACAGGCTTGCCGAACCGGATTCGGTTCTCGATCCGCTTCTCGAGCCACAAGAGTTCTACAGTTGTGAGGTCGCTCACCTGGCCACTCCATAGTTTTGAGAGGAATGTTGGACATGCCAACGGGTACGCTGTCGCCAGCGCATCGACGTCAGCGCCTTGGTTTCGGCAGAACGATTGTGATGAAGCGCCGATGATCGGCTTGTCGAAGCGCTGCAACGCTCCTGCTGCTGTTAAGGATCGCAGCCGAGTGCTCCAATTCGTTAGAAGGAGTCCGAAGGATTCCAGGTTTGCCGGGGTACTGACCGGTGCCCCATTGCCGGTCGCATTGCGACGATGATGCATCGCAACGATTCGCGAATGAAACGCGCGGTGCGTTCCGGCAGTCGGCAACGGAGGCGCATGATGGACTTCTATGTAGGGTTCGACGTGTCGCTGGAGGCGTCGAACATTTGTGTCATCGACGGCGACGGCAAGGTCGCCTGAGAGGCGAAGCCGGACACCGATCCGGACGCGATCGAACTGTTGCTGGCAGAATGAGGAATTCATCTCAAGCGCGTCGGCCTGGAAGCGTTCGTCGCGCCGCTGCTGGACGTCCGCAGCGCCATGCGCCAGCAGTTGGCAAAACTGCACCGCGTGGCGCTGACGTTTCGCGCCATCGTCGATGACCCGCCGGGATTCAAGAAGTCGACCAATGTCGGCGCCCATTTCGGGCTGACGCCGCGGCGCTATCAATCCGGCCATGCCGACCGGATCGGCAGCATCTCCAAATGCGGCGATGAGCTGACGCGGGCGATGCTGTACGAGGCGGCGATCGCGATCCTCACACGCATTCCGACGAACTTTAAGCTGCGGCTGTGGGGCCTGCGGCTGGCCAGGATGAAGGATCTGAAGCGCGCGGCGACCACAGGGGCGCGCGCGCTCACCGTGCTGCTGCACAAGATCGGGATCGATGGCACCACGTTCCGGTTTGGCGCCGGCGGCAAGCGCGGCCGGCTCGTTGCGGCGGCTTAATGGCCTCCGCGACCCAGCCGCTTCCACGCGCGCCTTCTCCTTCCGCCACGGCGGAGTGGCATCTCCCGAGGGGACGGGGATCAGGGTGAGATAGCAACTTTTCTTGCCGGCGGCCTCATGCAGAGCTGTGAGGCCAGTATGCACGACACTGGTTAGCCTGACCGCCCATTCTCCAGCTGCCGGCATGTGGTGGCCGTCGGGCCAACCACGGACGTTCGCGAGTTCTCCTCGACGAGCGAACTGCCGCAAGGGAAAGCGACGATCGTGATGCGGCGCTGCCGATGCTGGTGATCGCGCAATTTTGCGCGCGATCGCGTACGCGCGCGCATCTTGGAGAACAGATTCGCATTGCAGGACGGTCTTGCGCGTGACAGCATAAGCGCATGACGCATGCTCGTTGCACGCACGACCGACTTGTTCACAACGCACTGATTCACAACAAGAAGTTAGTGTCAGTACGTTAGTAAAGTTACGGGAGCAGGAAGTCTTGACGCTGCAGAACCTTAGCTCTGATTCCGGTCCCCGATAGCACGAACATCGGGTCCCCGATGGCACGAGGGTTCTGGTCCCTGTTAGCACGAGCGAATTCACAGCTTATCCCCAGCAGGAAAAACGAGACCGCGCTTGAGCAGTCGCTTGCTCAACGGACCGATGGGGACTGGAGCGAAATTCAATCGCTCTGCGCCATTCGGATGATGCGTGATGGTGAGCCGATAGCCTGGCAATGTCTGACGACGGACGATCTGACGCAGGTCGTAGGCAAAGTGTTTAAACGGCGACAGGCTCCCGGACATCGCATGCAAGTGCACGAGATCGAAGCTCCAACCGCCATTCTGACGGCCGCCGTGCTTGCGGACGAGGCGATAGAGCCAGCGCTCCAATCCACCGGTCAGATCGAAATAGGCGCGGTCAATCGTCAGCACGAGCGCTTCATCGAGAACGCCCGTGTAGAACCAATCGGGCAGGATCAGCTCGATTCCACGGGCGTGCCCGTGCAGATCGGCTGTCTCTTTCCATTCGTTGATCCAGGAGAAGCGATGCCGCCGGCGTTCGCTCGGCTGCCGGATCGATGTCATCACAGTGGTCGATTGCAGCCGGTCGAGCGCGGCCTTTAGGCGGTCGTAGTCGCGCACGCTGGTGCCGCGGCCGACGAAGGTCAGGATCTCGTAAGGGGTCGCTGCCATCAGGCGGGACGTTTTCAGGCCGGCATCACGGGCTTCGACAATCTGCGAGGCAGCCCAGATCAGAACGTCCGCGTCCCAGATCGTCGCCATGCCATGTTCCGGCACGGCTTCGACACGAATGGTGATGGTGCCTGCGCGGAAATCGATGGGAACAATGCGCCTCGACTTTGCCAGCGAAAAGAACGGATACGCCATCAGGTCTTGCGCGTCCCGTGGCGCCAGATCGCCAGGGAGGGCGCGAAACAGATCGAGCTGGTCGCGCTCTGATCGGCGCCTGCTGCTTGCAGTGGAGTTGCTGTCCGGCATGGGTCAGCGCCGCTCCTTGCCGGCATACGGAACGGGTGTGTGCCGTTTCGCGGGCAGGACCGTGCCTGTGCCGGGATCGCTGGTGGACGTTTTGGCGCCGCGGTCAACCCACGCCTTCAGGTCCTCGATCGCATACACAACGCGACCACCGAGCTTGCGGTAGGTCGGGCCTGTCCCATAGGTGCGGTGCTTTTCCAGGGTGCGGCCGGACAGTCCGAGAAAGCGCGCCGCCTCGGGCGTGCGCAGGTATCGCGGCGGCAGGCCGGCGCTCGGATCGGGCATTTGCGAGGCTCCGTGGTCGTCTGGAGCGCGGCCGGCTCGGCCCGCGCGTCGACGGTCACGATGGCGCAGTGAGCGTGCTTAGGGGGATGCCGAAGATCGAGCGATGATTTTCGGCACCCCTGCTCTACTCCTTGCGAGATGAGGGACGTAGCAATGCGCGATAGCCGCCACGCATCAGAGCCAAGCCAGCCTGCACCAGGCGGATCGTCCGGCTGCGCAATTCGTGGGTTTTCCAGGCGCGCTCAGGGATGCGTTTTCGGCCGAACAGCACCTCGGCGATGAGGCGATAGGAAGCACCCTCCATGTGTCCATCGAGCGCTCGCAGCACCAAGACGAGTCGTTCGCGCCGCTGCGCCGAAAGCTGATGAAGGGGAGGTCCCGGCGGGCGGCCGTTGATTGCGCGCCACAGCCGATGTGAGGCGTGGGCGCGGATCTCAAAGTCCGCATCGAGCGGCAGTTCGGCCGCATAAGAGATACCAAACTGCGGCGCCTCTTTCAGCCAGAGATGATGTTGTGCTCCTTGAAGGCGCAATACGGCATGCCAGCCGTCAGATGCCTGTCGGATGGCGCCCGATGAAAGGTCGGCAAGCTGTAGCCCCGCGCCGACCGCTTTTGAGCCGGACGCGCTGCGAACGACCGGCACCACCGTCGGCAGCGCCTCAGGTGCCCAGAAGATTGTCTGTTGGTGAAAGGACCCCTGCGGGTCATGGGCGAAAGCAGACGCCCCATCTCCTTCGGAATTCGGAAGTCATCTGCGATCGATTTTCACGATAGGAAGCTCGATAGTTGGAGCTGCGCCGCAGTGACTCCCAGGCAAAATCCGCCATCTCGCCCGACTTGATAGCGTGCTGATACGCCTCTGGTGAGCGCCAGTCGAACTCGGACATTGCTGTGATCCCCTGCTTTAAGACGATTGTGGCGCAATGTCTATGAAGCTTGGGATTGCTCCGGAAGTCGCCAATTATGCATTGCGTGATGCATGCAGGCGATCACGCGTCAGCGGGGAAATCTGTTCTCGGGTTCGAATTCTTCATGACAGATTTTTCTATTTAGGCGCGCCGCCGCGAAGCAAGTCGCGGTAGCCGTGGTCTGCCATCCATTTTGCGCGGGCCAGATGACTATCAAACGCATTGCGGGCGCGAGCTGGTTCGCGATCCGGGTCGATGTGCAACACGATCCGGGTCACCTCTTTCCAATCTGCGCCATCGGCTTCGGCATCAAGAAGTCGCCAATACGTCACGAGATGCTGCTCGTCATAGGTCGTCAGCACCGGCTCATGCGGCGCGACATCGGCGACATCAGGATCTAGCTGCGGCTTCGTCATGACCATCCCAGCAAACAGCGAATGATTCTAACCTCTCTGAACGGCCGATTTTGTTTAAGCGTCCAATTTTAGCCCCATTCCGGGCCGGCCGGCCAGCGAGGACCGAGAATTACATACTATAGGAGATAAACCTCATAGTATGTAAAGAAGCAATTTGCGCTAATGGACATGCGCAAGTTGGTCGGCCGAAATTTCGCAAGATTGCGGAAGCAGAAGCGCTTCACGCAGGAGAAATTCGCCGAAAAGTCCGGTTTCACCCAACAGTATATCAGTGACCTGGAACGTGGGCGCCGCAATCCAACCGTAGTAACCTTGTTTGAACTCGCCAGCACGTTGGGCATTAGCCACGTTGATCTCGTCCTCCCGGACGAAGAGGCTCGAAACGAGCGATCGAAGCCTGCCAGGCGAAAGTGAGTTGATTCGGCCAAACGAGACCCGGCACCTTCGCAAATCGCGCCTCAGAGATGACGCACCGGCCTCTCATCAAATGTAGTTGCCCGTCAGCTGCGCAGCAATCAAACCTAGCACAATGGCGCAACGGCCTGTCAGTCGATGCGCGGACTGGGTAGGAGTTTAGGAAGCCCCGCCCGGCGGACCGGGCGGGGCTTGGTGGAGCGATCTTAGTCGCCGTTCTTGCGGGGCCGCGACCAGAGCAAGGTGTAGCCTTCGCCACCTTCCTCATCGAACAGGTTCGCGTAGATTGGTGCGTTGAACGAGGGGTCGTCGAGCTTGAGCGAGAGGTAGTCGCGTCCCTCTTCGGAGCGCTTCGACCACGCTGCCCCGATCTCCGCCCGGCCTACATAGATGCGGTGGCTGGGAGCGTTGTCGTTGGAGCGGTTGGTCTCGGCGACGATGCGGACGCCTTTGGCCTGCAGGCTCAGGGTGATGATCTCGCCCTGGAAATCGTTGCCGACTTTCTTGAAAGAACCGATGTTAGCCATGTCACTTCTCCTGTTGTGTTTCGAGCCCGCGACCACCGCGGCCTCGATGGCGATCTAGAGGCCGAAGACGATCGGCGACGCACCCGCTCGCGGGCCGCAGCGCAGCGGAGGACGTCGTTGTGGCGACTTTCTTGTCTCGCGAGGAATGGGCAAAGCCCAGGGGAAGAAAGTCGCATCAACGGCGTTGCGGCTCAGACGATCGAGGCGCAGCCGGGTCTTCGGCCAGATCAAGCCATCAAAGAGGCCACGTGGTCCGCGTGCTGAACCGCAATCTTAAGGAGAAGACTTGGCGAATCTCGGTTGTGCTGAACAGAGGCCGGTACGGTTCGGCGCAGAAAGAGAAACAATCTGCCGCAAAGGGCGGTATCGTCCCGGAACGAATGATCGAGCGCGGCGCACCGCTCCACCGCAGCTATGTGGGCCAGACAGAGATTGGTAGTGCTCTTTTAAAGCGCTCCGAGGAGAAGCGCTGTTACTTCTCGCTCAAGCTCGACGACCCCTCGTTCAACGTGGCGCCCTGTGCGACCTTGCTCGATGATGGCCACGAAGCATCATCGCTCATGCGGCGCGGCTGTGAGAACTGGTTGCGGCATCTTCTCCACCACGCCAGCCGACTCCAACGGGCGGGTCTCCGCGAAAACGGTCAAGCGCGTCCATGCCGTGGCTCCAATGCAAACCGCACCTCCGCAAGCGAAGGCCTCGCGCCAAGCCAGCGAAGGCACCCGATCCGCGACAGGCCGAACATCACATGATAGCCAGCGATAGCCGCAGGGACGGCGAATGCGGCTGCGATCGCGATGCGCAAGGTGCGGACCCGACTGACCGCGACGGCGACCTGACCAGCGGCAAGCGTCAGCGCGCCAGAAGCAATTCCGATAAGCAGTGCGCCGAAGACGCCCGCGCCATCACGAAATGCCAATATCCCGACATTAAGTGCGACGAAAAACGGCAGGGCATACACCGCGAGCGCAAGGATCGCCCAGCAAAACAAGCCAATGCCGAGTGTGTTGAGAACAAGCCCAAGCGCGAGCATGGTGGTGGCTCCATGTGCATAGATGTACCGGTCGCGCCTTCCACCACCACCACGGCGCGGCTTCGGACGTAAAATCGAAACGAGGCGGAGTTGCGGCGTGCAACTCCGGCTTGGTTGTCTCGATGTCAAGAACGACGGCGCTCACGCGCCGCCGAACCTCCAGACGGGGATGCCGAGCCGCTTCGCCTTGTCGGCGAGGTTGTCCTGGATTCCCGTGCCCGGGAAATGCATGACGCCGATCGGCAGGAGCTCGAGCAGTGCATCGTTGCGCTTGAAGGGTGCTGCCTTGACATGCTTCGTCCAGTCGGGCTTGAAGGCGATCTGAGGCACCTTGCGATTGGTCGCCCATTTCGAGGCGATCAGTTCCGCACCCTTCGGAGATCCGCCATGCAGGAGTACCATGTCGGGATGCTTGGCATGAACCTTGTCGAGGCGATCCCAGATCAGATGATGGTCGTTGAAATCGAGCCCGCCAGTGAGTGCGATCTTCGGCCCCGGCGGCAACATGACCTCAGTCTCGGCGCGACGTTTTGCTGCGATGAAGTCACGGGAGTCGATCATTGCCGCGGTGAGCGTTCGGTGATTGACCAATGATCCCGACCGCGGACGCCAAGCTGAGCCGGTGTGGACCTCAAATTGCTCGATGGCCTGATCCCGGAAGAGCTCCAGGCAATTGCGGCGCTCAATCAGCGTGATGCCTTCGGCAGTCAGGCGCTCGAGTTCGACCGATCGCACTTCCGAGCCGTTCTGCTCGCGCTGGCTCTTGTGCTGCATTTGCTCGTTGTCGTCGAGCTGCCGTTCGATGCGGTCAACGGCACGATGGAACAGATTGACGGTCGACCAGAGCAGATCGTCAAGGTCCGGCTCAAGCCGCGTGTCGTTCAAGGTCGCAACAAGGGCGTCAAAGATATCGACCACGGCGCCGACGATCATCTTGCCCTCCGGGAGCGGTCTTGGATCGAGCTGGTCGAAGGGACGATAGCCGAAGAGCTGTAGTTCGGTGAGGACGTGGTCGGTTGGAGATGTGGCGTGCGGCCGTTCGATGTCGTCATGGTCGGTCATGAGAAGAGGTCCTTTGCCGGATCGGCCGCGACCATCGCGGCCTTCGTGGCGATCCTCTGACGGTGGGCGGAACGGGCCAGCACCCGAAAGGGCCGAAGCGGCAGCGGAGGATGGCGGAGGCCGGCTATTTTGCTTTGCGATGCAAAGCGCGCGGTCAGATGGCTAATTTGCCTTATCGTTGGCGCGCGGCGGAAAATAGCCGGACGCAGCCATTGCCGGCCCGGGCCGCTTGCCGTCCGATCGCCCTCCAGAAGGCCGAGGTCGCGTCCTCTTCCGGTATTTGCCTCGCCTATGACCGACCTGGCAGCATCGATCGCACACCGAAAGCTATTCTGCGACGGCCCTCGACGAATGCAGGAAGCGAACGACGTCCTCTGGCACGAGCTGAAGCCGCAATGCTGCCCGTAGGGAATCGAGGCCGAATACATGCAGATCTTCGTTGAAGTCGCCCAACCGCGGCGACAACGTGATCGCTTCGATGCCGGCGTCTGCTGCGCGCTGGCTGAGAATAGCCTGCACTGCATCGCCGGCGGCATCGGCGTCGCGCGCGATGTAGAGCCGGCGCAGGCCAGACGGCAGCAACATGGCAGAGAGGTGATTGGCCGATAGCGCAGCCGCCATCGGCATGCTCGGCAGCACGGAACGCAACGAAAGCATCGTTTCGATACCCTCGCCGGCAGCGAGCACGTCGTCCACCACGCCGAACCGAACGGCGTTGCCGAGAAGATCGCCCATAGCGCGTCGTGGGGTATCGATCGGAGCCTTGCCGAGTCGAACACGATCAAAGCCATCCGGATCGAGCCATGTGCGGTGCACGCCGGTAATCCGATCATCGAGATCCGTGACGCGGGCGATCATCGCGGGCCAGGTCTCGGTCGGCAGGTGTTCATCGGGCCGATAGTAGCAGCGCGGATGGAAACGCAGACTGCCACCATGGTGCACTCGGGCTATGCCGCGACGCTGCAAGTACGTTTCAGCCACTGTCCCCTTGATCGGACCAGATATCGCAAAGAGCCGACGAGCAGCTTGCTGCGATCCGGGCGGTACGACTGAGGGAAGAGGTCTCGGTGCGGGTTGCTGCTCAGAACGTGGAAGTTTGAGAAAGCGCCTCGCCTCTTCGGCAACGTCACGAAAGTCTCGCAAGGCCAGACTTTCGCGGATGATGTCGAGGAGATCGCCATGGCCTCCTGTTGCGGCATCGGTCCACTTGCCCGCCGGCCCCCTCGGCGAGTCCTGGAGCCGCACAAATAACGAGCGACCCGGGGTGTTGTGGACGTCGCCGACCAGCCAGTACCGCCCCGCCCGCTTGCCATTGGAGAGATAATGTCGGCACACCGCCTCGGCCTCGCGCGCGAGGCGGCGTGCCAACTCAGAGGCATCGCGGGACATCACGCGGCCTCCCGCTCGCTGATGCGCGCGACGGGATAGCCGTCGAGCACCTTCGCCAGGATCTCGACGCCGCTCGCGTCCGTGGGCACGAACATGCGCAGCTTCCAGGAAATGATCTCGCCGAAGAGGCCGTATGCCCGCAAGCGGTCGCGCATCGTGTCGTTGAACCCAGACAGTTCGATGCGGTAAACGCCCATTACGCGGACGCGGCGAAGTTGGAGCCCTTCCGCAAGCTCGAGGACGGTCCGTCCCTCCATGAGCGCGGCAAAGGCAGCGTCCGGCGTCAACGCCGGCGCGTCAGCCGCAAGGGCGTTCGCCACCCAGGTAGTCGAGACCTTGCGGCCGATGATGCGCTCGCCCGCGTCGGTCTGAAGCCGATAGACCCGAGTCGATTCGTTCGGCAGCCGCTTCCAGATGGACAACAGCAAGCCCGCCACGAGGTGGATCGTGCTTTCCGTGAACTCGGGGACTTCGGCAAGCTCCGCCAGCCAGGCCGTAGCAAAACGTTCGCGATCCGCTTCGATCCAGTGGCTCTCCGCCATCATATTCAGGGGGATGCTGTGCTGCTCCATCGGCCGGATCAGGCGGACGCGCCGCTCGATCTCGCCGTCATCAAGCATGAAGCTCGGAGCTGGGATCTGTACGGCGGCACGGCCCGAGCGCTCATTGATCAGTCGGACGGCGGCACGATCGGAAAGACGACCAAGAGCATCATCCAAGCTGACTGGATGATTACGCTGGCGCTGGGTGATCGTGAGAAGCCGGGATTCGGCGCCAGTGCCGGGATGAACGTAAATCGTGCGCCGGTCGGTGACGACAAAGCTCTCGGCGCGGAGCGTTTCCAGCCCGACGTCATAGGTGCCCGAGGCAACCGCGCCTTCGATCCGAGCCGTCAGGAGCTGCTCGAAGACGGTGAACAGGATGTTCTGAAGCTCGATCGTGAGCGCCAGCAACCGGTTCAGGAACGTCGTGATCGGCGGCAGGTCATCCCTGAGACCATTGGCATCCGTCAGCTTCAGGCCGGTCGCATCCTCAAACCGCTCCAGCGAGCAGCCCTCGACCTTGCCGCGGGCGAGCAGCGTGTAGAGCTGACGCAAAGCGTCGCGGCCGTACTGGCTTTCGAGATTGTCCTCGGGCCGGAACAGACCCTGCCCTCCGGTCTGACGTTGGCCGCGCGTGATCGCTCCCAACGTGTCGAGCCGGCGGGCAATGGTGCTGAGAAAGCGCTTTTCGGCCTTCACGTCGGTGGCAATCGGACGAAAAAGCGGCGGCTGCGCCTGGTTGGTCCGGTTGGTGCGGCCGAGCCCCTGGATCGCGGCGTCCGCCTTCCAGCCGGGCTCGAGCAAATAGTGGACCCGCAGACGGCGATTCCGCGCCGATAGCTCGGCATGGTAGCTCCTGCCCGTGCCGCCCGCGTCCGAGAACACGAGAATCCGCTTAACGTCATCCATGAAGGCCGACGTCTCGGCGAGGTTGGCCGAAGCGGCCCGGTTTTCGACGACCAGCCGGTCGCCCTTGCGAATGATGCGGCGCGAGCGGCCGGTCACTTCGGCGACCATATCGGTGCCGAAGCGCTGCACGATTTGATCCAGCGCCCCAGGCACCGGCGGGAGCGAGGCGAGCTTCTCGATCAGACGGTCGCGGCGGGCGACGGCCTCCCGGCTCTCGACCGGTTGGCCGTCGCGATAAGCGGGCCGGGAGCAGAGGTTGCCCTCCTGGTCGGTGAACGGCTCGTAGAGCTGCACCGGAAAGGAATGGGCGAGATAATCGAGGACATATTCGCGTGGGGTGATGTCGACCTGGACGTCACCCCACTCCTCGGTCGGGATCTCGGCGAACCTTCGCTCCATCAGCGCCTCGCCCGTCGAGACAATCTGGATGACGGCGGCATGGCCGGCGTCGAGATCGCACTCGATCGAGCGGATCAGCGACGGCGTCTTCATTGAGGTCAGGAGGTGACCAAAAAAGCGCTGCTTGGCACTCTCGAAGGCAGATCGCGCGGCCGATTTGGCCTGGCCGTTCAGCGTACCGGTCTCGCCCGTGATATTCGCGGCCCGCATCGCGGCGTCGAGATTGTTATGGATAACGCTGAACGCGCCGGCGTAGGCGTCATAGATGCGAACCTGTTCGAGGGTGAGCTGGTGCTCAATGAGCTCGTACGCGACGCCCTCGTAAGATAGAGACCTCGCCGCGTAGAGACCGAGCGCCTTGAGGTCGCGCGCGAGCACCTCCATCGCCGCGACGCCGCCCTCCTCGATTGCCTCGACGAACTCGGCACGGGTAGCGAATGGGAAATCGGTGCCGCCCCACAATCCCAACCGCTGGGCGTAGGCGAGATTGTGGACCGTCGTGGCACCGGTCGCCGAGACGTAGACGACGCGGGCATTCGGCAACGCGTGCTGGAGCCTCAGCCCGGCACGCCCCTGCTGACAGGCCGCCTGGTCGCCGCGCTCGCCCTTCTGGCCTGCCGCGTTCTGCATCGCGTGGCTCTCGTCGAAGACGATCACTCCGTCGAAGTCGGAGCCCAACCATTCGACGATTTGCCCAACGCGTGAAAGCTTTTCGCCACGCTCGTCGGTGCGCAGCGTAGCGTAGGTGGTGAATAGGACGCCTTCGGCGAGCCGGATCGGTGTGCCCTGCCGGAAACGTGACAGCGGCGTCACGAGTAGCCGCTCCATGCCGAGGGCGGACCAGTCGCGCTGCGCGTCTTCGATCAGCTTGTCGGATTTACTGATCCAGACGGCACGGCGGCGGCCCTTCAGCCAATTGTCAACAAGGATGCCAGCGACCTGCCGCCCCTTGCCCGCACCGGTGCCATCGCCCAAGAACCAGCCGCGGCGAAAGCGGACAGCATTTTCTGCATCGTCGCGTGCGGCCGCCACAACATCAAAGGTCGCATCCACGGTCCAGGAGCCCGCAAGAAAGTCGGAATGCGCCTCGCCGGCATAGATGACGCTCTCAAGCTGGGCGTCGGACAGGATGCCAACCGCCGTGACAATGGCCGGCAGATGTGGCCGGTAAGACGGCTTCGACGGCGCGACCGAGGCCATCGCGGCGGACTGCACGAGTTTGGTCGGATGCGCATGCGCGTCCGGAATACGGATCGCCTGCAGTGCGTATTCCTCGTAAAGCGCGTCGGTCAATCGAGCGCCTTCGGGCGGCGACCGTTCGACCGTCTCGTAGATCAGTTCTACGCCTTCTGGCGCTGCACCGCTCGAAGTAGACGATGGGCGTGGCGCAGAAGCGCCGACGGATCGTGATATCGCAGGGCGCATGATGACGTCGACCACGACCGGCGCGACAACAGGCAGCCTCGGAGGCACATGCTGGGTCACCCGTTCAAGCAAGGTGGCGACATCGCTCGCCATGCCCAGTGAAGAGGGAAAGACTTTCGGGTCTGCGGCGGGCTGCTTGTCGATCACAAGCAGTCGTGTGTCGGTCTGCGTTCCGTGTTTCGCGTAGACCACACCATCGATTGCGGCAGAAAACACGACCCGCCCGCGTTGCTGGAGGCGAACGAAGGCGTCTCGCCATGCCGGATTGTCCGGCGCGAGGCTTGCGCCGGTGATGGCGACGAGACGCCCACCGTCGCAAAGACGTGCCAAGGCTGATGCGATATGCCGGAGAGCCGCGTCCGCCATCCGCCGATCGACGTTCGCCAATGCCGAGAACGGCGGGTTCATCAAGACGACGCTCGGTACGACACTCGCATCGAGGTAATCATCGGTCTGGGCGGCGTCGAACCGCGTGACCTTAACGTTGGGAAACAATTGGTCGAGCAATTCTGCGCGGGTCTCGGCCAGCTCGTTCAATACCAAGCCGCCGCCGGCGAGTTCGGCAAAGATGGCGAGCAAGCCGGTCCCCGCGGACGGCTCCAGAACCCAGTCGGACATCGTGATGCCGGCCGTGGCGCATGCGGCGAGCCCAAGCGGGATCGGTGCCGAGAATTGTTGAAGGGCCTGGCTGTCCTCGGAGCGCCGCGTGTGGGTCGGCAGACAGCGCGCGATTCTCGCGAGCATCGGCAGCATCGCGGCGGTCGAGCCGGCTTTGACGCGGATAGCCGAGCCAAACTTGCGAAGGAACAGAACGGTTGCCGCCTCACACACATCATAGGCGGTCTTCCAGTTCCAGACGCCAGAGGCGTCGGAAGCGCCGAAGGCAGCTTCCATGGCACCGCGCAGGACAGCGGCATCGATGCGACGGCCGCGCTCGAGATCAATTACGAGCTGTCGCGCGGCCCTGACGGCGGCGGAGGTGAGAGTTGCAGCGGCGCGCATCGAGAGCTGCGCAGCGGCAGTGCCGCCGGCGAGAGATTCGGTCATGACAGGATTTCTCTCGGAGAGCAGGAATGGATCGAACCATCAGGCGCTCTCCTTCAGACCCGACGGCTCAAACCCTTCCCGGCCCGGCTCTCCCTCTCGGCGCTCGCCCATATGAACGGGGACCGGTGCGGCACACCGGTCCCCGAACAACTGTGGGACGGCGGGAGCCATCCCGTTCTAGACGTCACTCAGCTGCGTCGAGCTGTTGCGGATCATCGTCGCTCGCGTTGTCCCGATCCTCCTCCTCACCGAGAAATTCGGGCAGCGGGCCCGCTTCACTCTCCTGCTCCCCTGACGCCGCATCGGGATCGACCAGACGCAGCGGCTCCGGCAACCAGCCCGAACCATCGAGCAGACGCTCAGCCTCCTTGGCCATGTCCGCCTTCTTCAGGTGGTCGATCAACTGCGCAGACCACTCGCCCTTGGCTTCCCGCACTGCCTCCAGAATGCGAGGCTTGGTGACCCGGCCGAGATAGTTGTCGATGGAGGCCTTCCACCCGGCCTGAACCATGTCGAGGCCGACCGCACGTGCCAGAACATCAGCTTGGTCGAGCCGGGTGGGGACGCCGTGGGCGGAGACGCGGCCCTGATTGTAGCGGCTGGCCGGCTCATAGACGGCGTTGACCGCAAATGACGCGCAGTGGGCGAACAGGGATGCCTGTGCGGCGCCGTCGAGGACTGTGAGCGCATCCCAAAGATCGTTCTCGCTGTCCGGCAATCGTACTTTCCAGGACTCATGCCGCGCCTCAACGGCCTTCGCGGACGCGCTTTCCCTCAAGCCAGGCGCTTGAGCCGGAAAGGTCGGCGTGCGAAGGCCGATCTCAAGGCAGCTTCCGGTCGATGCGAACCGGTAAAAGGCCGTCAGCACGAAGTTGTGCAGCACCGCCTGGAACGCAATTGCAGGATTTTCCGCCAGCGCATCCCGCAATGCCAGCGTGCGATGGGCTGTCAGCTCCGTGATCAGGCGATCCGGCAGCGGTTGGTCGCGTCCTCGTCCTCGTCTTCGGTATCAGTAGCGCCGCCAGCCAACGCGATGACCGTGCGCTGGACGGAAGGGCCAGCCGCCTTCCCCTCGATTGACAGTGTATCGGCGCCCTGCCCGACATCGGGCTCGGTTTCCGACAAATCGTCCTCCGGCCGGACGTAGCCCCGATCGACCGAGAGGCGCCCTTCGGAATCGATGCTGACGAAGACGCCAGCGCGGGCGATCTCGGCCGGATCGTAAATCATCGGCCGGTCCTCGAACGCGATCAGTGCCGTCTCGATTTCGCCGAGACGCTGATCCACCTCTTCGGGCAACTCGTCGGCATCCTGATAATCGGATTCAAGCTTGGCTTGCTCCGCGTTTAGGGCGTCGATGGTCGCCAACTCCTCCGGGGAGAGATCGACAGGTTTGCCTTCCAGCTCCCGCAGCCCATCCGTGTGGCCGTAGGGGAATTCGACGGCGAGCGAAATCCACGTCCAGCCTTCGGCTGCAATCGTCTCGGCTTCGGCTTTGAGCTTTTCTGTCACGAGACGGTCGAGCAAAGCAACGTCCTGGAGCCAGCCGCCATCATCATGCTCGAACAGATCCCGCAAAACGCCGCCGCCAGCCTGCTCGTAAGCATCCAGTCCAATGAACTGAACGCGGCGATCGGACGCACGCACGGTATTTTCCGTGAGCATTCGCCGGATCTGATACGGTTCGTCATAGCCGGATCGGCTGACGTTGTCCCAGACCTGCTCCTGCCTGGCGTGGTCGGCTGTAACAGAGAAGGCCATGAGCTGCTCGAGGGTCATGCCGTCTTCGGCATAGACGTCGTGCAGCTTTGGCGACACGGACGCCAGCCGGAGTCGTTGCTTCACGACGGCTGGTGTCACGAAATGCGGAGCAGCGATATCCTCGTCGGATAATCCGGAGCCACTCAAGGTCTGGAATGCTCGGAACTGATCGAGCGGGTGCAGCCCTACCCGTTCGTCATTCTCTGCAAGCGAATCGTCCTCGGCGATGCCCCCCTCTCGCACGACACAAGGAACTACCTGCGCCTTTGCCATGCGCTTCTGCCTGACGAGAAGTTCCAGTGCGCGATAACGCCGGCCGCCGGCCGGCACCTCGAACATGCCGGTCTCATTGCCTTCGGCGCCCACGACCGCCCGCACGTTGAGACTTTGCAGGAGGGTACGTTGCGCGATGCTTTCGGCGAGCTGCTCGATGGAAATGCCCGCCTTGACATGCCGGACGTTGGACTGGCTCAGGACCAGCTTGTTGAACGGAATGTCACGTGAGGGGGACAGCGTGATCTTTTGGACAGCCTTCGTCATATCGATTCTCCACGACGGGCGGCCGGGAGCCTCTCTCTCGGCCTCCAACCCGTCGCGAAAACCGCCGCTCCCCTCTCACTCTCTTGTTCGAGGCAACAGGTGAGAAACTCACGCCACCTCCTGCTCCGCTCTCTCGGTCGTCATGTCGACAGTCACTTCCGGCAGGAAGCCAAGGAGATAATCCGCAACCTTGCTGGCCTGCGAAGCAGCTCGCACGATCGCGCGACTATCCTCTCGCAACACGTCAAGCCACGAGCCAATATAATCGGCGTGCCGCACCGTCGGCACGATACCGAGCGAGGCGCAACCGAACGCAGACGAGATTTCCGCAACCAACTCCTCAAAGGCGTACTTCCTGGTACCGTAGCTGCCAGACAAGTCGCGGTTGAGACGCGATGGATGGCCACTGGCATGCGCCAATTCGTGCAGGGCCGTTCGATGCCAATTAATCGGTTCGAAATAGGCTTGGGGGGGCGGCACCTGCACATAATCTTCCGTCGGCGCATAGAAGGCGCGGTTGCCGCCGATGCGGAAATCGATGCCGGTCGCCTTGATCAGGTATTCGACCTGCGGCTCGATCAGGCCTGGCGGCGGAGGCGGCGCCGTTGTTGCGATCTCTGGAGGCAAGCCGTCGCATTGATCACTGTTAAAGACCGTGAAGCGCTCGAGGAACGGAATGGCCTGCGCTTCGTCACCGCTCTCGCTCGCGCGGCGTTTTTCGTCGACCGGCACAAAGCGGTCGGCATAGACGACGGTCGTGCCGCGCTCGCCCTTGCGGACGTGACCACCGAGCGACAGCGCCTGACGGAATGTAAGCCAGCTCTGACCTGTGAATGCGCGCTCAATGGCTGCTCCCCAGAGAATCAGAACATTGATTCCGCTGTATTGGCGGCCGGTAGCGACGCTTCTCGGCATGGCCAAGGACGCCTTCGCAGCCGCGGTACCCCAAGGCTGCACCCATGGCACTCGGCCAGCCTCCAGTTCGGCGATGATCTTGTTGGTGATGTCGTCATAAAGCTTTGCCCGGTCCTCACCGGTGCGCCCCCGAGGATGGTGTCTGGACATCGCGGATCTCCGCGACGGGCGCCGCGAGCCTCTCTCGCAGCCCATAACCCGTCACGGCAAAACCACGCGACACTCTGACTCTCACGCCTCCAAGTGAGAGAATGCGAAATCTGCGACGCAGCCCGCCTCCCATCGGTGTTCATGGGAAGTGCGTTGATCTACCTAGGGCCGCAGGCCCGACCAGGCGTGCGCCAGGGCGCATCGCCTCAAGGGAAAATGGCACCCGGAGAGCGTGAGCATAGCGACCCGAAGGGGCACGCGGGTCCGAGTGCAGCGACGAGACCGGTT
>NZ_JBVVPB010000031.1:0-72615 GCF_055807435.1 Bradyrhizobium sp. Ken51 | reverse complement strand
TGCAGCACCTGCACGCCGTTGGCGATGCCGTCGAGCAGATTGTTGATGTCGCTGGCGCGGTTGTCGAGCGACTGTGCCGTGAAGAAGTTGGTGGGATTGTCCAGGGCCGAATTGACGCTCTTGCCGGTCGACAGACGGTTCTGCGTGGTGGCGAGAAGATCAGCGGTGGACTGGAGGGAGAGGAGGTTCTGACGAACCGAGGAGGAGAGAACGATACCGGACATTGGGTGTTACCTTTCTGGTAAACAACGCTTACTGTTACGCGTCTGCATGGATCGAGTGACCCAGCGACCGGCGGACCGTGGGGCGGAGTCCTCTAACGAAACATGAAATGAAATGGGCACTTTTGCTGAGTCGCCGTGCGATTCGGCCGATATGCAGGCCCGTGACGCCGCTCCGCCGGGTGATTTCGACGTTGATATAATTGAGTTTTTTCGCGGCAATGACCGGGATTTACAACTCGTTAACTAGTCTTGATGGAGTATTGCGCCCTGATCCGCCGCAACACACGCTCGGTTACGAAAGCGTTGATGGAGAACAGGCATGGCCCTCAAGGTCGAGCTCAGACCGCACGAACGCATCATCGTCGGCAACTGCGTGATAACCAACACCGACCAGCGCGCCCGCCTTCTGATCGACGGCGACAACGTGCCGATCCTGCGCGAGCGCGACATCCTCACGCCGGAGACCGCCGACTCGCCCGCCAAG
Organism: Bradyrhizobium sp. Ken51; assembly: GCF_055807435.1. Classification (NCBI taxonomy): domain Bacteria; kingdom Pseudomonadati; phylum Pseudomonadota; class Alphaproteobacteria; order Hyphomicrobiales; family Nitrobacteraceae; genus Bradyrhizobium; species Bradyrhizobium sp. Ken51. The sequence goes on along the minus strand of NZ_JBVVPB010000031.1, from coordinate 71,907 downwards.
CTCGTCTATCTGGCGGTCCAGCTCATGTACATCTCGCCGGATCCGCAGACCCAGCACGGCACCTATTTCAACCTGGTGCGCGACATCGTCACCGCGGTGCCGAGCTCCTGGCCGATCATCGAAGGCATCAACAACAACATCCTCAACGGCGACCTCTATCGCGCGCTGAAGGATGCCCGCAAGCTGATCGCCTATGAAGAGAAGTTACGGAGCCAGTTCGAGGCCACGCATCCCAAGACGGAAGCGGGCCAGAACGACGTCAGCACCGCCGCCTGATCCCACGCGTTCGCGGGCCCACGCCGGGCGAACGACCGGGCCGGACGAACGACCAGCCATACGAATGAAAACGGCCCCGGATCGTCCGGGGCCGTTGTCGTTTCAGACATGCATCGAGCTATGGTGCCGCGAGCGGCGGCGCCTCGACCTCGATCACTCCCCCGCTCCGTCGTCCGCCGAACTCCAGCACCGCTGCGATCAGCGCATCGATGTCGGTCTCTTCGGTACGGTGATTGACGATCGCGGCGCGGATCGCAAACCTGTTGTCCAGCGTCGTGCTCGATGGCGCCGCGATCCCGGACTCCTGGATGTCGGCGACGATCTCGCGATTGACCTCGTCGGCAGCGCGATAGCGGAAGCAGACGATGTTGAGATTGACCGGGGCCAGCAATTCCAGCCGCGGCTCCGCGAGAACGCGTGTCTCCAGATATTTCGCCAGCGCACAGCTTCGCGCGATCACCGCACCAAGCCGATCGGTACCGAACGTCTTCAGCGTGAACCACGTCTTCAGCGCACGGAAGCCGCGCGACAGATCGGGGCCGAGATCGCAGGGCCAGATCGCGCCGGCCGCAAGCCCCCTCGCCTCGCGGCGCAGATAGGCCGCGGGCTGCGCAAAGGCTTTCCGATGCTGCTCGCCGTCGCGCACCATCAGGAAGCCGGCGTCGTAAGGCACCTGTCCCCATTTGTGGAAATCGAGCGCAATGGAATCCGCAAGCTCGATGCCGCCGAGCAGCGGCGCAAGCTCGGGCGACAGGATCGCGAGCGCACCGAAGGCGCCGTCGACGTGAAACCAGATTCCTTCCTCGCGGCACAGCTGCGCGATCGCGCGGAGATCGTCGATCGCGCCGATATCGACCGTACCGGCGGATGCGACGACGAGGAACGGCTTGAAGCCGACCTCGCGATCGATCGCGATCTGCGCACGTAGCGCGGCAACGTCCATGCGATGACCGGCATCGACGTCGATCTTGCGCAGCGCATCGGTACCGAGCCCGGCGATGTCCATCGCCCTCGAGACACAGCCATGCGCGGCCTGCGATGTATAGGCGGTGAGAAGCGCACCGTCATTGCCGATGCCGTACTGCCGCGCCAGCGTGCCGAGCGCGCTCGTACGTGCCACCAGCACCGCCATCAGATTCGCCATCGACGTGCCAGTGACGAAGATACCGCTCGCGCTTTCCGGGAAGGCGAACAGGCTGCGCATCCAGTCGACGATCTGGCGCTCGACCTCGATCGGCATGTGGTCGCGGCCGCCGAGATTGGCGTTGAGGGCCGCCGCGAGCATTTCCGCGACCATGCCGACCGCGGTCCCGCCGCCATGCACCCAGCCCATGAAACCGGGATGGACGTTCCCGGTCGCATAGGGCGCGACGTGTTCGGAGAAGTCGCGATAGACGTCGGCGAGATCGCTCGCCTCGCGCGGTACGTCGGCCTTGAATCCCGCGCGGACGCCCTCGGGGATCGGCTGCCACACCGGACGCGCGCGAACGTTGGCGATGCTGTCGACCGTCTCGTCGAGCATGCGATGGGCGAGCGCGCGAAACTCGCTCCAGTCCTGCGGATCGAGCGAAGTGTGCGTGACGGAGCTTTGCGTGTTACGGATGATCTCGTTCATGCTGCGCTCTCCTCGCCCGCTCGCACATGCCGCGACAGCATCGCCGTGAACGCCGCGAAGATCTTGCGCATCTGCGGCGGCTTGTATGGAAACACGGCCGGCGGATCCATGTTGTGCACGACGGCGGTGTTGTCGGCTTCGAAGACCAGGAGCTCGCGGTTCTGGTTCTCGGCGCAATCGACGATGAAGTAATCGAGGCCGACGCGCCTGCTCATTTCGTCCAGCGCGATTTTGTGGCGCGCCGCGAACGCTTGGTCGAAGTCGAGCATGAAGACGGCTTCCTCGGCCCGCTTCTCCTCGCTGAACGCCATGAAGGCGTTGAGATACCAGATGTCCCAGCGATCGGCGATCGCCATGTGGCAGGCGTAGGGTTTGCCGTCGACCATGGCGAGACGATATTTGCGGTAGAGCCCGTCGGGGCTCGCATAGTCGACGAAGCGCGCGACGAAGAAGTCCTGCTCTTGCCGCTCGGCAAGATAGGCTGCGAGCGCCGCCGCGTCGTCGACCTTGGCAAGTCCGACGCCGGCATGCGTGCCGCGCGGCCTCACGATCATCGGAAAGCGCAGTTCGCCCGTGATCTCCTCGCAAACGATCTTGCCTTGCGAAAGCTCCGACAATTGCGCGCGCGTCGTGGGGGCGGTCACTGGAATGTCGAGACCGGGTACGCCCGCCAGCAGACGATACAGCTTGTCGCGATCGAGATTGCCGATGAGATCGGGACGATTGAGCAGCGGCCTCGGCCAGTGTGGCGCAGCCTTCTCGATCAGCGCGAGCGCCTCCCGGCACTCCTCGGAATCGGATGCGATCACGATGGCGACGTCGTGCTCGGGCAGAGTCTCCGGCAGGCCGATGCCCTTGACCACATAGAGCGTCAACAGCTCGATGTCGGAGTCTTCGAGCAGGAAGTCGATCGGCGTGTTGCCGCCCATGTCGATATCGGCGGCGAGCGCGAGCACGCGCAGCCGGGGTTTTGCAGCAGCGCAAGGCGTACGAAACAATTGGTGGAAGGAGAGCACTTCGGTCTGGATCACCAAACCGGCCTCCTTCTCGCCGAGAAGCTGGGCAATCAGCGAGAGATCGAGGCCTTCGCCAGCCTCCGCCGTCCCTTCCTCGATCCGCGCCAGCAGCCGCTCGCGCAATGGATGCAGGTCGCCGCCCTCGAAGGCGCGACGCGTCAACTGCGCAAAGCCGATGCGGTCGGCATGGTTCGGCGCGGTCACGCCGCTCTGCGCGGAAACTGGATGTTGCATCTCACACCTCGAACGCGGACTTTGCCGGCACGGCCGTGACCGCGCCACGGTCAAGCAACAGCTCGATCTTCACCAGCACATGGGCGATGCGATCGAGAACGTGTTGCACATTGCGTTGCGCCTGCATTGGATCCGGCGACCAGGCTTCGGTCACCAATCGTGCGCCGACGCAGAGGCGCAACACGACCTGCGGCGCACCGTCCTGCCGCTCAAGTCTGACCGGCTGGCCGACGAGACAGCGCTGGGCGGCCACTTGCCGATCCGCCGCGCTGTCGCTGATCTCCTCGGCCATGTCGCGCGCCAGCGCCCGATGCACGGCGCTGGTCTCGGCGATCGAGACCGGCTTGCCGCCGCGCAGCAGCGTGAACGGAAAGATCGTGGCTTGCGCGAATTCCTCGTCGTCCGCGCCTGACTTCTCGATTGCGGCTGGAACGGCACGAAGTGACGGCGACAACGCGATCATGCTGTCGATGCCGGCTGCAAGCTCGGCCAGCATCCTGGCGCGGAAAGCCCCGGGCACGGCGTAGTAGCTGCCGATCTCGGCCAGCGCGGCCTCCCAGCGCAGCCATTGACCGAAATTCGGCCGGCGCTCGAAGCGCGAGCGTAGCGTCGTCCACGCCACCGGCCAGTCGCAGCGGCCGGCATAGTCGAAGATGCCGGGCGCGATCGCACCCATCCGGTCGATCGAGCGCGACAGGCCTTTCGGCAGCAGCAGCGCACCGCTGAAGGCGGGGCCGCCGAAAAACTTCGAGCCGGTCATCAGCACCATGTAACCACGGTCGAGATAGGCGCGCAGCCGCCGGCGGCCGAGCCGCGCCTGACAGGCATCGACGACGATTTGAACCTTGCGCGGCCAGCGCCGCGCGATCTCGTCGAGACAGGCCTCGCTCGGGGCACGCCAACCGAGTTTTGACGAATCCATGATCTGCAACAAAACGCGGCGGCCTTGCGTGAGGCTGGTCTCGACCGCGCGCAGCACCGCGGCATCGGCGTCCGTGCGCATCGCAATGCCGGTCGCCATGTCGATCAGCGGCACCGCAATGCTATCGCCGGCGAGCCCCGTCACCGCGCCGTCCTTGCGCACGGCAATGCCGCCTGCCGTCATCGTGCTGAAATGGTGGCCGCGTGCGGTATGCGGCGTCCCGCTTCCGGTCTGGTCGGCGCCGACCACGATCGTCACCGGCGCCCCGCCGAGCACCGCGCGCGCCACGAACAGCGCGTGAAGCTGGGAGTCCGTGCCGGACGGCGAGAACACGACGTCGATGCGCGACGAGAGCGCAAGGTGGCCGCGCAGCTCCTCGCGCATGTCCTCGCAGCGGGCATCGAAGGCGATTTCGACCTCGTCGAACAGGCATTTGTGCATCAGCTCTTCGCGCGCCAACGCGGCGCGGTCGTAGGCCATCGGCGAGATCGTCGACGCGGTCGCGGAGGCGAAATTCCAGAGCTCCGGCTCCGGCGAAGCCGCGCAACCATAGGCGTTGACACGGTCGTTCGCATCGAGCGCCAGCCGCGGATCTCCGCCGGAGGCGAGCAGCGTATCCAGCGGTGTGAAGAGATCGCGCAGGCGATAGCGCGAGCCGCCGTCGGAGGCGCGCTCGCTGGCTGACAGACGGGATGCGCCGGCGCTCATCCCGAAAGGCTCACGCCGCATCGGCCGCCGCCGCGGGCGCCGGTGCGAATTGCGAGGTGATGTCGCCGTGGAACACCGACGGTCCGACGTGATCGAGCGAGCTCTCGATGTCGGCCCAGATCTCGCCGCCGATGTCGGTCCAGCGCTTGCAGAAGGCGAAGTCCTCGGACAGATAGGTGCCGGTCGCCGGATCGATCATGCATTCGAACAAGGCAAACCGGTTCAGGCTCGCCGCCAGCGTATCGTGCGAATGCTCGCGGAAGAATTGCAAGGCCGCGTAGTCCGGATGGCGGCACATCGTCTCCAGCACGGAGCGCCGGATCATCAGGAAGCCGGTGCCGGCGTAGCGCACGCGGGTGAAGCCGTTCACCACCACGATGCGGTCGGGGTCCTCGATCTCGAGCACGTAGTCGAGCGATGCGGCCGGCACGTCGGCGCGGCCGGACTGGATCGCCCGCGCGGCCTTGTCCCAGTTGATCCGCTTGATCGGATAGCAGCCGGCGACGACGTCCGCGCCGCACTCGATCAGCCGGAACACCTGCTCCGGCTTGAAGCCGATGTCGGCGTCGATGAACAGGAAATGCGTCGCCTCTGGATCGTCCAGGAACATCGCCGCCAGATTGGCCCGCGCGCGTGTGATCAGCGCATCGCCGTCGCGCAGCAGCACTTTGAGCTCGAGATTGGCCATGCCGTGCACGGCGCGCTGAAGCGCGAAGATCGAGCTCGCATAGATGCTCGTCACCTGCCCGCCGAAACATGGCGTGGCCACCACCAGTTTCATCTTCTCCGACATCGTCAGCTCCGCCCCGCTGCAATCCTCACCAAGAGGTAAAGAGGCATGGTTAACGGCGCCTTAACGCCCGGCTTACAGGAACTTGACGAGCGAGAGCTGCGAGAGGTTCGAGGTCACCTGGTAGGACGCCTGGAGGGCATTCTGGAGCGCCAGGATCTCGCTCGCAACCTGGTCCGGCGGGGCCGATTCCGCCTGGTCGATGATGGTCTGGAGCTGCGCCTTGGCCTGGGTCTGGCGCGAGCTTGCGCCCTTCATGGTGTTCTGGGCCATTGCGATGTCGGTCTGGATGTCCTCGATGCGCTGCTGGCCGGGCTGCTTCGTCAGGGCCTGCGTCACCCGCAGGCTCAGCGCGGCGACCTGCCCGCCCGAATACTGCCCGGTCGGCGAGGTCGAGAACGTCCCGAACACGGCGACCGCCTGCAGCTCCTTGCGGATCGCGTCCTCGTTGGCCTGCGCGCCATACTGCACCGTGACGGAATCGTCGACCCGGGCCATCGCGGTGGAGCGCGGCGAGCCGGGGCCGTCATTGCCCAGGTACCATTTCACGGTGGTAGCCGAGCCGTTGACCAGCGTGGTCGCCGAGCTCGCGGGCGACGAGCCGACGCGTAGCGGCGGTTGCGTGGCGGTGATCGGCGTCGAGCTGAAACCGAGCGAGGCGAGAGCGCCCGTATTCGAGCTCGTGATGTTCAGGCTCGCCGCATCGTCGGTGTTGATCGTGATCGAGCCGCCGTGAATGGTAGACGGCCGCGAGGTGCCCGTGACGGCGTCGATCTTGCTCATCAGGGCCTGGATGCTGTCGCCGATATTCAGCTGGTTGCCGGTCGCCCCCGAAGTGACGAAGCTGATCGTGGTGCCGTTGACGGTCAGGGTGTCGCCGGCGGAGAAGCCCGGCGCAATCGAGTCCGAGGGCGAGGTGCCGGATAGCGCGGTGGTGCCGCTGATCGGCACGGACGCCTGGCTGGTCTTGGCAACCCCGATGGCCGAGCTGTCGGTGTTGAAGAAATTGTCGCCGGCGGTGATGGCGGAGGCCGCCACCAGCGAGGTGCCGGCAAGCTTCTTGATCGCGGTGTTCAGCGCGGTGTTGAGGTTCGTCGCCGTGTTGTTCGGGTTGACCGGGACGCTTGCATCGATGGCAAAGCTGCCGAGCGGGGTCGGCGTCGCCGTCGATGCCGTCAGGTCGATCTGCTCTGTCGAGCCATCGGGCAGCGTGAACTGCACGCTGAGCTTGTCGCCATTGTTCGGATTGACGCCGTTGAGGTCCACCGAGAACGACACCGGCGAGCCGCTCGGGCCGGTGACCGTCGCGCCGGTCAGCGTCGAGGAGACCGCGGCAATCTTCAGGCCGAATGGCGATGCCGCGGCGTCCTCGGACACCATTACCGAGCTCGGCGTCGGCTGTGGCGTCGCCAGCATCAGCCGGCCCATGCCGTTAGCGCCGAGGTCGGCGGCCTGGCGCTCCGCCATGACGGTCTTGAAGCCCGCCTGCGTCGTGGTGCCGTTGATGATGTCGCCGGCATTCGCGACCGACGGCGTGTTGAAGGCGGTTCCGGAGAACAGATAGCGGTTGCCGGACTGCGTGTTGAGAACGCCGACCATCGAGCCGAATTGCGCGGCTGCGGTGTTCTGCGCAACCGTCTGGCCGTTGACGTTGAGATCCTGCGCGGTGTTGGCCGAGCCCGTCTGCACCGTGTTGCGGATCGTGGTCAGCGACTGCAGCGCGGTATTGGCGAGGTTGATGCTGACGTTGACGTTGGTCATTGTGTCGGTATAGGCGGCGATGTTGGAGAGCTGCGCGCGCCCGGCGATCGCAAACCCCTCGTTGGTGCCCATCCCGGAATAGTTCTGCGACAGCTTGCCGGTCGAGAGCTGCGTCGACAGGTCGGTGAGCTGCTGGTTGATGTTGCGGATCTGCGAACCGAGAACCGACGAGGAATAGTTGATGCTGCTGATCGACATGTTTCAGAGCCCTGTTACTTGTTACACTTGAGCCTGGAGCAACGTATTCATCATGCTCTGCACCACCGACATGACATGAGCGTTGGCGGCATAGGCATTCTGGAGCTGGATCAGGTTCGACATCTCCGAGTCCAGATTGACGCTGGAGGTCGAGTTGAACTTGGCCTGCAGCGTCGAGACCACGACGCTCTGGCCCTGCTGGAGCTGGGTCGCCTGGGTCGCGGCATTGCCCTGGATGCTCAGGAACTGCTGGAGGTAATTCGAGACGCTGCCGGTGAAGGGCTGGCTCGCCGAGCCCAGACCGGATTGCGGCGAATAGGAGAACACCGCCGAGGTGAGCTGCGAATAAAGATAGTCCGAGCGCGTGGTGTCGCCGGTGGGCGTCACCGGCGAGGTGTTGTAGACCGACAGCCTGGTCGGGTCGGTGGCGAGCTGAGTGTTCACGGCGATGCGCCCGGCAAGGCCGGTCATCTGCGAACCCGATGCCGTGATCGCGCCGGTGTAGAGCGCCTGCCCGCCATCGGTAAACAGCGGCAGTTGCGGATTACCCGAGGTCAGCGACGAGATCGTCTTGGTGATCGAGGCCGAATTGACCTTGGTGAGGCCGCTGTTGTCGTCGGTCACCCGCAACGTGGTGGCCGTCGCCGGCGACGGCGCGGCGGCGAGCGACAGATGCGAGCCGTTAAGCGCGGTGTTGAGCGCCGAGGCGATCGCGCTCATGCCGCCGGAGAAGTTCACCCCGATCTGCATCGGATTGGCGTTGGTGGCGTTCTGGAGCGGCAGCGCCGCCGGATCGGTCACGTTGACCAGCGTGACCTGTCGCTTCGTGTTGGTGGTCGTATCGGTGTAGGTGAAGTTGACGCTGTTGCCCGGCGCCGCCCCGGCAAGATCGAGATCGAAGCCGGCCGGCGGGCCGGTGACCGTGCTGCCGGCCGTGGTCTTGTCCGACAGCGCGCTCGACATTGTCGCGGCGAACTGGTCGATCTGGTTCTGCGCCTGCACCAGCGTCTGATCGCGCAGCTTCAGATCGGCCGCGATCTGGCCCGAAGACACCACGCTGTTGGCGATGACGTCGACCGAGGATCCGTTCGGGAGCCTGATGTTGAACGCGCCGACGCCGGATTTGGCCGGATCGATGTTGTAGAGCGAGGTCGCCGACAGCGCGCCGGCGGACGCAAAGGTGAATTGCGAGGCCAGCCCGGCGCCGACCAGCTGGATGCCGGTGGTGGTGTAGATGTTGGCCTGATTGGACCCGTCGGTGGTGACGTGGACGTCGACATATTTCGACAGCGTGTTGATGGCCTGGTCGCGCTGGTCCATCAGCGTCGCGGCCGAGGGGTCGTTTGCCGACAGGCCCTGGAGCCTGCCGTTGATGTCGGCGACCTGCTGCATCGCAGCGTTGGCGGCTAGCGCCGAATTGCCGAGATCCTGCTCGACGTTGGAGCGCAGCGACTGGATTCCCTTGGTGGCGAGGTTGAGCTGCTGCGCCAGTGTCTGCGCCGCGCCGAGCGCAACCGTCTGCGCCGACGACGAGCCCGCGTTGGTCGACAGCGCCTGCAGCGCCGTGGTGAAACTGTTCAGCGCATTTTCAAGCGTACCGCTGTTGCCGGGCGTGCCATAGACATTCTGAAGCTGCTTCAGGATGTTGGCCATCTGGTCGGCGTAGCCGCTGCCGCCGGTCTCGGTGCGAAGCTGGTTCTGCACATAGGTGTCGAGCTCGCGGCTGACGCCGGTCGTCATCACCGTCGAGCCGAAGTCGCCGGTGGTGACCTCGATCTGATTCGGCGTCTGGACGACGTAACCCGGCGTCTGCGAGTTGGCGACGTTCGAGGAAACGATCGAGAGCGCAGCCTGATTGGCACGCAGACCGCTCATCGCACTGGCGAGGGCTGAACTCAAACCCATGTTGACTTGCCGCCTTTGGTTACGTCACGCGCGATCAGCGCAACACGTTCAAGAGGTCCTGCACCATCGAATTCGCGGTCGTGATCACCTTGGTGTTGGCCGAATAGGCCTGCTGGGTCACGATCAGCTTGGTAAATTCGTCGGCGATGTCGGTGTTGGAGCCTTCCAGCGACGAGCCGCTGATGGTGCCCGACGCGCCGTCGATCGCGGGCCCCGACTGCTCGGTCGAAGCGTAAGCGCCGCCGTCGATCGCCTTGAGATAATTGGTGCCGTTGAAGTGCGACAACGAGACCTGTGCGAGGTCGAGGTTCTGGCCGTTGGAGAAGGTGCCGACCACGAGACCGTTGTTGTTGACGGCGACCGAGCGGAGCTGACCCGCGGCGTAGCCGTTCTGGGTGATGGTGTTGATGGTCACCGCGCCGCTGGTGCTGGCATATTGCGTCAGCCCGCCCGAGGAGATGTTGAAGGACACCGAGCCGAGCGACTGCCCGCTGACGCTGACGTTGTTGATGGTGATGCCCGAGCCGCTCGGCGAGGTCAGTGAGCCGTCGGAGGCAAAGGTGAAGGCCTGGCCGGTGTTGACCCAGCCGACCGTCGAACCGGTCGCATTCGGGTCGGTCTGGTAGAACATGTTCCAGGTATCGGCATGGCCGGCGCCGAGCGAGGCGCTGTCGGTCTTGGCCCAGCGCAATTGCAGGTTCACCGGCGTGCCGGCGGCGTTGTAGGCGGTCACCGCGCCACCGCTGATCGATTCCTTGGTGAAGGTCGCGATGTCGTTGCCGATGACGCCGCCGGTGCCGGCGGTGCCGCCGCCGTCACGATTCTTGCTGATGGTCGAGGTGAAGCCGAGCGCGGCGAAGGCCGCACTGTTGGAGCTGGCTACCGACAGATTGGAGACGGTGCCGGTGTTCAGCGTGATGACGCCGCCGCTGCTGATCGACGACCCCGACGCGCCGGAGAGAGCGTCGATCTTGCCGAGCAGGGTCGTGATGTTGTCGGTGATGTTGATCTGGTTCGGACCGGTGGCGCCCGAGGCCACAAAGGTCAGCGTCTGACCGTTGACGGTGATGGTGTCGGCGGGCGGGCCTGCCGAAAAGCCGGACGAGAGCACCTCGGCGCCACCGGCCGTTGCCGCGCCGCTCAGCACCGTGGCACCTGTGATCGAGGGCGAGGACAGCACGTTGCCGCCGCGCGCCACGCTGCTGATGCCGAGTGCCGTGGCTGCGGTGCCGCTGTTGACCGCCACGTCGGTGCCGGTACCCGTCGAGATCTGGATATTGCCGCTGGCGGAGAGCGAGGCCGTGACACCGGCACCGCCGGCCGTCTGGATCGCGTTCAGGATGCTGGCCACGGTCGCCGTCGTGCCCGCGCCGAGACCAATCGTGGTGTTGCTGCCGACCGTCGCGACGGTGGTGCTGCCGTCGAAGGTAATTGTGTTGCCGTTGATGGTCAGCGTCTGGCCGCTCAGCGCTGTGAGGATGCTGGAGGCGAGATGCGTGCCCACGGCGTTGTCGAGCGAAGTGGTGCCCGATGCCACCGCGGACGAGTTGTTCTGGAGCGGGACCGTGCCCGTCCCCGTCGTCGACGAATAGGCCGAGCGGATGTTGCCCGTGGCGGCTGCGCCGGACACCGTCGCGCTGGTATAGGGCGCGGGCGGTGTGCCCACCGGCAAGGGGTTGGCCTGGAAGTCCGACGGATTGATTCCGCCAGCCGCGAGCAGCGTCTTGGTCGCCGCAGTCGTGCTCGCGACGGTGTTCGGCTGGGTCGGCAGGTTCGCCGCGTACTGGATCGAGGTCGTCGCCTGTGCCGGGATGAAGTTGTTCTGGAATTTCAGGACCGTCGCAACGTTGCCTTGCGGGTTGCCGGTCTTCGGGTCGACCGTGACGCCCATCAGGTAATAGCCGGCGCCGTTGACCAGATTGCCGTTGGCGTTGAGCTGGAAGTCGCCGCGCCGCGTGTAATAGGTGACGCCGCTGAACACCGGCGAGTTGTCGACGATGCCGGTTGCCTTCTGGATCGAGAAGAAGCCATCGCCGGTGATCGCCATGTTGGTGGCGACGGTGGAGCCCGAGATCGTGCCTTGCGTGGTGATGGTGGCCTTGGCATTGGCGGTCACGCCGCCGGCGACCTGCTTGCTCGGCACTGAGGCGTCCGGAATGAGATCGACGAAGCTGGTCCCGATGCCCTTGTAACCGGTGGTGGATGAGTTCGCGATGTTGCCGGAAATGTTCTGCAGCGCGTAGGACTGCGCCTGCAGGCCACCCACCGAGGTGTTCATTGCATCGAAGATACCCATAACTTTGTCTCCAGATCCGATCTCGGCGGCCGGTCGACCATGGCCGCAGTCGGAGGAGACTGTCGCAAGGGCTATGCCAATGCGGGTTTTCTCAGGAAATCAATGGCTTGACGAAAAAGCCCCGGTCTGATGACCGGGGCACAATTGCCGGGACCGGCAACAATTGCCGGGACGATTGTCGTTCCGGAGCGATGCGTCAGCATCGAATCCGAAACCTCGTCATTCCGGGTTCGGTCCTGCGGACCGCCCCGGAATGACGAGGAGAAAGGCCTACGTTGCGGATGCAGCCGCGGGGTGGAAGACCAGCCCGAAACCGTCGATGCAGTAGCGCAATCCGGTCGGCTTCGGACCGTCGTCGAACACGTGCCCGAGATGGCCGCCGCAGCGCCGGCAATGCACCTCGGTGCGGAGCATGCCAAAGGTGCGATCCTCGGTCTTGCCGACATTGCCCTCGATCGGCTGGTAGAAACTCGGCCAGCCCGTGCCGCTCTCGAATTTGGTCTCGGAAGCGAACAGCGGCAGGTCGCAGCCGGCGCAGGCGAAGACGCCCTTGCGGTGCTCCTTGAGCAGCGGGCTGGAGCCCGGCCGCTCGGTGCCCTCCTTGCGCAGGATCTCATATTGCTGCGGCGTGAGCTGGGCACGCCATTCGGCGTCCGTCTTCTCGATCTCGAATTGCTGTGCGGCTTTCTCTCCAGCCTCCGCGGGCGATGCTCTGAGCCAGCGGAAGGCCGCGAGGCCAAACAGGCCGGCGACAGTCGTCAACAGGATGCGGCGGTCAAACATCTCATTCTCCATGAGGGAGCGTCCATGCCCTGAGATACGGGCTCTCACGGCCGACGTTACACTTCCGGGCGGGATTTTTCTCGGGTCTCGTGCGAGACGCTGTCGTCGCGCGAGCCTGGTTCCGAGGCTCGTTCGATGGCTTCGGACGCAGTTTTCGGCTGGGCAAGCCGCGGCCTGACGCCTGACGGCGGCCGGCGCGGACCGGTGCCGGCGGCCCGGTTGGCTTCGGCGAGGCGCGTCTCGCGTTGCCGGTCCTTGATCCTGGCACGTTCACGATAGCGCGCGAGCGAGCCTGCGGCAGCGGAACTCGCCCTGCCCCAGATTCCGACCAATTGGCCGGCAACCCGGCCCGTCGTTCCCCCAGCCCAGACCAGCTCGAACGGCGAGAACAGCTTCCAGCGCTCGTCGCCCCACAGGATGCTGCGCGCGATCATCTGCCCGGCCATGGCCGAGGTGTTCATGCCCTGGCGGCCGAACCCGCTGGCCACCCACAGGCCTTTGCGCAACTGGCCGATCTGCGGCATGCCATGCACGGTCTGGCCGGTGGCGCCGCCGAAGGTTTCGGTGATTTCGACATTGCCGAGTTGGGGGAAGATGGACCGAACCCGCCGCCTGACGGCGCCCGCAAAGCGTTGCGGGCGTGCCGCCCAGGTGGTCTCCGGGCTCTCCCACATCAGGCGGTCGCCATCGACGATCCGGAAATGATCGACGCCGTCGGAATCCATCACCGATCCCCTGAAGGACATGATCTCGTGCACGCGCTCGCCGAGCGGCGCGGTGATGCCGGCATAGCGCCAGACCGGCAGCAGCGTTTCCGAGAGGCGCCGCAACGGCGCCCCGAGATGGATGTTGCCGGCAAGCACGATGTGGGTGGCGCGCAGCCGCGCCGAGGGCGTGACGATGCGCTTGCGGATACCGGAATGATCGATGCTGACGACCGGCGTATCCTCGAAGATGCGCGCCCCTGCCCGCCGCGCCAGCGCCGCGAGGCCGTGCACATATTTGCGCCCGTCGACCTGGAACGCCCTCGGATAATACACGCCGTGGAAGTAGTGATCGGTCTTGAGCACCTCGCGGACGCGATCGGCCTGCCAGCCCTCGACCTCGGTGTCGAAATCCTCGGTGAGCATCTGCAACCGGCTGATCAGCCGGTCGCCGGCATCGACGTTGGAGACCTCCAGCACGCCGTCGCTCGGGCCGATCCCCGGCATGTTCTCTTCGGTGGCGTTGGCCCGGACGAACTCGGCGCCCTCTTTCGACAGCGTCCACAATTCCCGCGCGTCCTCGAAGCCGATGCGCTCGATCAGCTCGGCGAGCGGCAGCGCGAAGCCGGGCATCACGGTGCCGAGCTGGTTGCCGGAGGCGTTCCAGCCGACATGGCGGCCCTCGAGCACCGCGACGCTGGCCCCGAGCCGGGCCGCCTCCAGCGCGATGGAGAGTCCGGCAAGCCCGGCCCCGATGACGCAAATGTCCGCATCGAGGTCGAACGACAGCCGCGCCCGGTCGCGAAAGCCGGCTTCTTCCTGGGACACGCTTGTGAAAGTCTCGCTCATGTCGTTTCTTAAAGGACTGAGCGGCCGCTTGTCACCTTGTCCCCGACCAGCGCCTGTAGATTATCCTGGTCGTGTAACGATTCGAGAATGCCATGCGCCGTTTGCTGCTGCTGCGTCACGCCAAGACCGAGACCGACGCGCCGAGCGGCCGTGACCAGGATCGGCGTCTCGACGACCGCGGCCGCCGGGATGCCGCGCAGCTCGGCGACTGGATCGCCGCCCATCCGCCCTTTCCCGAGACCGTGCTGGTGTCGCATGCCGTCCGGGCCCGGCAGACCTGGGACATCGCCTGGGAGGCGATGAAGGACCGCGTCGCGGCGCCGCAGGTCGAGGTCCTGCCGGAACTCTATGGCGCCGATCCTGCGCAGATCCTCGAGACCATTCGCACCGCGACCGTCCCGGCCGACCCGAAGCAGTTGCTGCTGATCGGCCACAATCCGGGCATGCACGAGGCCGCCTTGATGCTGACGGGTGTCGGCGATCCGGCCGCCGCCAAGGCGCTCGCCGACAATCTGCCCACCGCGGGGCTTGCGATCTTCGATTTTGACGTCAAGGATTGGGACGACGTGGCCTACCGCCGCGGCAAACTGGTGCAGTTCGTCAGCCCAAAGCTGCTTCGTTAGCTTGTGGCTGCTTCGATCGGAATGAGACGCCCAAGGCGCCGTCTCGACCGGTTGATCCAGCCAAAACTTCCTGACCGCAAGATTGGAGGCGCAGATGTTCAAGTCCATCCTCGTGCCCATCGACCTCGCCGACACCGATCTGGCCAAGCCGGCGATCGCGACCGCGGCAACGCTGTCGCAGACCTGGAGCGGCGTGGTGCGCCTGCTCAACGTGCTGCCGATGACGCCGGTGATGCTGGCCGAATACGTGCCGGCCGATTTCGACGAACAGCAGCGCCAGACCTCGGAAGAAGCCCTCGCCATCGTCGCACGCGAATCCGGCATCGAGCCTTCCCGCATCTCCAGCGTGGTGCGCCAGGGCGGCATCTACCACGAGATCCTGGAGGAAGCCGTGCACATGAAGGCCGAGTTGATCGTGATGACCTCGCACCGGCCGGCGATGCGGACCTATTTCCTCGGCTCAAATGCCGGGCATGTCGTGCGCTACGCAAAATGCTCGGTGCTGGTGGTCAGGCACTGAGCTCGGAGCACCTGTTTAGCCCGGATGGAGCGAAGCGTAATCCGGGGCCAGTGCCTCCAGGGAGGGAATCCCGGATTGCGCTGCGCTCCATCCGGGCTACGAAATCTTGCGTTGCCTGGCGGGCAAAACACCCAAACTGCAGGTCAACTCCCGATCGCGAATATATTCCGCTTTACCGAAATTCGGAAACGGCGTATGTGTCGCCGCAACCCGGCCCAAGGAAGAGGGGCGTATCGCGATCGTCACGAACGCGGGCCGGACGGCGGCGGACGCTGGGCCACATCGGCGCGAATGGCTTCGCAGGGCGGGCAACCGTGAGCGTAGGCGTCGCGCACACGACCGGTGTGGCTCGCGTACGGCAAAACCGTGTCGTCCTGACGCCCGGGGTCTGTGCGTCAAGTCTTGTGGTGATGTCGCTGCCCGACCGGGCACGCAGCATCAGCCATCCGCAAGGCGACGGGGGCAATAGTGCATCGCTCCCCGGGGAGAGCTCGGCATAAGCCGTCAAACCGCTGCGCAGGGAAGGCCGGACGTTTTGGCTTCACCTGTATGCCGCTGTGCAGATTTTCTTACTGCAACTTTCGCACAGTGGACCGCGGGTGCCAGCCGGCGCCCGGTCTTCCCTGCGCCCTCTTTCTCAAGGGGGCAAGGCGATGAAGCAAAGCTCGGGCGAACCAAGCCGCGAGAGGGCGAAGGTGTGTCTACGATGAAAGCACGAGCTAAGGAGCGACAGTGCTACCCACAAATGCCGTCATTGCGAGCGCAGCGAAGCAATCCAGAGTCTTTCCGCGGTGTGATTCTGGATTGGCTTCGCTGCGCTCGCATGACGATGTTGAAGCAGGTGTGCCTGAAAACTCAGTCTCATGCCCCGGACACAGCGCGTCCGGGACAAGAGCGAAGCGCTTACAGATAGCGCGTCAGTTCTGCTTTGGCCTGACCGTAGACCGCATCCTCGATCTGGCTGCGCGTGATCCCGATGTCGCGCAAGGCGCGGTCATCGAGGTCGTTCAACGTCTTGACGGCGGAGCGGCGCTCCAGGCTGTCGAACAACGCATAGGCGCCGTTGGCCAGCTTGCGGAAAAATCCGTCCGACGAGGATGAGCGTAAACTCCGCCCGGCGGTCTGCGAGATCGTGGTCATTGTCCTTCTCCGGCCTGTTGTCCACGCGGCGAAGCGGATGCCGTTGGCGCAAACGCCCGAGCGCCTGCACCTCATTTGCCATCGGATTGCTCTCGCTCTCCTCGGCTCAATCGTGAAGCTTGATGGAACTTAAATGCTCCAGTACACTACTCGGAGCAAGTGAAACATTGCTCTCGGTGCAATAATGTCCAAGTTCGAATACGTGAAGCTTGCCGATGCCATTGCTCTCGATATCTCTAACGGCACGTTAAGGCCGGGCGACCGGCTGCCGCCGCAGCGTAATTTTGCCTATGACCGTGGCATCGCGGTCTCGACCGCGAGCCGGGTTTATACGGAGTTGCTCCGCCGCGGCCTCGTCGTCGGCGAGGTCGGCCGAGGCACCTTCATCTCCGGCGCCATCAGGCGGGAGGTCGAGGCGCTGAGCGAGCCGCGCGACGCGCGGATTGATTTCGAGGTCAATTACCCGCTGCTGCCGCAGCAATGGGCGATGATCGCCAAGAGCCTTGCCGGTCTCGAACGCGTCGACGCGCTCGAATCCGCGCTGCGCGTCTCCACCAGCACCGGCACCAAGAGCGCGCGCAATGCAGCCGCCGCCTATCTCGCGCGCAAGGATTTCGCGCCGCAGGCCGAGCGGATCGTCTTCACCGCGAACGGCAAGCAGTCGCTCGCGGCCGCCCTCGCAGCCCTCGTTCCCACCGGCGGCCGCTGTGGCGTCGAGGCGCTGACCTATCCGTACGTCAAGAGCATCGCCGCGCGGCTCGGCGTGACGCTGGTGCCGATTCCGATGGACGAATTCGGCGCGCGCCCCGACGCCATCCAGAAGGCGCATCGCGAGGCACACCTGTCGGCGCTGTATCTCCAGCCCATCATCCAGAACCCGCTCGGCGTCACCATGAACGCGACGCGGCGCGCCGACATCATGCGCGTTGCCGAGAAGCTCGATCTCACCATCATCGAGGATGCCGTCTACGGCTTCTTGGCCGACGACACCCCGCTGGCCGCGCTCGGCCCCGACCGCTGCATCGTGATCGACAGCCTGTCCAAGAAGGTCGCGCCGGGCCTCGCGCTCGGCATCCTCGTCGCGCCGCCGCGATTGCGTGAGAGCGTGATGAGCGCGGTCCGCACCGGCGGCTGGATTGCGTCAGGCCATGCGCTCGCATCCGGGCAGCGGCTGATGGCAGACGGCACCGTCGCCGAGCTGACGCGGCTGAAACGCATCGACGCCGCGCGCCGCCAGCAGACCGCAGCAAGGCTGCTCGCCGGCTACCAGCTCTCCGCCGATCCACGCTCCTATCACCTCTGGCTCACGCTGCCGGCACACTGGCGCTCGCAGACATTCGTCGCCGCGGCAGCCCGGCGTGGCATCGCGCTGACACCGTCCTCGACCTTCGCGATCGCCCATGGCCACGCACCGAACGCAGTGCGGCTCGCGCTCGCCCCGCCCACGTTCGAGCAGCTCGATTCCGGCCTGCGCACGATCGCGTCGCTGCTCGGCACCAAGGAAGAGGATTTCGACTCGACGGAGTAACGCGCCGTCCAGGGCAACACGGCCATTTAAGGCAGCAAGGCCCTCGGCACGCGATCGAAACTGTAGCTCCGCGGCTGGTTGCGCCGGACGAAGCCGCCGACCTGCCAGGCGAACAGCGCGGCAAAGCCGATGATGAACAGCGCGCCGGCAAATTCGCCGATCGCGAGCGCGCGGATCAGGAGCCCAGTCATCGCCACTGCAAGCACCGCAAGAAAAGCCAGCATCGCCAAATAGGTCCTGCGGCCAAGGCCCGCGGTCAACTCGGCGCGGCTGCCGGCCTGCGCCATGCGCGCGTGCAGCGCCACGATGAAATCGCGAAAACCATTGTCCTGCGGTGCCATCAGCGCCGCGCTCTGCCAGCTCGTCGACAGAATCCTGATGCGGCCGCCATTGGAGTGGCTGACATCGGCGCGAAAGCGGTGCTGCTGCATCGACACCGGGCGGAACGACAGCCGGATTGCACTGATCTCGTCATAACGCCACAGCGAGCTGCGGCCGCCGATATGCCAGGACAGCCCCTCCTCCGTCAGCTCGAAGCGATGCGCCGAGCCGATCAACGACGCCTTGTAAGCATAGCTCGCTCCCGAAGCCGCCTCAGCTCCCGAATCCTGCATCTTCACAATCAATCCAATCCGGGCGATCCAGTCTGCGATCCGCTTGCGTGAGCGCCCTGCCCCATCCTACAAGCGAGACATGGCTGAGACGATTTTTTTTCCGCGCCGCCTGATTCTCGGCGCAGCCGTGATCTCCGGCGTGCTGCTCGCGCTCGCCGTGCACATGCTGGGCGCCCGCTACGGGCTCGACCTCGGCGGCCTCTGGCACTCGGACACCCACGTGTTCATACCGGCGGGCGCGGCGATCGCCTGGTGGTTGATCGCCTCCGTCGGCTTCTCCGGCGGATATTTCACGGCGACCCTGATGCAGAGCGCCGTCTCGGGCCAGATTCCGCGACGGATGCGGCAGTTCCTGATCGCGGTCGGCGTGCTGCTGCTTGCGGGCGCGGGCCAGGTGGCCTCGGCGCCGAGCCCGGTGCCGACGGTCTCGGGCGTGCTGGCCGGAATTGCCGCGCTGGGCCTCGGTGCCGTGATGGCGTTCTGCGGCGCGCATTTCGCACTGCGCCGCGGCTAACCTCAGGCGGTCGCGCGCAACGGCGGTCGGTCCAGCATGATCGCGACATCGGCAGCGGGCCGCGGCTTGCTGAACAGATAGCCCTGCGCCTGGGTGCAGCCTTCGCGCCGGAGCAGCTCGAGCTGCGCATCGTTCTCGACCCCCTCTGCCGTGGTGACGATGCCGAGGCTCCGGCCCAGCCCGGTCACGGCGCGGATGATCGCCATGGAATCCTCGCGCGTCGCGAGTTCCGACACGAACGAGCGGTCGATCTTGATCTTGTCGAAGGGGAAGCTGCGCAGATAACTCAGCGATGAATAGCCGGTGCCGAAATCGTCGAGCGAGATGCGTACGCCCATGGCGCGGAGGTCGTGCAGCGTGGCCAGCGTCGCCTCGCTGTTCTGGAGCAGCACGGATTCGGTGATCTCGAGCTCGAGGCGGCGAGCGTCGAGTCCGGAAGCGACCAGCGCCTCAGTCACGGATGCGATCAGGTTCGGATTCTTGAACTGCACCGGCGACAGGTTGACCGCAACGTCGACATCGTCGGGCCAGGTGGCCGCGTCGGTGCAGGCGGAGCGCAGCACGAACTCGCCGAGCTGGATGATCAGTCCGGTCTCCTCGGCCAGCGGAATGAAGTTCATCGGCGCGATCAGGCCGCGCTGCGGATGGTTCCAGCGCAGCAGCGCCTCGAACGCGACGACACGACCGCTGACGACGTCGCGGATCGGCTGATAGTACGCCTCGAACTCGTCGCGCTGCAGGGCGGCGCGCAGGTCCATCTCCAGCAGGCGCCGCGCCTGCGCGCGCGCATCCATGCCGGTCTCGAAGAACCGATAGGTGCCGCGGCCGTCCGCCTTGGCGCGATACAGTGCGAGGTCGGCATTCTTCAACAGCTCGTCCGGATTGCTGCCGTCCTGCGGCGACAGCGAGATGCCGATCGAGACGCCGATGATGATCTGATGGTCGTCGATCTCGTAAGGCGCCGAGATCACCTCGACAAGGCGGCCGGCAAGGGATCGTGCCGCGGTTTCCTCGGAACGTCCGATCTGGACCACGGCGAACTCGTCGCCACCGAGCCGCGCCACGGTGTCGCTCTCGCCGACGGTGGCCTTCAGCCTGCGCCCGACCTCCTTGAGCAGCGCATCGCCGATGGGATGGCCGAGCGAGTCGTTGATGTCCTTGAAGTGGTCGAGATCGAGACAAAGCACCGCGAGCTGGTCGTCCGATCTGGTCCGGCGCAGTCCCTGCACGAGCTGCTCGTGGAACAGCACGCGGTTCGGCAGGCTGGTCAGCGCGTCATGGCGGGCCATGTGCGAGATCTTGGCCTGGGCCTCCAGCCATTCGGTGATGTCCTCGAAGGTCGCGACCCAGCCGCCGCCCTGCATCGGCTGGTTGACGACCCGGATGGAGCGGCCGAACCTGGTCACGACGTCGGTCGTGGTCCGGCTCTCGCGCGCGTCGGCGACGAGGCGGGCAAAGAATTCGCCGGCATCGCCCTGCCACTGACCCTTTGCCTGTTCCTCCCGCAGCACGTCGACCAGCAGCCGGCCGGTGAGCAGGGTGTCGGTGCGGCCGAGCATCGCGGCATACCGCTCGTTGAACAGGATGATCTTGCCCTCCGCGTCGAACATGCACAGTCCCTGCGACATGTTCTCGAGCGCCGTGTCCAGCACGATCTGCTGGCGGCCCAGTTCGCCCTTGGCGCGGCGGTCGAGTAGCGCGGCCACCAACGCAATCGCGATGATCGCGACCGCGGCGCTTGCGGTGAAGAAGGACAATGAGTCCGCCGGGATCGATAACCCGCTGATCGCGAGTGTCGGATCCGGCGTCAGCACGACCGCGCCCATCGCTGTGAAATGATGTACGACGATGGCGACCGTCAGCAGGGTGCTCGCGGTCAGCGCATGGAAGAGGTCGTCGCGCCGCGCAGCGACGAACAGCGCGAGCGCTGCAAAGACAATTCCGAACAGCACCGAGGCGGCAACCGTGCTCCCGATCCAATTGACGCGTGCCGGCATTTCCAGCGCCGCCATGCCGGTATAATGCATCGTCGCGACCGCGGTGCCGACGATGGCGCCGCCGAGCACGACCCACGGCGCGCGCACGGAAGATGCCGCGAGACTCAGCCCCACGAAGGTTAAGGAGATCGCGAAGATCAGCGAAAGGATCGTCACCGGGATGTTGTAGGCGCCGGCGCCGCCCGGCCCGTAGGCAAGCATCGCGATGAAATGCGTCGCCCAGATGCCGCAGCCGCTGACGGCGGCATCCAGGGCGATCCAGACCAGGCGCCCGGGGCCGTGCGTCGCGCGCGCCCGGTGAAACAGGCTGATCGCCGCCGCGCTTGCGAGCAGGCACACCGCGCCGCCAAGTGCGACGAGCCGCCAGTCGTGTTCCTCGGCGAGACAGTAGAGAACTTGATACATTGCGGGCCCCTATCGACCCGCACTTGAACCGACAGAAATGGACAGTCGGTAACCGGCTACGCGCCTGTTTCGGGGATGGTGAACGGAAGCTGTGTTCATTCGCTCGGATTGTTCATCCGCGCGCCGGCGCGCCGAGGCCGATCACGGCGGCGGCGAGCGTCAGCACGGCCGCGGACACGACCAGCGACAGGTGCAGGCCGGTCATGAACGCCCCCTCCGAGGCCACCAGCGACCCGAACAGCGCGACGCCAAGGACGCTGCCGGTTTGCCGCGTCGCGTTCAGGACGCCCGCCGCGATGCCAGAGCGCGCCTTCTCGACGCTGCCCAGTAAGGTCGAGGTCAGCGGTGGCACCAGCAGCCCAAGTCCGCCGCTGATCGCGATCATCTGAGCAAAGATCGCCCAATAGCTCGTGCCGGCTTCGATCCAGAGCAGGCCGACGCAACCGAGCGCCGAGACGCAGGCGCCGACGACGATGGTCGGGCACGCCCCGATACGCTCGGCGAGGCGCGGCGCCAGCAGATTGACCGGCAGCACCACTCCCATCATCGGCACGAAGGCGAGACCGGTCCACCACGCCGACAGCCCGTTGATCCTCTGGAAATACAGGCTGAGCACGAAGATCAGGCCGTAGATCGCGATGTTGACGAGCAGGCCGACGAGCGAGGTCAGCGCGAACAGCCGCTGGCCGAACAGCGACAGCGGCAACATCGGCTGCGCCGTGCGGCTCTCGCGCCAGACGAAGAGCACGGCGAGAATTGCGGCTGCGACGAAGGCCGCGATCACGGCTGGATGTTCCCAGCCAAGCGCGCCGCCTTCGATGATCGCTCCGGCGAGCGCTCCCAGCGCGCCGATCGCGGCAAGCTGGCCGGGCAGATCGATCTCACGCGAACGCGCCCGCGTGGTTTCGCTGGCGTAACGCCAGCTCAGCCAGAGGCCAACGAGCCCGACCGGCAGATTGACCAGGAAGATCGCGCGCCAGCCGACCAGCGTGATCAGCGCGCCGCCGACGAACGGGCCGGCAGTGAGCGCGAGGCTCGCACCGGCGGCCCAGATCGCAACAGCGCGGCCGCGCTCGCGGTCGTCCGGATAGGCATGATTGAGCAGCGCAAGAGAATTCGGCACCAGGATCGCCGCCGCTAGCCCCTGGACCAGCCGCGCTGCGATCAGGACGGTCGCATTGGGCGACAATGCGCAGGCGAGCGAGGCCGCAGTGAAGATGGCGAACCCTGCCATGAAGACGCGCTTGGCGCCGATCCGATCCCCGAGCGCGCCGGCCGTCAGGATGAACGCGGCAAACGCAATGGTGTAGGCGCTGACCACCCATTGCAGCTCGGCGACGCCGCCTCCGAGCGTCCTGCCCATCGCGTCGAGCGCGGTGTTGACGATGGTGACATCAAGCTGCACCACGCCATAACCAAGGCTCATAGCGGCAAGGGTGAGGGATGTCGCAAGGCGGGAGCCGGCATGCGGCGCGCCGGCTCCGAAGGCTTCATATTTGACGGTGCTTACTCGCATGCTGCCATCTCGATTGCAGCCCCATGCGAACGATACGCTTCCCGCGCCCCATCATGTACGATAACGACCGAATGATGGATGCGTAATGCGCAAGCGTCGCGCGGATGACCGCGCGACGCTCTATCCCGATCCTGGCGACGCCCGGCCCTAGCTGGCCGCGCGCAGGTTCACCTTGCTCTCGGCGAGCGTGGTCAGCTTCTTGTCGGTCGCCTTCTCTTCTTCCAACGTCTTGGCGAGCACGCTGGCGCAGTCGTTGCGGCCGAGCTGCTTGGCCCAGGCGATCAGGCTGCCGTAGCGGACGATCTCGTAGTGCTCCGCCGCCTGTGCCGCGTTGATCAGCGCGGCGTCGAGCACCGCCTTGTCGGCGACTTCGCCGGCGGTCTCGTCGGCTTCCTCGATGATGCCGTCGATCGCGGGGCAATCGA
The DNA here is from genome assembly GCF_055807435.1 of Bradyrhizobium sp. Ken51. Lineage (NCBI taxonomy): Bacteria > Pseudomonadati > Pseudomonadota > Alphaproteobacteria > Hyphomicrobiales > Nitrobacteraceae > Bradyrhizobium > Bradyrhizobium sp. Ken51. The sequence goes on along the minus strand of NZ_JBVVPB010000031.1, from coordinate 48,568 downwards.
CCGCCTTCACCTGCGCACCGTGCATCTTGAACACTTCCTCGAGGCGCTTGACGTGCTCTCTGGTTTCTTCGAGGTGCGTCAAAAAGCCCTGCTTCAGCTGCGGATCGGTCGCCTTATCCGCCATTTTCGGCAGAGCCTTGGTGAGCTGCTGCTCGGCGTAATAGATGTCCTGGAGCTGATGCACGAACAGGTCGTTCATGGTTTTGATGTCTTTTGTGAACAATCCCATCGGTCCGATCCTCTCGGTTGTGGGAACACGGAGGCACCGGCTTGCTGGAGAAGCCGGTTATTCCGCCATGTTCGATTGCTGATGGGGGACTAACCAGCGCACGGCATCGTCGTTCCAAAAAAGCCCGCATCCCTTGCGCTGGAACAATGCCGGCCGTGCAGGATCTGAAATCATGTCACGGACGGACGCGACCGGTCCCACGACTCATATGCTTAACGCGCGTCCGATGTGAACCGCGTATGACAAAGTGGCTGGTCCAAGCTGGTCCAAAGCAGAACCTATCCTTGTCAAGGGCTGCACAAGTCAGTGTTTTTGCCTTAAATGAGCTACATCATGCCTAGCGATCAAAGCCCACATCGGGCACTGATCGCATCCGACCGGCCAATGTCTGGCTTGGTCGGTCTTGCCCCCCGCCGGGAGGATGAATGCACGGACTGCTGACCGCGCTGAAGCGCGGCTTCAAGAGATGGATCGGCTGGCGGCGACTCGGCGTTGCGGCGAGCGTCTTCATTATCGCGTTCGCGATCACCACGCTGGTACGGACGCTCAAGGGCATCGACACCGGGGTCATCCTGACGGCGTTGACCGAGATCCCCCGCGCCAATATCGGGCTGGCGGCGATCTGCGTATGCTTCGCGTTCTGTACGCTGACCTTCTACGACTTTTTTGCACTGCGAACGATCGGCAAGAAGCACGTGCCCTATCGCATCGCAGCGCTCTCCAGCTTCACGTCCTATTCGATCGGCCACAATATCGGCGCCACCGTCTTCACCGGCGGCGCGATCCGCTTCCGGATCTATTCGGATTACGGGCTGAATGCCATCGACGTCGCAAAAATCTGCTTCCTGTCGGGCCTGACCTTCTGGCTCGGTAACATCTTCGTGCTCTCGATCGGCATGGCCATCCATCCGGATGCCGCCTCCTACATGGATCAGCTGCCGTCGTCGATCAACCGGCTGATTGCGCTCGGCGGCCTCGCCTCGATCGGCGCCTATCTGGTCTGGCTGTGCATGGGCGAGAAGCGCCGCGAACTAGGCCAGAAGGGCTGGAAAGTGGTGCTGCCGTCAGCGCCTCTGACGCTGGTGCAGATCCTGATCGGCGTCGTCGATCTCGGATTCTGCGCGCTGGCGATGTACCTTCTGGTGCCGGCCACTCCGCAGATCGATTTCCTGTCGCTCTCCGTGGTGTTCATTTTGGCGACATTGCTCGGCTTCGCCAGCCACGCCCCGGGCTCGCTCGGCGTGTTCGACGCCGCCATGCTGGTGGCGCTGCCCGAATTCGGCCGCGAGCAGCTTCTGGCCACGCTCCTCGTCTTCCGCATCCTCTATTTCGTGATCCCGTTCGGTCTTGCCATCTCCATCATGGGCGCACGCGAGCTCTGGATGAATGTGGTGGAGCCCTGGCAGGAGCGCCGAAGGCTGGCGGAGGCCTGCGCGCAGGCCAACCTGCCCAAGCAGGTGGCCGCGATGGAGCGCGAGCGGTCGCTGCGGCAGGCCAGCAAACGCTGAGCGTGCTCCGGAAAAGCGCGAAGCGGTTTTCCGGGAAGATCATGCTCCAACGATAGTCCGCTAGACGACGGCCGGCAAAACCGTCAGGCCAATGTTGCAGGCGGAGGGCAGCTCTCTTATTTCCGCCTCAACTTTGCCGTTGAAGACGCGGGCCATGATCCCTGTATTCCTTCGCCGTTTCCTCGCCGGTGCCCTGCTGCTCGCCGGCCTCCTCACCGCCTTGCCGCCGGAGCGGGCGGCCGCGCAGGACGCGGGCGCCATGCAGATTAGCTGGGAGGTCCGCAACCGCTTCCGGCTGTTCCGCGAGGAGCGCGACTTCCTGCTCCATGTCGAGAACGCGCGTAACCGCAGCATCCTCGCCGCCGAGCAATCGCTGGAGCTCCAGAGCGAGGGCCGCGGCTGGGCCCGCAACATGGTCAACCGGCTCTGCATCGACCTCCAGGGCCGGGTCAACCAGCCCTGCACCCGCGACAACACGAAGGAAAACTACCTCACCCCCCTCGACCATCCCGTCACCGTGCGCCTCGCCGGCGCGGTGCCGGTCGGCGCCACCTGCGCCTGGTCGTTCGACGACGGCGACGGGCCGCAACAATCCACCTTCGACTGCGCCGAGCCGGTCAATCTGCGGGTCCGCTACGGCAAGCAGACGGTCGCCAGCGTCGACGTCTCCTCCGGTTCCGATCCCACCCAGCGCGTCCAGACCGAGATCCAGGTCCGCGACATCTTCGTCGCTGGTCTCGGAGACAGCATCGCCTCGGGCGAAGGCAATCCGGACCGGCCGCTGGCGCTGTCCGACGAAGGATTTTGCTTCCGCTCCTATCTCGGCACCGCCGGCGCGCAGTATTACCGGCCGAGCCGCGCCGGCTTCAAGGGCGGCCGTGCCTGCGAAGCGCCGGATACGCTTGCGAACTGGCAGCGCTACAGCGCGCTCTGGTTCAACTCGCCCTGCCACCGATCGCTCTACAGCTACCAGGCGCGCACCGCGCTGGCGCTCGCGGTACGCTACACCCACGTCGCGGTGACCTTTCTGCCGCTCGCCTGCACCGGCGCCAGCATCAGCGACGGGCTGCTCGGCTCGCAGCGCGCCCGCGAATGCCCGCCTGGCAAGACCGGCGTCTGCAACATCAGCGTGAACGCGCAGGTCGCCGAGCTGCGCGAGGCGCTGACCGCCGCCAGGAAACGCCAGCCCGAGCGCACGCTCGACCTCGTGCTGCTCTCGGTCGGCGCCAACGACGTCTATTTCTCCGGCCTTGTCGCCGACGTGATCGTCGAGACCGCAACCGAGCGCGCGATCTTCCGGCGCTCCGGCGTGATGGCGAGCGTCGATGATTCCCGCGATGCGCTGGCGCGCGAACTGCCGCAGAATTTCGTCAAGCTGCGCGAGGCGCTGAAGCCGCTGGTCGGCGGCGACCTCTCGCATGTAGTCTACGTCTCCTACGCCAACCCCGCGCTCGCCGACGGCGGCGTGCCCTGCCGCGGCGGCCGCGCCGGCTTCGACATTCATCCGTCCTTCAACGCCGATCCGCAGCGCCTCGCCCGCGTCTCGAGCTTCGTCGACACCGAATTCCTGCCGCAACTGAAGGGGCTCGCCACCTGCACCCGCGGCGCCCTGTGCCGCGATCCCGAGGCCGACCGCATGACCTTCGTGGATTCACATCAGGCGGCGTTCGCCGATCACGGCTTCTGCGCGCATTCGGGCAACGATCCCGAATTCGACCGCACCTGCTTTGCCGAGAACGGCCAGAGCTTCAATCCTGACATCGTGAGCGCGGCGAGCCAGCCGATGCTGTGCGGCCGCGGCGCCTCCGAATTCCGCGCCTATTTGCCGCGCGCGCGCTGGATCCGCGACGCCAATGACAGCTATTTCGCTGCGATGACCTATCCGCAAGGCCTGCCGGCAGCAAGCCAGCCGACCGACATCCACGACGCGACCTGGGGCGTGCTCTCCGCCGTCTATGGCGGCGCCGTGCATCCCAGCGCCGAAGGCCACGCCGCGATGGCGGACGCGGCACTGCCGGCCGCAAGCGCCGTGCTGGGGCTCGATGCGGCGCCCCCGGGCGTGACACGCGGGTTGCTCGCGCCACTGCTGCCGGGCGCGCAGCAGTAGAGCTACAACGAGCTCTCACCCACACCGTCATTGCGAGCGCAGCGAAGCATCCAGAGTCCTTCCGCAGTGGGATTCTGGATTGCTTCGCTGCGCTCGCAATGACGGCGTTGGGGCTCACGTCTCGGCACTCTCTCTCACAATCGTTTCCCCACCTGCCGTTCCATCAATCCAAAAGCGGCATCGATCGATACTGCCTTGAACTTGGACACTTTGCCGCGCGCACCTCTAGGAGTCGCAGGGGGAAACGTTTCGAGTTCTAAGGAGGCGCGGAATGAGCGCAGTGATGTCCGCAGCGGACGCGAGAAGGTCTCGCGTCAGGCTGTTCATCGTGACCATGTTGTTCCTGGTCACGACCGTCAATTATGCTGACCGCGCCACGCTGTCGATCGCGGGCCCCGCGCTCTCCAAGGAGCTGCATCTCGATCCCGTCGCGATGGGCTACATCTTCTCGGCGTTCGGATGGTCCTATGTGATCGCGCAGGTGCCGGGCGGCTGGCTGCTCGACCGCTACGGCTCCCGCCTCGTCTATGCCTTCAGCATCATCGTCTGGTCGCTGTTCACGACGATGCAGGGTTGGGTCGGATTCTTCAGCGCCGGGACCGCGATCACCGTGCTGTTCGGCCTGCGCTTCCTGGTCGGCATCGCCGAAGCGCCGTCTTTCCCCGCCAACGCCCGCATCGTCGCGGCCTGGTTTCCGAGCAATGAGCGCGGCACCGCGTCCGCGTTCTTCAATTCCGGGCAGTATTTCGCCACCGTGATCTTCGCGCCGCTGATGGGCTGGATCGCGCACGACTACGGCTGGCGCTACGTGTTCTTCGTGATGGGAGCACTCGGCATCATCATGGGCCTGGTCTGGATCAAGACGATCTATGGCCCGAAGGAGCATCCCGGCATCAACGAGGCCGAATTCGACTACATCAAGGACGGCGGCGCGCTGGTCGATGTCGACGCGCCCAAAGACGATCTGAAGCAAGAGCGCGCGCCCGAGGCCGGCTCCGGGTGGGACCATATCCGCCAGCTGCTTTCCAACCGCATGATGCTCGGCGTCTATCTCGGCCAGTACTGCATCAACACGCTGACCTATTTCTTCCTGACCTGGTTCCCGGTCTACCTCGTCAAGGAGCGCGGGCTGTCGATCCTGCAAGCCGGCTTCGTCGCGACACTGCCGGCGCTGTGCGGCTTCATCGGCGGCGTGCTCGGCGGCGTCATCTCCGACGCGATCCTGCGCAAGACCGGCTCGCTGACCATGGCGCGCAAGATTCCGATCGTCGGCGGCATGCTGCTGTCGATGTCGATCATCGCCTGCAACTACGTCGACGGTCAGGCGCTGGTGGTCGGCTTCATGGCGCTCGCCTTCTTCGGCAAGGGCATCGGCGCGCTCGGCTGGGCTGTCGTCTCAGACACCTCGCCGAAGGAAGCCGGCGGCGTCTCGGGCGGCCTGTTCAACACCTTCGGCAATCTCTCCTCGATCAGCACCCCGATCGTGATCGGCTACATCCTGGCCGCGACCGGCTCGTTCAACGGGGCGCTGATATTCGTCGGCGCTAATGCGCTGGTGGCCGCATTCGCCTATCTCGTGGTCGTCGGCAAGATCGAGCGCGTGGTGCTCAAACGTTCCTCCTGAGGGCTCCCGTGGAGCTTGACCAGGCAACTTAACGGCGGCTTCACGGCCGCCGTCTTTGTTTTGGGAGTAATCGATGCTAGAAGCGCCGGGGAAACGCCTTATCCATCTAAGGCATGTATCGATGTTCGACCTCAATCAGCTCCGCTGTTTCGTCACGGTGGCGGAGGAATTGCATTTCGGCCGCGCCGCCGCGCGGCTGAACATGACCCAGCCGCCGCTGTCCCGGCAGATCCAGGTGCTCGAGCACATCATCGATGCGCCGCTGCTGGAGCGTACCAGCCGCTCGGTGCGCCTGACGCCGGCCGGGCGCAGCTTCCTGCCGGAAGCGCGGCGCATCCTGAAGCTTGCGGAAAGCGCCTCGCAGGTTGCCCGCCGCATCGCGCTCGGCAAGTCCGGCTCGCTGAAGATCGGCTTCACCGCGGCCGCCGCCTACGGCTTTCTCCCCGAGCTCGTCGCCGCCTGCCGCGCCAAGCTGCCCGAGGTGGACTTCTCGCTGAAGGAGATGGTGTCGGGCGACCAGTTCGAGGCGCTGACCTCGGGCCAGATCGATGCCGGCCTGCTCAGGCCGCCGATCGCGCGCCCCGAAATCGCCAGCCGCCGTGTCGTCGCCGAGCCCCTGCTCGCCGCGATCCCGAAAAAGCATCCGCTGGCGAATGCCGAGAGCGTCACGATCAAGGATTTCGACAACCAGCCCTTCGTGATGTATTCGCCCTATGAGAGCCGCTACTTTCACGACGTGCTGGTGGCGCTGTTCACCCGCGCCGACATCCTGCCGCGCTATGTCCAGCACCTGAGCCAGATCCACTCGATCCTCGCCATGGTGCGCGCCGGCCTCGGCCTTGCCATCGTGCCGGCAGCGGCGGCGAGCCTGAAGATCGCGGACGTCCGCCTGCGGCCGCTGAAGCTGCGAACCCGTGTCCCGGTCGAGCTGTTCATGGTCTGGCGCCGCGACGACGAGAACCCGCTGCTGTCGGCGCTCGTCAAAATCGCGAGCGAATTGTCCTCGGCGGAGGCGATGGAAGATTGATGCTGAATTCGCATCGGTCGATATAGGCTTTGGCTTGGACCCGCATCGAACGGTCTCCTAAACCACGGCGCATGGACGCGTAGGCTTGCGTCCTCCACAACGCGAGACCAGGGAGCAGCGCCCATGAGCAAGATGACCCCGCAGGAAATGGCCCAGAAGATCGGATCCGGCCTCCTGTCCTTCCCCGTCACGCCGTTCAAGGCGGATTACTCCTTCGACGAGACGACCTACCGGGCCAACATGGACTGGCTGTGCGGCTATGACGTCGCAGGCCTGTTCGCCGCCGGCGGCACCGGCGAGTTCTTCTCGCTGACGGCGGCCGAGGTTCCGCAGGTGGTCAAGATCGCCGTTGACGAGACCAAGGGCCGCGTGCCCGTGCTCGCCGGCACCGGCTACGGCACCGCCACCGCGCGCGAGATCGCGATCGGCGCAGAGAAGGCCGGCGCCGACGGCTTGTTGCTGCTGCCGCCCTATCTCACCCATGCCGAGCAGGACGGCCTCGCTGCCCACGTGGAAGCGATCTGCGCCTCCGTGAAGATCGGCGTCATCGTTTACAACCGCGATAACGCCATCCTCCAGCCCGATACGCTCGCCCGCCTCGCCGAACGCTGCCCGAACCTCGTCGGCTACAAGGACGGCATCGGCGACATCGAGCTGATGACCCGCGTCTACACCAAGCTCGGCGACCGCCTGACCTATATCGGCGGCTTGCCTACCGCAGAGACCTTCGCGCTGCCCTATCTCGACATGGGCGTGACCACCTACTCCTCGGCGGTGTTCAACTTCGTTCCGGAATTCGCCACCAACTTCTACGCCGCCGTGCGCAAGCGCGACCACGCGACGATCCATGCCGGCCTGAAGGACTTCATCCTGCCGCTGATCGCGATCCGCAACCGCAAGAAGGGCTATGCGGTCTCGATCATCAAGGCCGGCATGAAGGTGATCGGCCGCGATTCCGGCCCGGTCCGTCCGCCGCTGACCGACCTCACCGAGCAGGAGATCGCGGAAGTCACGGCGATGGTGAAAAATCTGCCCGCCATCCGATCGTCACAAGAGGCTGCAGAATAACAATCGACACAGGGAGGAGCCTGCGATGGCCAAGACCGAGATCACTGGCGCACCGGTCGTCACCGCGATGCAAGTGATCCCGGTCGCAGGTCGTGACAGCATGCTCCTCAATCTGAGCGGCGCGCATGCGCCGTTCTTCACCCGCAACATCGTCATTCTCACCGACAATGCCGGTCACACCGGCGTCGGCGAGGTGCCGGGCGGGCAGAAGATCTGGCAGACGCTGCAGGACGCCCGTGATCTCGTGATCGGCAAGACCGTCGGCGCGATGAACAACATCCTCGCCGATATCAGGACCGCCTTCGCCGATCGCGACGCCGGCGGCCGCGGCAAGCAGACGTTCGATCTCCGCGTCATGATCCATGCCGTCACGGCCGTGGAGTCGGCCCTGCTCGATCTGCTCGGCCAGCATCTCAACCTGCCGGTCGCAGCCCTGCTCGGCGAAGGCCAGCAGCGCAACAGCGTCGAGACGCTGGGCTATCTCTTCTTCGTCGGCGACCGGCGCAAAAGCAAGCTCGACTACGTCACCGGCGAGACCGGCAAGCCCGAATGGTTCAACCTCCGCCATCAGCAGGCGATGACGCCGGAAACCGTGGTGCGGCTCGCGGAAGCCACCCATGACCATTACGGCTTCGCCGATTTCAAGCTCAAGGGCGGCGTGCTGCGCGGCGAGCAGGAGATCGAGGCCGTCACCGCGATCGCCAAGCGCTTTCCGAATGCGCGGGTGACCCTGGATCCGAACGGCGCTTGGTCGCTCGACGAGGCTGTCAGCCTCTGCAAGGACATGCACGGGATCCTCGCCTATGCCGAGGACCCCTGCGGTGCCGAAGGCGGCTTCTCCGGCCGTGAGATCATGGCCGAGTTCCGCCGTGCAACGGGCCTGCCGACCGCGACCAACATGATCGCGACCGATTGGCGGCAATTGTCCCATGCGCTGCGCCTCGGCGCGGTGGACATTCCGCTGGCCGATCCCCATTTCTGGACCATGCAAGGTTCGGTGCGCGTGGCTCAGACCTGCCGCGACAACGGCCTGACCTGGGGTTCGCACTCCAACAACCATTTCGACATCTCGCTCGCCATGTTCACCCATGTCGGCGCCGCCGCCCCCGGCAAGGTCACCGCGATCGACACGCACTGGATCTGGCAGGACGGCCAGGCGCTGACCAAGGAGCCGCTCCAGATCATGGGCGGCAAGATCGCCGTGCCTGATAGGCCGGGCCTGGGTATCGAAATCGACAGGGCCGCCATCGACGCCGCGCATGACCTCTACAAGCAGCATGGACTCGGCGCCCGCGATGACGCTATTGCCATGCAGGACCTGATCCCCGGCTGGACCTTCGACGACAAGCGTCCCTGCCTGGTTCGTTAAAAACTCTGGAGGAAGCTATGACTGTGATCCTGAAGAACTTCATCGGCGGCGAATGGGTCGATGGCTCCGGCGTCACCAAGAACATCAACCCCTCCAACACCAATGATCTGGTCGGCGAATACGCCAAGGCCGACAAGGCCCAGACCGAGAAGGCGATCGCCGCCGCGAAGGCCGCCTTCCCCGCCTGGGCGCAGTCGACGCCGCAGGCGCGCTACGACGCGCTGAACAAGATTTCGCTCGAGATCATCGCCCGCAAGGAAGAGCTCGGCCGCCTGCTCGCTCGCGAAGAAGGCAAGACCCTCCCCGAGGGCATCGGCGAGGTCGCCCGCGCCGGCCAGATTTTTGCGTTCTTCGCCGGCGAGGCGCTGCGCATGATCGGCGAAAAGGGTGCCTCGGTGCGTCCCGGCATCGACGTCGAGCTCACCCGTGAGCCGATGGGCGTCGTCGGCATGATCACGCCCTGGAATTTCCCGATCGCGATCCCCGCCTGGAAGATCGCCCCGGCGCTCTGCTACGGCAACACCGTGGTGTTCAAGCCTGCCGAGCTGGTGCCGGGCTCGGCGCATGCGCTGTCCGAGATCATCACCCGTTCCGGCATCCCGGCCGGCGTGTTCAACCTCGTTGTCGGCTCGGGCTCCGTGGTCGGCCAGACCCTGATCGAGCATCCCGACGTCGCCGCGATCACCTTCACCGGCTCGGTGCAGACCGGCCGCAAGATCGCGCAGGCCTGCGTGACCTCGAGCAACATGAAGAAATTCCAGCTCGAGATGGGCGGCAAGAACCCGCTGGTCGTGCTCGACGACGCCGATCTCAAGACCGCCGTCGAAGTCGCCGTCAACGGCGCCTATTTCTCCACCGGCCAGCGCTGCACCGCCTCGTCCCGCCTGATCGTCACCGAAGGTATTCACGACCGTTTCGTTGCGGCGGTGACCGAGCGCCTGAAAGGCCTGACGGTGGACGACGCGCTCAAGGCCGGCGTGCATATCGGCCCGGTGGTCGACCAGAGCCAGCTCGACCAGGACCTGCGCTACATCAAGATCGGCCAGGACGAGGGTGCCAAGCTCGCCTGGGGCGGCGAGTTGCTCAAGCGCGAAACGCCCGGCCACTACCTCCAGCCGGCGCTGTTCACCGAGGCCAACAACAACATGCGCATTTCGCGCGAGGAGGTCTTCGGCCCGGTTGCCGCCGTCATTCGCGCCAAGAACTACGAGGAGGCGCTCGCGATCTCCAACGACACCGAGTTCGGCCTTGCCTCCGGCATCTGCACCAGCAGCCTGAAATACGCCTCGCACTACAAGCGCAACAGCGAGTCCGGCATGGTGATGGTCAATCTGCCGACCGCCGGCGTCGACTATCACGTGCCGTTCGGCGGCCGGAAGGGTTCGAGCTACGGTGCCCGCGAGCAGGGCTCCTACGCCCGCGAGTTCTACACGACGGTGAAGACCGCCTATACCTATCCCGGTTGATGGATCGTAGGTGTCGTAGGGTGGGTTAGCGCAGCGTAACCCACCTCTTGTGGTTCGACGGATGCAGACGGTGGTGGGTTACGCTGCCCACCCTACACTTCGGAGTCCTTCCATGGACCAGTCAGTCGCAGCGAAAGAGCAGCCTCGCTACATCAAGCTCAACGAGCGCGACAACGTCGCCATCGTGGTCAATGATTTCGGGCTACCCGCCGGCTCCCGCTTCGCCAGCGGCCTGACGCTGCGCGCCTTCGTGCCGCAAGGCCACAAGACGGCGCTGGTCGACATCCCGCAGGACGCCCCGATCATCCGCTATGGCGAGGTGATCGGTCATGCGCTCGCGCCGATCCTGGCCGGCGAATGGGTAGACGAAGCGCGCATCCGCATGCCGGAGGCCCCTGCCCTCGACAAGCTGGAAATCTCGACCGCCGTTCCCGCGCCGCTGCCGCCGCTCGAAGGTTTCACGTTCGAAGGCTTTCGCAATTCCGACGGCTCTGTCGGCACCAAGAACATCCTCGGCATCTCCTCCTCCGTGCAATGCGTCAAGGGCACGATGGAATATGCGGTGAAGCGCATCCGCGCCGAGCTGCTGCCGAAATATCCGAATGTCGATGACGTCGTGCCGCTGACGCATGCCTATGGCTGTGGCGTCGCCATCAACGCGCCAGACGCCGTGATTCCGATCCGCACGCTGCAAAACATCGCGCAGAACCCGAATTTCGGCGGCGAGATCCTGGTCATCAGCTTGGGATGCGAAAAGCTCGCGCCCGAGCGGCTGGTGCCGGAAGGCGTCAGCAATGCCGTCGTGCGCATGCAGGACGAAGCCTTCGACGGTTTTGGCGCCATCGTCGACGCGATCATGACCCAGGCCGAAGCCCGTCTGAAGATCCTCAACAAGCGCACCCGCGAGACCTGCCCGGCCGCCGATCTCGTCATCGGCCTGCAATGCGGTGGCAGCGACGCCTTTTCCGGCGTCACCGCGAATCCCGCGGTCGGTTTCGCCGCGGACCTGCTGGTGCGCGCCGGCGCCACCGTGATGTTCTCGGAAGTCACCGAAGTGCGCGACGCGATCCAGCTCCTCACGCGACGCGCCATCAACGAGGACGTCGGCCGCGCGCTGGTCCGCGAGATGGCCTGGTACGATTCCTATCTGGCCCGCGGCGGCGCTGACCGCAGCGCCAATACCACGCCGGGCAACAAGAAGGGCGGGCTTGCCAACATCGTCGAGAAGTCGCTCGGCTCGATCGTCAAGTCCGGATCAAGCGCCATCACCGGCGTGCTCTCGCCCGGCGAGAAGGCGACGCAGAAGGGCATGCTGTTCGCGGCAACGCCGGCGTCCGACTTCATCTGCGGCACGCTCCAGCTCGCCTCCGGCATGACGCTGCAGGTGTTCACCACCGGCCGCGGCACGCCCTATGGCCTTGCGGCTGCGCCCGTGATCAAGGTCGCGACCCGCAGCGAGCTCGCGCGACGCTGGAAGGACCTGATCGATTTCGATGCGGGAGGCATCGCGACCGGCGAGAAGACCATTGAGGAGACCGGCTGGGACCTGTTCCGCCTGATCCTCGATGTCGCCAGCGGCCGCACCAAGCCGTGGTCGGATCGCTGGGGCATCCACAACGATCTGACGCTGTTCAATCCGGCGCCGGTGACCTGAGCGCCGCGCGCGGGCGCTGCCTCGCCGCGTGGATGCATTGGTGCGAGTCCCGTTTCGACGCTACGTTTCGCCCGGGATGACGCTTCAGTCTATGTCATGCTGCCCGGCATGAAGCAGCGCACGCGCGGATGGCCGTCGATATAGTGCTTCCACACCATGGTGCGGCCGATCTTGTTCGGCTCGGTGATGACGGCGCCATCGGGCACGACCACCCACTCGCCGTCGAGATGCACGCGGTAACGGCCCTTGTCGGATTCCCAGTCGACATCGGCAACCACATAGCCATCGGCATCCGAGCAGCATTGGCCGTATTCGCTGTGCAGGCTCTCGAACCAGGGCTTTAATGGCGAGTTGGCGTAGCGCCCGTCGTCGCGCGCCATCATCGGGGCCGTCAGCAGCACCGTCAGGACCAGCAGCATAGCGGCACGCGGTATTGCACGTCTCATGTCGTCTCCGCGGGATCGAGGTCATCGCCGCGGGGCGATAGTTGCCGTCCGCCTTCCGCGACTCGGCGAAGGGCGTCAAGGACGGCGACTCATTCCCCCAACAGCTTTGCGGATAGCTATGCAAATCCGGCGCCACCGCGCATTCCGGGGAACTACTGGCGCGCGTCCGGCACGCATTGGTCTTTCGACGGGTATGACTGCTGCTCGCGCGCCAAGTTCTCCGCTGTCGCAGCCGGCCGCATGCGCGATTGCGCACGGGGGCGACGGACACCGCGCAAGAACGCGGAGAGGCTGCGGCGTACTGGAGTCCCCGCTTGGCGGGCAATGACGGCCTGTGTGGAGCTACGGAAGTTCGGGCGCCACAGCGCGCGACCTAGACCCTACTGCTTCGGCGCCGGCGCCATCATCGCGCCGCCCTTCTTCGCCGCGGGCACGGGCTTGGTCGCAGCGGTTGCTTGCGCCGGGAGATATTTCGCGACGATGGCGGGATCGACCTGCGCGATGTTGGCGTCGGGAAGACGCGTCCAGGTCTCATCCTTGCCGAACAGGGAAATGCCGAGGAAGCCGCGCATCGTCAGGGTCTGCCCATCCGGACTGACCGTCATCTTGGCCTTCCAGATGTTGCCGTCGCGCGGGTTGACCACGTTGCCGCCGTCATACTTCAAGCCATCGCGCTTCATGTCGCGGATGAAGGAGAGGCCGAGCACCGGTGCGTTCTTGCGATCGTCCGTGCATTTCGCGCAGATCTCGTTCGGGTCGTCGCCGGGCCGCGGAAATGTTTTTGCGATGACGCCTTCGAAGATGCCGTTGTGGTCGACGAAGAGGAACCATCCCACCGTCTTGCCGTCTTCGACCTTCTGCCAGAGGCCCGCGGCGGTCGGCTGCTGCACTTGCGCCGCAGCCGGGCTCACCGCGCCGAGCGACATCGCGAGCGCGAGGAGCGAGAACAACCGAAAGCCGGAAAAGAGAGTCCGCATTATCATCACCTTGCTGAGCCAATCGCCTTGCTAAGCCGCCTACTGCAATGGCCGCAGACTACGGCGATTTCGCGAACTGTTCCAGCACCAGAAACATGGGGCATCGCCCGCCGCCGTCAGTTGACGCCGAGCTTCTTTTGCAGGCTGGAGGACGATGTCGTGTACTGGAACACGAGCCGCTTCTCCGGATACACGTAGCGATGGGCTTTTTGCGACATCAGCGCGCCCTCGTGGAAGCCGCACAGGATCAGCTTGATCTTGCCGGGATAGGTGTTGATGTCGCCGATCGCGAAGATGCCCGGCACGTTGGTCTCGAACGCGGATGTCTCGACCGGCACCAGATTGTTCTCCAGCGCGATGCCCCAGTTCGCGACCGGACCGAGCTTCATGGTCAGCCCGAAGAACGGCAGCATGGTGTCGCAGGCAATTTCGATTAGGCTGTTGTCGTTGCCCTTGACGGTGGCGCCGCTCAGCTTGCCCTCGTTGCCCGACAACGCGGTGACCTGGCCGAGCCGCAGATCCATCTTGCCGGCAGAGACCAGCGCGCGCATCTGCTCGACGCTGTGGGGGGCGGCGCGAAAATCGTCGCGACGGTGCAACAGCGTGATGCGCTTGGCGATCGGATGCAGATTGAGCGTCCAGTCGAGCGCGGAATCGCCGCCCCCCACGATCAGCACGTTCTTGTCGCGGAACGTTTCCATCTTGCGCACGGCGTAGTGCACCGAGCTTCCTTCATAGGCTTCGATCCCCGGCACCGGTGGACGCTTGGGCTGGAACGAGCCGCCGCCGGCAGCGATCACCAGCACCTTGCATTCGAACACCTTGCCGGCATCCGTGGTGCAGCGGAACAGGGGATCGCCGATCTTCTCCACCGTCTCGATCATTTCGCCGAGATGGAAGGTCGGATGGAACGGCTTGATCTGCTCCATCAGGGCTTCGGTGAGGCCCTGCCCCGAAACCTGCGGAATGCCGGGAATGTCGTAGATCGGCTTTTCCGGATAGAGCTCTGCGCACTGGCCGCCGACCTTGTCGAGGATGTCGACGAAATGCGTCTTCATGTCGAGAAGGCCCAGCTCGAAAGCGGCGAACAGACCGCAGGGGCCGGCGCCAATAATCAGCACATCCGTTTTGATCGCGTCGCTCATGTCGTCTCTTTATCGTCGTTCGGTGGGACGGCGCCCTTTGGGCCGAGGTGACCCTGCCTGTCTAGCCAACGGGGATGGATCAGGGAAGGCATAAAAGCGGGAGCGCCCCGCAGCCGCACCCACTTGCCGGGTCAGGATAACTGGGCTGTAACCAGCAACGCTATGACGGAGATCAATCGGTGAACGCACCAAGCCGCCTCGATACGACGCCGCGCCTGGAGGACTATCCTTTTCGCCTCAGCGACAATGTCCGCTTCGGCGATCTCGACCCCAACCAGCACGTCAACAACGCGGTCTACGCTACCTATTTCGAGACCGGCCGTGTCACGCTGATGAAGCTCCCGGAATACGGCCTGACGCCGCCGGGACTTGCCTGGATCATGGTGCGGCTCGACATCCATTTTCGCGCCGAGTTGCACTGGCCGAACACAATCGAACTCGGCCTCGGCGTCGCGAAGCTGGGACGAACGTCGGTGACGTTCGAGCAGGTGGTATTTTCGGAAGGGAAGTGCATTGCATCGGCGACGTCGGTCGCCGTGATGATCGACGAAGCGTCGCGCCGGCCAACGCCACTCACCGCGGAAGTGCTCGAGAAGCTCAGCCCCTGGCACAAGCGCGGCATCGAGATCGCGCCGCCGAGCACATGATAGCTAAGAGAGTTAGGCCTGCCGCTCCGGCGTCGCCACGACGAGGCCGTCGAGATCGTCGGAGACCTTGATCTGGCAGGACAGGCGCGAGTTCGGCCGTACGTCGAAGCCGAAGTCGAGCATGTCCTCTTCCATCGGCGTCGGGCTGCCGACCTTCTCGCGCCACGCTTCGTCGACATAGACATGGCAGGTGGCGCAGGCGCAGGCGCCGCCGCATTCGGCCTCGATGCCGGGAATGCTGTTGCGGATGGCGGCTTCCATCACAGTCGCGCCGTTCTCGACGTCCACCGTACGGGTTTCGCCCTTGTGATCGACAAAGTGAATTTTGGCCATGTGTGCTCGTGCTGCCGCGATCTAGGGAATGAAGGAGGGTCCGGGCTGTCCTATAACGGGTCGATCAGCCCGGCGCCATAGCGTTTTGATAAGTCGTGAATACCGCTTCGCGGGAAGAAAACCCGTCAAAACAAAACACTAGAGCACGGCTCTGGCCCTGTCGGCCTAAGGGTTCAGGATCGCCTCGATGGCGGCGCGAGCTTCGGTCACCGCCTCTTTCAGCGCGGCGAAGGCGTGAGGCCGGCCCTGGCCGGTCTGGATTGCGGTCTCCAGGCTTGCGGCGGCATCCGCCACCGCAAAGGCGCCGATCCCGCGCGCCGAGCCCTTGAGCTTGTGGGCGAGTACACCGGCCTCGGCCGGCAGCGCTGCCATTGCCGCGATCAGGCGCACCGCCTGCTCGGCAAACATCGCCAGCACTTCCTGTTCCAGCTCGGAATCGCCGAGCGTCATGCGGGAGAGATGATCGAGGTCGAGCGGGCTGTCGATGAGTGCAAGCGGGGGCGAAGGCATCCAGTCCATCCGTTGCAGTTCAGGCGTCATGGCGCAGGCCCCGGCATCGCGCGCTGTCCGCCGGTCCGGCGGTCAAGTTCCCTCCACCCAAGCACGGAAATGGTTAACGAAATGTTCCGGCCGTTTTACGCAAATCTGCCTGTTTATTGACGAAAAGTTGCCGCAATCCGGCGAGTTCCGTGGAGAATTCCATTTATTGCTAAGGCCTTACGGCACGATCCTGTTAACGATGATTAAGAATGTCTTAATCGCGGGCATTTCATTCGCGACGCTCTGCCAATAGGATGTTGGAGAAATTGGCGGACAAGCCGTCCGGGTGGGGATAGCTCGGAGATCCGCGCAAGCGGCATGATCCGGACTGTGGGCTTGCGTAGCGCGCAGAGCTCGCGGGGGGACGCGTACAAGTAACGAGGGCTCGGACTGAACATGGCAAACACTCCGAAAAAGGTCAAAGACCCCACAGAAGATGCGCTTTCTGCAATCCAGGAAGCCCTGAACATCAGCGACACGGCTGCGGACACCAGCCGCAATGCCTCGATGCGCAGCGAGACGCCGCCCCCGGTCGCGCCACCGGCTCCCCCGATCTTCGACGAACCGAGCTTCGACCCGCGTCCTGCCGCGAACGAACGCGCGATGTTCGACCAGGTCGAGGAGCCGCGCTCCTCGCGCCGCGCCGCCAATGACGACCGTGCGACCATCGGCCAGCTCTTGCAGACGCTGCAAACGGGACGCCCGACCCGCAACATCTATACCGGCGCGACAATCTTCACCGTCATCTGGCTGGCGGCCTGCGCCGCGCTGACGGTCGGCTTCCTGCCTTCGATCCAGGCGGCGATGGGCCAGAGCGGCGGCGTGTTGGCCATTGCCGGCCTCGTCACGATGTTCTTCGCGCCGATCATGCTGTTCTTCTTCCTGGCGAGCCTCGTCTGGCGCGGCCAGCAAATGAGCTCGGTCGCGCAAGCAATGGCCCAGGTTGCGATCCGCTTCTCCGAGCCGGAAGGCTCGGCTTCGGATTCCATGGTGACCGTCGGCCAGGCCATCCGCCGCGAGGTTGCGGCGATGGGCGACGGCATCGAGCGCGCCATCGCGCGCGCCGGCGAACTCGAGACGCTGGTCGCCAACGAGGTCGCGGCGCTCGAACGCGCCTATTCCGACAACGAAGTGCGCATCCGCGCCCTGCTCCAGGACATCGCGCATCAGCGCGACAATCTGGTCGGCCAGGCCGAGCAGGTCCGCAGCGCCATATCCGGCGTGCAGATCGATTTGCGCCACGACATCGCGCTGATCTCGGACGCGATAGCCTCGCGCGTCGACGAGGTGGCCAAGTCCATCACCGGCGCGCTCGAAGAGCGCGGCGCCCACATCACCGGTGCGCTCAGCAACGCCGGCGACAACATGATCCTCGCGCTCGGCGAGCGCGGCGGCGACCTGCTCGACCGCCTCGAGGAGGCCAGCAACGAGACCACGCGCGCCGTGCTCGACGCCAGCGAGCGGCTGACCACCAGCCTCAATTTCAAGACCGGCCACGTTCACGACGAGTTCGTCGACCTCGCCGACCGCGTCCACGAAATGCTGAACGAGCGCATCGACCGCATCACCGGCGAGTTCGAGCAGCGCTCCGCCGCGATCGTCGACGGCATCTCCGAGCGCACCGAGCAGGTGCACGACAGCCTGAAGAATTCGTCGGACTCGCTGCTGCTCGAGCTCGAGCTGCGCTCCAACGACCTCTCCGCCAAGATCGACGACGCCGGCAACCGCCTCGCCGGCCACATCATGACCTCCGGCGACAAGGCGAGCGAAGCGCTCGACGCCACCGTCAACACGCTGGTCGCCAAGGTCGTCAGCCAGACCGAGACCGCGCACGACTCGCTGTCGCTGCAGATGAGCGCCTTCGACGAGCTGGTGAAGAACCAGGGCACCGAGCTGGTCGAGAAATTCGCCCGCGACTCCGGCACACTGGGCGCGCTGATCACCCGCCACATCTCCGAGTTCGACCGCACCGTGAAGACCTTCGGCGGCGAGATCGTCGATCGGATGGGCCAGCGTACGCAGGACATCCATGAGTCGCTGAAGACCTATGTCGACAATTTCGACACCCGCTTCACCTCCAACGGCGGCGCGATCACGGCTGTGCTCGACCAGCGCCTGGTGCAGTTCGAGACCACGGTCGGCGAGCGCGTCAGCAACCTCGACACCTCGCTGAACGGCAAAATCTCCAGCCTCGACTCGACGATCGATGGTCACATCAAGACCTTCGACGAGCAGCTCGTCGGCCGCGTCGCCGCGCTCGAACAGTCGTTCGATACCCGTGCGAAGTCGGTCACCGAGACCATCGACGGACGGCTCAACACGCTCGCCTCGTCGCTGACCGACGGTGCCGCGCAGGCGATCCAGTCGATCGACAACCGCCTCACCCATCTCACGACGTCGCTAACCGATGGCGCATCGCAGGCGATCGAGACGATCGACAACCGCCTCAACCACCTCACGACCTCGCTGACGGATGGCGCATCGCAGACCATCCAGACGATCGACACGCGCCTCACGCATCTGACGACCACGCTCACCGGCGGCGCGTCGCAGGCGCTCGAATCCATCGACACGCGCCTCACCTATCTGACCACCGCGGTGACGAACGGCGCCTCGCAGGCGGTGCAGTCGATCGACACCCGCCTCACCCTCCTGACCTCGACGCTCACGGACGGCACCGCGCAGGCGATCGAGGCGGTCGACCGCCGCATCACCGGCGTCACCGAGATCATCGACGGCCGCAGCATGCACCTGACCGACACGGTCACGGCGCGGTTCCAGGACATCCAGCAGGCCATCGAGACCAAGGTCGGCTCGGTCGCCAGCGACATCGACGTGCGCGTGGCGCAGTTCGAGGACCTGCTCGGCTCGCGCGTCGAGGCCGTCGCCGGCCGCATCGAGAGCAGCGGACGCCAGGCCAGCGAGGACATGATGTCCCGCGCCGAGATGATCTCGACCGCGATCCGCTCGCATGTCGAGGACGCCGAGCGCTCGCTCACCAACCTCGTCGTCAACACCAGCGAGACCATCCAGACCGGTGCGCGCACCGCGCAGCAGTCGCTGATGACGGTCTCCTCCGACGTCAACGCCCAGCTCAAGATGACCTCCGCCGAGGTCGAGCGCGCGCTGACCGCTGTCGGCACCGGTGCCGCGAACTCCATCCTGACCAGCGCCCGCGAAGCGCAGTCGACGCTTGTCGCCGCGTCGGGCGATGCGTCCAACCAGATCAAGGGGCTCGCGGCCGACGTCGAACGCACGCTGTCGTCGGCAGGCTCGGCGACCGCCGCCTCGATCCTGGCCGGTGCCCGCGAGGTGCAGACCACGCTCGTCACGGCGTCCTCGGACGCGGCCAACCACGTCAAGACCCTCACCGCCGACGTGCAGCGCTCGCTGTCGATGGCCGGCTCCGCCACGGCGGAATCGATCACCGCCGGCGCACGCGATGCGCAGAGCGCGCTGGTCGCGGCTTCGAGCGAGACCGCCAACCAGATCAAGGCGCTGTCCTCGGACGTGCAGCGCTCGCTCTCGATGGCCGGCACCGCGACGGCAGAGACCATCATGACCGGCGCGCGCGAAGCCCAGAGCACGCTCGTCAACGCGTCCTCGGATGCGGCGAGCCAGGTCAAGTCGCTCGCCGCCGAAGTGCATCGGTCGCTCTCGCAGGTCGGCCAGTCGACCGCCGAGACGATCACGACCAGCGCCCGCGATGCCCAGAGCACCCTGCTGGCGGTCTCCGCCGAACAGACCGGCCAGGTTCGTTCGCTGGCGGCCGAGATGCAGCGCGCGCTGGCGACCGCCGGCGGCGCCACCATCGAGGCGCTCACCAGCGGCGTACGCGAAGCCCAGGGCACGCTGATCTCCGCTTCGACGGACGCTGCGAGCCAGATCAAGTCGCTGACCACGGACATCGAGCGCACGCTGACCTCGGTCGGCGCCGACACCGCCTCGACCATCCTCAACAGCGCGCGTGAGGCGCAGACCTCGCTGACCTCGACTTCGGCGGATGCCGCAAGCCAGATCCGCACGATCTCGAGCGAGATCGAGCGTACGCTGAGCACGGCCACCGCGAACGCGACCAACGACATCCAGACCAGCGCGCTCAACGCCCAGAACGCGCTGATCAACGCCTCCAACGAGGCAAGCTCGCGGGTCAAGTCGAGCTCGGCGGACGTCGAGCGTTCGGTGCTCGCCGCCAGCAGCAGCTTCGGCCAGGCCATGACCGGCAAGACCGACGAGATTGTCACCTACGTGCAGCAGCAGTCGGACCGTCTCGCCAACATGATCGACGCCAAGCGCGGCTCGCTCGTGGACGCGATCGGTTCCAAGACCAGCCAGCTCACGCTCGACATCGACCGCGTCACGTCCGACGCGCTGAAGTCGATCGAGACCCGCGGCCACGCGTTCTCGCAGACCATGATGGGCAACGGCTCCGAAGTCGCGCGAACCATCAACTCGGCGAGCGAGATGGCGACGGGTGCCGTCAACAAGTCGCTCAAGGACCTCGAACAGGCCTCCCGCGCGGCGATCGACCAGTCGCGCCAGGTCTCGATCGCGGCCGTCACCGAGATGCAGGAGACCAGCAAGATCCTGCGCACCGACACGGTCGCCCTGTTCGAGCGCCTGCGCGAAGGCAACATCCTGCTCCAGGAGGTGCTGACCGGTGCGCACGACAACCTCAACTCGCTCGAGCGGGCGCTGGTGACGCGCGTCGCCGACTTCGTCTCGGCGATGAACGACGTCACCTCGCGCAACGGCGCTGCGACGCAGAACCTGGAAGACCAGCTCAACGTCTTCAACAGCAAGACCACGCGGGCGCTCCAGGATCTCGGCGAGCTGTCGACCCAGTTCGACGCGCACGGCAAGGCACTGGTCGAGGCCGCCCAGGTCGTCGAGCAGAGCAACAAGAACACCACCGCCTCGCTCGCCGAACGCAAGCAGGCGCTGGAATCGCTCGTCACCACGATCGACCTGCGCACGGCCGATCTCGACCAGCGCCTGTCGCGCTTCACCGGCCTGCTCGATGAATCGCTCGCGGCCGCCGAGGAGCGGGCTCGCGACATCGCCCGCGTCGTCGCGGAGACCGCCGGCGCCGGTTCCGCCGCGATCACCCGCCAGTTCGAGGCGGTGCGGTCGGCCTCCGAAGAGGAGCACCGGCAGACCGTCGAGGCCATGCACGACATCTACCGCCAGACCACCGACGAGGCGGATGCGATGTTCAAGCAGTCGACGGAGAAGTTCACCAACCTCGTCTCCAGCATGAAGCAGATGGCGTTCGAGATGCACAACGAGCTCGAAGCCACCCGCAACGAGCTGCGCCGCGGCGTGCTCGAGATGCCCCAGGAGGCCGCCGAGAGCACTGCGCAGATGCGCAAGGTGATCGTCGACCAGATCGAGGCCCTCGCCGAGCTCAACCGCATCGTGGCCCAGCACGGCCGTGGCCTCGACGTCTCCACGACGGGCCGCGCCAGCGTGCAGCGTCAGGAAGAGCCGATGCTGGCGGCCGTCGGCGCGCGCAGCACCGACACGCGCATGCGCGAGAGCGCCAGCGCCTCGACGCTGCCGCCGCCGGACCTCGGCATGCCGGCCTCCTCGCGCCGCACCGAAGCGCCGCCGGTCGCGCCGGCCGGAAACGACCAGGGCCGCGACGGCTGGCTGTCCGACCTGCTGAGCCGCACGGACGCCAACCAGGGTGCACCCACCGGACGTGAGGCCCCGCGCGGCCGCCAGGCTGCACCGGCTCCGCAGCCGCAGGCTCCGCAAGGTGGCGGCAATCCGCTGGAATCGTTGTCGCTAGACATCGGCCGGCTGATGGACCGCAACCTCGCGTCCGAGATGTGGGACCGCTACCAGCGCGGCGAGAACAAGGCCTTCACCAAGCGCCTCTACACGCCCGCGGGCCAGAAGGCCTTTGACGAGGTCGCCCGCAAGTATCGCTCCGACCGCAACTTCAAGGGCACGGTCGACCGCTATGTCGCCGAGTTCGAACGTCTGCTCGACGAAGTCGCCCGCGACGGCCGCGGCCCGCAGGAGCTGCGCAACCACCTGACCTCGGAGACGGGCCTGGTGTACACACTGCTCGCGCACGCAGCGGGCCGGCTGGGGTGAGCGGTTCGCAGCGATAGCGAATGAAAAACGGAGCCCTCGCGGGCTCCGTTTTGTTTTGGGGCACATCGCTGCGCCTCCACAAACTCGTCATTGCGAGGAGCTCTTGCGACGAAGCAATTCAGACTGCTTCTGCGGAGGCAGTCTGGATTGCTTCGCTTCGCTCGCAATGACGAGGTGAGAGACGAGTGCAACGCGGCTACTGCCGCCTGCGCTCCGGCACGGCCGGCTTCGGCGGCTCGGGCGTCGGCGGCGGCGCGGCCGGCGGTGCGCTGTTGCTGGCGCCGAACAGGACGCGGGTCGGGTTGCGGTCGAAATTGTTGACGGCGCGACTGATGTCGCCGAGCGTGCGGCGGCCGTCGGTCATCAATGCGCCGGAGCGCTTGTCAAAATCGTCAGCCAGTTCGCGGATCGACTTCACCGCCTGGAACAGCTCGCCGCCATCCTTGCCGCCGGCGAGCGTGTTGAGGCCAAGCATGAGGCTATCGGCCTTGAGCATGACGCCGTCGACCTTGGCCATCACGCCGTCGATCTTCTCGGAGTTGCGGGCGAGCGAGTTGGTGAAGGTCTCGAGATTCTTCAGCGAGTTCTTCACCGACTCCTGATTGTCGGCGACGATTTTGTTGATGTTCTGGAGCGTGCCGCGGATCGCCTCGGTGACGTCCTGGAGCTTGTTGGGATCGGCCGTCAGCGTGGGGATGCCGTCCTCGTCGAGCGGCGGCGACGGCGCGGCCTCCTCGCCGCCCTTGAGCGAGATCGCGGCAACGCCGGTCAGGCCCTGAAATTCGAGGCCGACCAGGGTGTCCTTGCGGATCGGGGCGTTGTTCTCGACCATGGCGAGTGCGACAACCCGCCGCGGGTTGTCGAGCTTCACCGAGACCACCTCGCCCACCCGGATACCGTTGAAATTGACGCTGCCGCCGTTGCGCAGGCCCGCGGCCGGGCCCTCGAACACGACGCGCAGCGGGCTGCGCTGCTTGGTGGTGTGCAACGACTGAAACCACAGCACGAAGCCGATCGCGGCGGCGATCACCGCCAGCGTGAACGACCCGATCAGCACGTAATTTGCGCGCGTTTCCATCAGCTACTCCGGCACCTCAGCCCATCACCGCGCGAGCGCGCTTGCCATGGAAATATTGCCTCAGCCAGGGATGCTGCGAGGCCTGCATGTCGGCGATCGACCCTGCCGCAATGATCTTACCGTTCCCTAAAACGGCGATGCGGTCACATGCTGTGTAAAGGCTATCGAGGTCGTGGGTTACCATGAAAACGGTCAGTCCCAAAGTACGCTGCAGCGTCCTGACCAGCTCGTCGAAATCGCCGGCGCCGATCGGGTCGAGGCCCGAGGTCGGTTCGTCCAGGAAGACGAGATCCGGGTCGAGCGACAGCGCGCGCGCCAGCGCCACGCGCTTGATCATGCCACCCGACAGTTCCGACGGAAAGCGATCGGCGACTTCGGGCTTGAGACCCACCATGGTGAGCTTGGCGATGGTGATCTCGTCCATCAGCCGCTGCGACACCCGCAGATATTCGCGCATCGGAAACTGGATGTTCTGCCGCACCGTGAGCGAGGAGAACAGCGCGCCCTGCTGAAACAGCACGCCCCAGCGCCGCTCCACGTTGCGACGCTGCGACGTATTGGAGGCATCCAGATCGACGCCGAACACCTCGATGCTGCCTGCGACCTTCGGCACGAGGCCGATGATGGTGCGTGTCAGCACGGACTTGCCCGCGCCGGAAGGACCAACGAAGCCAAGAATCTCGCCGCGCTTGACGTCGAGGTCGAGCCCGTCGAGCACGCGCGTCGCGCCGAACTGCACGGTGATGTCGCGGACGCGAATGATGGGGTTCTGAATTTCGGGAGCCATCGTCACATCCCGATCGCGGCGAAGAAGATGGCGAACACGCCGTCCATGACGATGACGAAAAAAATGCCTTTCACGACAGACGACGTCGTATGCTGCCCGAGCGATTCGGCGCTGCCTTGCACCGCGAGCCCCTCGACGCAGGCGACGATGCCGATCACCGCGGCCATGACAGGTGCCTTGACGATGCCGACGATGAAATGGTCGATCGAGATGGCATCGCGCAGCCGCAGCAGGAAAGCCTCCGGCTGCACGCCCCCATAGAGCCAGGCGACGAGGCCGCCGCCATATAGCGCGGCCATCGCGCCGAGGAAGGCCAGGATCGGCAGCGCGAGAACGAGCGCGAGCATGCGCGGCAGCACCAGGACCTCGATCGGGTCGAAACCCATGGTGCGCAGCGCGTCGATCTCCTCGCGCATCTTCATCGAGCCGAGTTCGGCGGTGTAGGCGCTGCCGGAGCGGCCCGCGACCATGATCGCGACCAGCAGCACGCCGATCTCGCGCAGCACCAGCACACCGAGCATGTCGACGACGAACAGGTCGGCGCCGAACCTGCGGAAGTGGAAGATGCCCTGCTGGGCGATGATGCAGCCGATCAGGAACGTGATCAGCACGACGATCGGCACCGCGCGCCAGCAGACCTGCTCGAGATGATGCACGGTCGAGGTCAGGCGGAACGAGCGCGGATGAATCAGGGTGCGCGCGACCGCCGCGAGCACCGCGCCGAGCATGTCGATCAGGCCTGCCACGGTGCCGGCAACGCCGGCCACGGCCCGGCCGATCTGCTCCAGCATGCCGGTGATGGTGATCGTGCTGCTGTCGATGACGGGCGTTGCCCTGACCCGCCGCACCTCGTCCACGAGGCTCGAATAATTGGCGGAGAGGCCGGCGATCTGCGCCTCGACGGCGCCCTGCGTCAGGCTGCGGCGTAGCCGCTCGATCAGCCAGGCGCCGAAAGTGTCGAGCTTGGAGACCTCGGAAACGTCGATGAAGATGCTTTGGGAGCCGCCGGCGAGCTTCTCGGCGTCAGCCACCATCCGCTCCAGGACCGGCGCGAAGCTCGCGGTCCAGGTTCCGGTGGCGCAGAGTGCCAGCGCATTGCCTTTTGCAATCCGTTCCAGCTTCGGATCGCCGTTCAAGATGTCCGCTCCCGTGCCGAGGCGCGAGAAACGGATGAAATCAGATGGTTGCGCACGCGCCCTTACCCAGAGAAGGTATCCCCAACTGGTTAACCTTAGTTGCCACAGGTAACCAGCAGGTTCAGATTTCGCCAGAGTTCAAAATGACTTCCAGCAAAGTTCCTGTTCTCTCTGCGCGAATCGAGCGCTTTCCCATCGCGGGCAGTTTCACTATCAGCCGGGGCGCCAAGACCGAGGCTGTGACCGTCCTGGCCGAGGTCAGCCGGGACGGCCTGACCGGCCGCGGCGAATGCGTGCCCTATCCCCGCTATGGCGAGACGCCCGAGGCGACCCTTGCCGCCATCCAGGCCATGCAGGAGGCCGTGGCCGGCGGCCTCACCAGCCAGGCCCTGCAAGCCGCCATGCCACCCGGAGCGGCCCGCAACGCGCTGGATTGCGCCCTGATCGATCTGGAAGCCAGGGCCGCCGGCCTGCGGGCCTGGAGCCTGCTCGACCGCCCCGCGCCGGGCGAGCGCACCACGGCCTACACGATCTCGCTGGGCACGCCCGAGGCCATGGCGGCGGCGACCGCCAAAGCGGCGCACCGGCCGCTGCTCAAGATCAAGCTGGGCGGCGACGGCGACGGGGAGCGGATCGCCGCGGTGCGCGAGGCCGCTCCTGAATCCGAACTGATCGTGGATGCCAACGAGGCCTGGACCGAGGCCAATCTGGAGCACAATCTTGCGGCCTGCGAGGCCGTCGGCGTCACCCTGGTCGAGCAACCGCTGCCCGCGGGCAAAGACGACGCGCTGGCGCGGATCAAGCGGCCGCTCGTGGTCTGCGCCGACGAGAGCGTGCACGACCGCTCTTCGCTCGCATCCTTGCGTGAACGCTACGACGCCGTGAACATCAAGCTCGACAAGACCGGCGGCCTCACCGAGGCGCTGGCGATGGCCGATGCCGCTCAGGCGCTCGGCTTCGAGATCATGATCGGCTGCATGGTCGCGACCTCGCTGTCGATGGCGCCTGCAATGCTGGTGACGCCGCAGGCGCGCTTCGTCGATCTCGACGGCCCGCTGCTGCTGGCGCGCGACCGCGATCATGGGCTGCGTTACGACGACAGCCTGGTCTATCCGCCGGACTCGTCGCTGTGGGGATGAGCTTTCAGCCGGTGCCGCGCCGACCAGATCAGAAGCGCGCCGGCAGCGGCCATCGCCGCCATGACGTAATATAAGCCGTCGCCGATGCGGGCGTAGATCGCGCCTGACGCGATCGAGGTGGTCGCACCCAACAGCCCGGTGCATGCGGCGTAATAGCCCTGCCCCCGCGCGATCTGATGCGACGGTACGCGCTGCACCAGAAGACTCATCGTGCCGAGAATGGTCATTCCGAAGGTCAGGCCGTGGCCAAGCTGCACGACCGCGAGCAGCGCGAGTGGCGGATCGTATGCGGTGACGACCCAGCGCACGACCGCGCTTGCGCCCCCGATGGCCATGAGCGAGGACGGATGCAGCGAGAAGCGCGGCGACAGCGCGAAGACGATGATCTCGGCGATCACCCCTAACGTCCAGAGGCCCGCGATCGTCAGCCCGCCGAGGCCGTGGGCCTGCCAGTTGATGGCCGAGAACGTATAATACGCGACGTGACTGCCCTGGATCAGCGCGGCAGAGACGATGATGGCCCAGAAGCCGGCATCGCGCAGCAGCGCCTTGCTGTCGTGCACCGCCGTCGTCCTTCGCCTGACATCGTCGAGCGGCTGCAGCAGCATGCCGGCGGAGACCGCAATCACGGCCCAGGCGACGATGACCCAGATCAGATCGCGCGGCGCGATGTGGTCTACGAGATAGCCGCAGGCGAGCGAGCCGGCCGCGAAGGCTGCCGAGCCCCACAGCCGCACCGGCCCGTAGTCGAGCCCGTAGCGGGCGACGCCACGCAGCGCATAGGCGTCGGTCAGCGGCATGGTCGGCGTCCACATCACGCAGGTCAGCGCATAGATCAGGAACAGCGCCAACGGCTGCTGCTGCAAGCCGACCGCCGTGAACCCGATCGCCGTCGCCAGCACGGACACCATCACGCCGGCGCGAATGGCATGTCGCTTTTCGGCAAAGGCGGTGATCTGCGGCAGCGTGGTGAAGCGCGTGATCGCCGGCAGCGCGTTGATGAGGCCGATCCAGGCCGCGTCGATGCCGATCGCCTTCAGCCAGACCGGAAAGAACGGCAGATGCGTTCCCGATACCGCGAACACGGCCGAGTAGAACAGCGCGAGGCTCACGGCGAATCGCCGCTTCTGAGATGCTGCGATGGGGATTTGTGATTCGGGTGCCATCAAACCAATTGCGATTCGGTCGATATCGTGGTGATCGTTACTGTAACGCGCGGTGATTTGCGCGACGAGATTGACATGGCCAACGAAGCATTCGCCCTCTCGCCTATGTCTGCCCGCGCGGCCGAGCCGAACGAGCAGGATTACGACGCGATCCGCGAAGCCTTCATGGAGACCGCGCGCGGCCGCTGGTTCCTCGGCGAATACGCCAAGCGCAACCGCAATGCCGACACCCGCATGGTGCTCGACGCGGTCGCGAAAATCGAAGAAACCCTTGCGGCACAGCGCCAACCCGTGGTCGAGGACCGCCTGCCCGAGGCGCTGGTCGCGATCCGGCACGCGATCCGCGAGGCCGAGACGATCGCGATCGCGGCGTTCGATCCCGGGGCGATCGAGGTGAGCCTCGCGCCGATCCCTCGCGGCCTGCGCATCATCAAGGAGATCTCCTGGCGCTGGCGCGAGATCGGCGCCGACGGGCGAATCTGCGATCTGATTGATTCGCAGCTCGCCTCCATCGAGGCAGCCTGCGCGCAGGTTTCGACCATCGACCCCCGCGCAGACCTCAAGGCCGCATTCGATCTGCTCAAGGACCGGATCGACCAGACCGACGCTGACGCAACGCCGCAGGCCGCGCGCCCCTCGCCGGCTCCGGTGCAGGACGCACCGTCGCCCGTTGCGGAAGCTCCGCTTGCGGAGGCCGCACCTGCGGCAATGGCCGGCGAAGCAGCCGTGGCTTTTACGGAAGCGCCGCAGGACATTGCAGAGCCGATCGAGCCCGAAGCCGCCGTGGAGACGGCCGGCGTCGCTGAGACGTTCTCCGTTGCGGAGCAGGCGATGGACGCCGCCTTGGAGCCGGAGACCGTCGCCGAGAGCCGGATCGCGCCTGAAGCCGCCGCTTTTGAAGAGCCCGCCGCCTTCGCCGAGGTGACGGACGAATTTTCGCTCGATGCCGCCGCCGAAGCCGAGGACGAAGCCATCCTCGACGCAATCGCGCTGGAGATGGCCGCGCCCGACCCGGAATTCGACGAGATCATCGAGCCGGTCGAGATGGAAGCATCGATTCCCGAGCCGGTGGTTGCGGAGGCCGCAGCGCCCATCGCAGCCGAGATAGCGGAGCCGATCGCACCAGAGCCGCTCGCACCCGAGCCAGTCGCCGCCGCAGCGGTCGTGGAGGAGCCCGTAGAGGAAGCGCCGATCGCGATGGAATCGCTTGCGCGCCTCACCAACGCCATTGCGGAAGCCGCCGCTGAAGTGATGGAGCAGCCGGCGCCGGTCATGGCAGCCACCGCGACATTCGGCGCGGCGCAGGCCACGACGCTGCCGATGCCCTCGCCGGTCCCGGAAGCCTCACTCGGCGCCACCATCCTCGCCGGCGGCATCCTGCAAAAGCCGCGCGCCGCCGCAAACGATCCCATGGCGCCAATCCGCCGCATGACCCAAGCCGAGAAGATCGCGTTCTTCTCGTAAGGGGGACGCCTACTCGGACTCGTGTCCCAGACAAGCGAAGCGCAGATCCGGGACCCAGGAGCTACAGCTTCCGTCGCAACATGGGCCCCGGCTCTGCAGCGCATCGTCGAAGAGACGCTGCGCTGCGTCCGGGCCACGAGAGCGGCGTGGGAAAGCACCCTCTCCTCAACGTCATTGCGAGCGTAGCGAAGCAATCCAGGGTCTTTCCGCATCGGCAGTCTGGATTGCTTCGCTGCGCTCGCAATGACGGATAGGCCGCCGCGCGCTCAGACGATCACCCGCAATTCCACACCGCGCCGATCGGCGTCCGCGTCCAGCACGGCCCGAAACTGCCGCCATTGTAGCGGCCGCCTCCGAAGCCGGGCCGGCCGAAATAGCGCCACTCACCATCCCAGCCGTAATATTGCGGGACTGGATCGATGTACCAATGGCGCCGGTCGCTAGGCGACATCCGCCGCATCGCTTCCTTCTGCTTGTAAAGCGGAATGCTGTTGCTGAGCGGCTGGCGATAGCCCGGCAGGAAGCCGTAGCCATGCCAGGCTTGCTTGGGACGTTTTTGGATTGAAGCAGCCGGCGCGACAGCCGGCAGCAGCGATAGGACGATAGCGACAGATAGACACATAAGGCGCGACATGGACCGACCATAAACAGTCGGATGCCGGCAGGCCATTCAAATTCGGGTGGGCGATGTAACAAAGCCATCGCGAAACCGAAGATATCGGGAACGGAAATCCATCACCGAGGGGCAAGGAAAAAATGATTGGCGAAGTGATTGTCATTGGCGATCTGCAATTGCGTGACGGCGCCTCTGTCGACGAACACGACCGACTCGGCGAGCGCATGTACGACATCGTCAGCCGTCTTCCCGGCTTTGTGTCGGTCAAGTCGTTCAAGGCCGACGACGGCGAGGAGCTCACCGTGTTCCGTTTTGCCTCGGAGGAAGCGCTCGAAGCCTGGCGGACTCACCCCGAACACGTCGAGACGATGAAGCGAGGACATGCCGAGTTCTACGCCAGCGGCTTCCTGCAGATCTGCAAGGTGATCCGTGAGGTCGGACCGTTCTAGCACGCGTGACGCATTCCCGCATCGTTCGATCGTGCGCTTCTAGTTGATCACACCCTTCCTGATCAGGAAGCATCCGTAACTGCTGCTGTCGCCGACCTGCACGACGCCAAAGCTCGCCGCCGCCGCGCGATAAAAATCAGGCCGGGAGAGTTTTCCGGGCGCGACGGGCCGGCCGGCAGCGCGTTCGATCTCGGCGAGCACCGCGCGCTGCACGTCGGGGACGCGGTCGGGATCGTCGACCGGCATCATCACGCGCACCGGATCGGGATCGAAATCGTCGAGCGGATAGACCGACATGATGGCGCGGATTGCGGTCTCCATGCTCATGCCCGGCAACTGGATCAGGCGCCGCGAATTCGTGCTCTGCGCGATACGTGCCGCGGGGTGATTGGCATCGACGAAAACGAGGTCGTCGCCATGCCCCATGGAAGCCAGCAGCCAGAGCAGGTCGGGCGTGAGGATCGGATCGATCGATTTCAGCATGTGACGGACTGTCCTCCCATCGTGCACCCACCTTGGCAGGTTCCAAGCGTGATTCAGATCACGCACCCTACCATGGTGATGGCGATCACGGACCTCAAGCTCGAACGCGGCCAAGCTTCCCGGCAACCAATCTCGTATCGAGATCAGTGCCAAAGGAGCACGCCATGTTCCGCCTAAAACCTTTCCTGATGACCGCCAGCCTGCTGGGAAGCCTGTTCGGCTTTGCCTGCGGCCCTGTTTCCGCGCAAGTCGCCCCGGTCGAGCCGGCCCCCACCGCGCTGCAAGGTCCGGAACAGCGGGTGGCGCTGGTGATCGGCAATTCGAACTATCAGAACGCGCCGCAGCTCGCCAATCCCGACAATGACGCGGAGTCCATGGCGAAGTTCCTGAACTCCGCCGGCTTCGAAGTGGTCGCCGCGACCGACCTGACCCAGAACGACATGCTTCGCGTGGTGCAGGACTTCTCCGCCAAAGTGTCAGCGCGCGGTCCGAACACGGTGGCCATGGTCTACTACGCCGGTCACGGCGTGCAGCTCGCCGGCGAGAACTATCTCGTTCCCGTCGACGCCAAGGTCTCGAGCCAGACCGAGCTCGTCAGCAATTCCGTCCGCTTGGTCGACGTGATGTCGACGCTGGAGACGATCCCGAGCCGCATGCGCATCGTCATCCTCGACGCCTGCCGCAACAACCCGTTCCCGAACGTGAATGATGCCGGCCGCGGCTTGGCCATCGTCGATGCGCCGAACGGTTCGATCGTCGGCTATTCCACCGCCCCGGGCGCGGAAGCGCAGGACGGCACCGGCGGTCACAGCCCCTACACGCAGGCCTTCCTGAACGTCGCGCGCGAGCCCAACGTGCCGATCGAGCAGCTGTTCAAGCGCGTGCGCCTCGAAGTCAACCAGACCACCAGCGGCGCGCAGATCCCGTGGGAGAGCTCGTCGCTGACATCCGACTTCACCTTCTTCGGCGACACCGCCGTTGCCGCCAACCGCGCGCCGGTGAATGCGCCCGTCGTGCAGATGGCCTCCAACCTGCCGAGCCGCTCGACCCGCCAGGCCTATGACTACGTCGTGTCCGAAGCCCGGCCGGAGTACTATCAGGAGTTCATCACGATGTATCCGCACGACCCGCTGTGCGATCACGTCCGCTGGCTGCTCAACAACCTGCTGCTCACGCAGGCCTGGCACAAGACGGTGCTCGCGAACTCGCCGGTCGCCTACAAGAACTTCTACGACAGCTACGGCAACACGCCCTATGCGCAGGTCGCGCTGAAGCTCCAGATGCAGCCTAAGCAGATCCCCTTGATGCAGGCGACCAAGTTCCTGGCGCCGCAGAATATCGCCCCGACCTTCAAGATCGGCAATCTCGGCCAGCCCAAATACATGCCGCTGCAGCAGGGTAACGGGGGCGCGCAAGTGAACGGCAATTTGCCGATCGTGCAGAAGTTGGGCGACAACAACGGCATCGGCAAGCTCGGCAACGGCGGCCAGATCATCAACCTGCCCGCGGGCAACAACCAGCAGAACGGCACGCCGTCACAGACCCCGGGCAAGATCGTGACCTTGCCCGCGCCGACCAACACCACGACCACCAAGGGCGGCATCGGCAAGATCGTGACGCTGCCTGCGACCAATAAGACGCCGAATGGCGGCAGCAATGCCGGCACTGTCAATGGCCGTCCTGGCAAGATCGTGAGCATGCCGGTGAATGTCGGCAAGGGCGGCACGACCATCGATGCAAAGCCCGTCAACGTTCAGACGCAGAACAACCCGATCCGCATCAACAACGGCGCGAAGATCAACAACAACCCGGTGAACAAGGTGCAGGTGCAGAACAACAACCGCCCGCAGTTCAACACGACCAACCGCATCGTCAACAACGGCAGCAACAACTTCCGCCAGTCGATGAACCAGAGCCAAGGCGGTAACGGCGGCAACAACCACCGCGGCTTCATGCACTGATTGCGGTCGGCCACACACAACAAAGGGCAGAGCGGTGACGCTCTGCCCCTCTTCACGTCAGAAGATTAGAATATCAGGCCACCAGCTCCGCAAACAAATCGGCATCGACATTGCCGCCGGAGAGCACGATGACGACGTTCTTGCCGGCAACATCAAGTCGCCCCGCAAGCAGCGCGGCAAGACCCACGGCGCCACCCGGCTCCACCACGAGCTTCAGCTCGCGATAGGCAAAGGCGACGGCAGCGCCGACTTCCTTGTCTGAGGCGGTCACGCCGCGCGCGAGCAGCTTGCTGTTGATCGCGAACGTCATCTCGCCGGGGATCAAGGCCATCAGCGCATCGCAGATGGTGCGGCCTGCTGGCCCGTGCGGTTCGCGATGACCTGCGGTCAGCGAAAGGCCGTGATCGTCGAACGACTCGGGTTCGGCCACGACGATTTGAGCCAGCGGGTACCGTGCTTTCACGGCCGTCGCGACGCCTGCGATCAGGCCGCCGCCGGAGGCCGGGGCCACCACGATGTCTGGGGCGATACCAAGCGCCGCCATGTCCTCGGCGATCTCGCGACCGGCGGTGCCTTGGCCGGCGATCACGAAGGGATCGTCATAGGGCCTGACCAGCGTCGCGCCGCGCTTCTCGGCGATGCCGCGCGAGATCGCCTCTCGGTCATCGCGGTCGCGGTCGTACAGCACGACCTCGGCACCGTAGGATTTGGTACGCTCGCGCTTCGACAACGGCGCATCCGCCGGCATCACGATGGTCGCCTGCATGTCGAGGATCTTTGCCGCCGCCGCCACGCCCTGGGCGTGGTTGCCGGAGGAGAACGCGACCACGCCGCCGGCGCGCTTGTCCTGCGGGATCGAGGCGACCTTGTTGAAGGCACCGCGGAACTTGAACGAGCCGGTGCGCTGGAGCATCTCCGGCTTGAGATAGACCTTTGCGCCGACACGCTCGTTGAGCACGGGAAAGGACAACAGCGGGGTGCGGACGGCGAACGGCGCGATCACGCGTGCTGCGGCATCGATATCGGCAGGGCCGATCGGGAGGAGCTGTTCTGTCATGCCCGATGTTATCGCGGCGGATGAGGCGCGGGCAAGGCATCTCCGCGCGAGGATTTTGGGCTCTCAGGCGACGAATCGCGCCGGCTCCGCCCCGTTCTGGCCGGGCAGCACCGCACCGACCGCCAAAATGCTGTCGATAAAAGCCCGCGCCGAGGCCTCCCAGGTGTAGTTGGCGGCGAATTCGACACAGTCCTGCCGGGAGATGTCCAGCGCGGCGAAGCAGGCGCTGCGCAGATCGTGATCGAGTGCGCCGACCGGCGCATCGCCGATCACGTCGCGGGGGCCCTTCACTGGAAACGCCGCGACCGGGAGGCCGCTCGCCAGCGCTTCGAGCAGAACCAAGCCGAACGTATCGGTCTTGCTCGGAAACACGAAGACGTCGGCGGCCGCGTAAATGTCCGCCAGTTCCTCGCCGTGCTTTTCGCCAAGGAAGATCGCGTCCGGATAGGCCTCCTCGAGCGCGACACGCGCCGGACCGTCGCCGACGATCACCTTGGTGCCGGGCAGGTCGAGGTCGAGGAACGCCTCGAGATTCTTCTCCACCGCGACCCGGCCGACCGAGAGGAACACCGGCGCGGGCAGGCAGAGATCAATCGCGCGGGGATGGAACAAATCGGTGTCGACGCCGCGCGGCCACAGCACGACATTGTCGAAGCCGCGCTCGGTCAGCTCGCTGGCGAGCGCCGGCGTTGCCGCCATCACGGCGCGGCTGGGGCTGTGGAATCGGCGCAGCGCCCGCCAGATCAGCGAGCCCGGCACCGGCACGCGGGCACGGACATATTCGGGAAAGCGGGTGTGGAAGCTGGTCGTGAAGGGCAGCTTGCGCTGGCGGCAATAGCGGCGGACCATCAAGCCGATCGGACCCTCCGTCGCGATGTGGATGCTGTCCGGGCGCGCCTCTTCGATCAGCTTCGCGATTCTACCCGGCCGCGGCATGGCCAGCCGCACGTCACGATAGCTCGGCATCGCAAAGGTGCGGAACGATTGCGGCGTCAGGAACGAGAATTCGACGCTGAGGCTTTTGGCGGCGTCAGCAAGCTTGGTCAGCGTCCGAACCACACCGTTGACTTGCGGGTGCCAGGCGTCGGTCGCGACCAGGATGCGCATCAGGCTGCCTTTGTCATGCAGCTCTGGCTGCAACCTGCGGGACCTGTGCCGGCTTCTCGGCCTGGTCCGCCCAGGTGATGATCTCGAAACGGCCGTCATCGTGCTCGACCAGCGCCGTGCAGCTCTCGACCCAGTCGCCGCAATTCATGTAGCGGATGCCGCCCTCGTCGCGGATCACCGCGTAATGGATGTGGCCGCAGATCACGCCGTCGGCGTCGTGGCGCCGCGCTTCGGCGGCGAGCGCCTGCTCGAACGCGCCGATATAGTTGACCGCGTTCTTGACCTTCTGCTTGGCCCATTGCGACAGCGACCAATAGGGCACCTTGAACATGCGCCGGAAGAAGTTAACGAAGCGATTGAGCTGGATCGCGAAGTCGTAGGCCTTGTCGCCGAGATGGGCGAGCCAGCGTGCGTTCTGCACCACGAGGTCGAAGATGTCGCCGTGGATGACGAGATAGCGCTTGCCGTCCGCGCCGGTGTGAACGGTGTTCTCGACCACGTCGATGCCGCCGAAATGCGTGCCGTAATAGTTGCGCAGGAACTCGTCGTGATTGCCGGGAATGTAGATGACCTTGGCGCCCTTGCGCGCCTTGCGCAGAAGCTTCTGGACGAGGTCGTTATGCGATTGCGGCCAATGCCAGCTCGATTTCAGCGCCCAGCCGTCGACGATGTCGCCGACGAGATAGATCGTGTCGGCATCATGGAAACGCAGGAAATCGAGCAGAAGGTCGGCTTGAGAACCGCGGGCTCCGAGATGAACGTCGGAGATGAACAACGTGCGAAAGCGCCGCTCCGGGCTCTCGTCACTCACATCGTAACTTCCCATGCGCCAGCCTGTAACAATGTCCCGTGACAGGGGGATGACTAATTGAAACTTTGAGGCACCTTCGGATACGAATCGCGCTTGCCTCACTCACCCCGCGAATATCAGTCGCATGCGACAATCAGGCGACATGGCGTCGCAGCAGCCTCCGCAAGAACCCGGAACTGCATCGCGGGATGGGGTTGACTGCGACGCGCTCGCGAGCGGCGTTCAGTAAAATTTGTGGAAATGATGGATCGGGCCGTGGCCGTGGCCCACGCTGAAGCGGTCGGCGGCCCCGATCGCCGCGCTGATCCAGGCCTTGGCGTTGCGCACGGCGCGCTTGAGATCCTCGCCTCTGGCGAGCCCCGCGGCGACCGCCGAGGACAGCGAGCAGCCGGTGCCATGGGTGTTGCGAGTGGCAACGCGCGGCGCGGCGAGCGCGATCGTGTTGCTGGCATCGACGAGATAGTCGATGCTCTCGGCGCCCTCGCCGTGCCCGCCCTTGATCAGGACCGCACGGCAGCCGAGCGCCAGCAGCCGGCGCCCCTGGCTCTCGATCTCGGCCTCGCTGGCCGCGACCGGCTCGCCGAGCAGAGCCGCGGCCTCGGGCAGATTGGGTGTGATCACCGAGGCCAGCGGCAACAGTTTGATGCGCAGGGCGTCGACGGCTTCGGACGCGAGCAGGCGATCGCCCGATGTCGCCACCATCACGGGATCGAGCACGATATGCCGGGGCGCCCAGCGCGACAGCGCGGCCGCGATCGCATCGATGCTGGCGGCTTGCGCCACCATCCCGATCTTGACCGCGCCGACCTCGAGATCGGAAAACACCGCGTCGATCTGCGCGGTGACGAATTCGGCGGGCACCGCGTGAATGCCGGTGACGCCGCGCGTGTTCTGCGCCGTCAGCGCCGTGATGGCGGAAGCGCCAAAAACGCCGAGAGCGGCAAAGGTCTTCAGGTCGGCCTGGATGCCGGCGCCGCCGCTCGAATCGGAGCCGGCAATGGTCAGCGCGACAGGCGTCGTCATGGGGCGACTTTCAGCGTTTTCGAAGCCATGGCCCGTCCTAGCGCGCCTCCGCCAGCCCAGCAAGTTCGCTTGCTAAATCCGACCGGGTTTGGCCTATTAGCCGCCAGATATGCTTTCGGAGTGACCGCGATGGTTCCCTTTTTCGTCCAGATCAAATGCAAGCTCGGCCAATCCTATGTGGTCGCCAATGCGCTTGCCGAAGCCGAGATCGCCTCCGAGATCTATTCCACGGCCGGTCAATACGACCTGCTTGTGAAGTTCTACGTCGACAACGACACCGATATCGGCCACTTCGTCAACGAGAAGGTGCAGGTGCTGCCCGGGATCCAGGACACCCTCACCATCATCACCTTCAAGGCGTTTGGCGCGAGTTGACCGTCCGGAAAGGGCGGCCCTGATCAGGCGCCGCCCTCCTTGCGCTTGGGGCGCGGCGGACCGGCCACCGGCGGCAGCGATTTGAGATAGTCCGCCATCGCCGTGAGATCGTCGTCCGGCAATTGCGAGGTGTTCTTGATCACCCGCGTCATCGCGCCGCCGACGCTGTCGCCGTCGGGCAATTCGCCGGTCTTCAGGAAATAGGCAATATCCTTCGCGCTCCACTCGCCAAGGCCCTTCTGGGTGATGTTGGGGACCCATCCCTCGCCTTCCGGATTGGGGCCACCGGCGAAGCGTTGTCCGGCGATGATGCCGCCAAGCGCATTGCGCGGGCTGTGGCATTCCGCGCAATGGCCAAAACTGTTGACGAGATAGGCGCCGCGATTCCACTGCGGCGACTTCGCGCTGTCGGTCACGAAGGGCTTGCCGTCCAGAAATAAGAATTTCCAGATGCCGACGTTGCGGCGGATGTTGAACGGAAAGCGCACGTCGTGGTCGCGCACCTTGCCTGCAACGGCCGGCAGCGTTTTCAGGTACGCAAAGAGATCGAGCACGTCCTCGCGCCTGGCGTGCTGATAGGACGTGTAGGGAAAGGCCGGAAAGTAATGCCGTTCGTCCGGCGAGACCCCGTGCATCACCGCGTTGACGAATTCGGCCTCGCTCCATTTGCCGATGCCGTCGGTCGGATCGGAGGAGATGTTCGGCGCGTAGAACGTTCCGAACGGCGACTTGATCGCAACGCCGCCGCCGAGCCTGAGACGATCGGGCTGGTCGGGAACGGCATGGCATGAGGCGCAGCCGCCGGCGTTGAACATCACCTGGCCATTGGCAGGGTCAGGGGCGCGGGCCGGCGCGGTGCCGGCGGCCGCCACCACCGGCGCGCTGAGCCACCAATAGACGCCGGCTGCGGCGAGTGCGGCGAGCAGCGCCACGGAGATTGTTCGTCGCAACATGCGGTCCTTTCGTCGTCGCAGCGAAGCTTATGATCGATGTCCTCGCGGCTCCAGCCACGAAGAATTTAGCCCAAGGCGGTCTGAAACGGGAATAAACTGAAATGCCGGCTGTTGGAAGTTTGGCAGCCCAAACGGGTTCAGCAGGGAGAAAAATCATGAACAAGATCGTCATCGCCATGTCAGTGCTTGGCGCTGTTGCTTTTGCGGGTTCGGCCAGCGCGGAAAAGCTGAAAGCAACGCTCGACGCCAAGTCGGAAGTCCCGGCAACGACCAGCAGCGGCACCGGAACGGCCGATCTGGACTACGACGCCGCCAGCAAGAAGCTGTCCTGGAAGGTCACCTATTCCGGC
Organism: Bradyrhizobium sp. Ken51; assembly: GCF_055807435.1. Classification (NCBI taxonomy): domain Bacteria; kingdom Pseudomonadati; phylum Pseudomonadota; class Alphaproteobacteria; order Hyphomicrobiales; family Nitrobacteraceae; genus Bradyrhizobium; species Bradyrhizobium sp. Ken51. Next base: position 10,368 of record NZ_JBVVPB010000031.1, on the reverse strand, counting down.
CTGTCCGGCCCTGCCACCGCCGCGCATTTCCACGGACCCGCCGAGCCCGGCAAGAACGCCGGCGTTGCGATCCCGATCCCCGGCGCTGCCACCAGCCCGGCCGAGGGCTCGGCGACACTGACCGACGCGCAGGCGGCCGATCTGCTCGGCGGCAAACTCTACGTCAACATCCACACGGCGGCCAATCCGGGCGGCGAGATCCGCGGCCAGGTGATGAAGTAACCTTCGCACAGACCAGCAAAAAGGGCGGCTGCCATCGCAAGCCGCCCTTTTCGATTCCGCGTACGCTGGCGCAGGCGTCACACCTCAGGTTCGGCTGCGTTCAGCGCCTGCGCGAGGTCGGCGATCAAATCCGACGGGTGTTCGATGCCGATTGACAGCCGGATCGTGGAATCGAGCACGCCGATCTTCCGGCGGATGTCGGCGGGTACGCCGGAGTGGGTCATAGTGGCAGGCAGGCTCGCAAGCGACTCCGTTCCACCGAGGCTCACCGCCAGCTTGAGGATCTGCAGCGCGTTGAGGAATTTCATGGCCGCGGCCTTGCCGCCGACGATGTCAAACGAGAACGTGGATCCCGCCCCCGAGCATTGCCGCGCGAACACACGTCCGTCCGGTGACGCCGCCTCGTGATGACCCAGATAGTGCACCTTGGCCACTTTGGGATGATCACGCAGATAGTCCGCCACGAGGCGCGCATTCGCATCCGCCTTTTCCATGCGCAGGCTCAGCGTCTCGAGCGACCGGTTGATCATCCAGCAGGAATGCGGATCGAGCTGGGTGCCGATGGCGCCCCGCAGCGCCTTGATGCCTTTCATGACCGCCTTCGCGCCGAGCGCGGCGCCCGCGATCAGATCGGAATGACCGCCGACATATTTCGTGAGCGAGTACAGGGAAATATCGGCGCCGTGCTCGATCGGCCGCTGAAACACCGGCCCGAGCAGCGTATTGTCGCAGGCGATGATCGGAACGTGGCCTTGGGTCTTTCCGATGGTCTCGGCGACGCGCCGCATCATCGCGATGTCGACCAGCCCGTTGGTCGGGTTGGCCGGAGTTTCGATCAGGATCATCGAAACCCTTCCCTTGCGCATGGCCTCCTCCGCCGCCTGACCGACCACGGCTTCGTCGACGCCATCGGCGAAGCCGACGGCGCCGATCGACAGACGCGCAAGCGTATTCGTCAGCAGGGTTTCCGTGCCGCCATAGAGCGGCTGCGAGTGCAGAATGACATCGCCGGGGCGGACGAACGCCAGGATCGTGGTTGCGATGGCCGCCATGCCCGATGAGAACAGCGCGCAGCTCTCGGTGCGCTCGCAGATCGCGAGCCTGTCCTCGACGATTTCGCTGTTGGGGTGATTGAAGCGCGAATAGACCAGGCCGGCGCCCATCCCTTCCGGCGGCTCGCGCCGGCCAGAGACGAAATCAAAGAAGTCCTGCCCGTCCTCGGCCGTCTTGAACACGAAGGTCGAGGTCAGGAACACCGGTGGCTTGACCGCGCCTTCCGACAATTGCGGATCATAGCCATAGGTCAGCATCAGCGTTTCGGGATGCAGCATATGGTTGCCGATGTGCGTCTTCGACGGGAACGGTTTTACCATGGCTTGTCTCGCTGTTGCTGATTGAGGTGCTCGCCGCAGGTTGGAACTCCTGATGTCGTGACGTAGTCAGAAGCGAGATGCGTCAGCGTCAAAAGCTCACGCCAATGCCGCGGCGGCTGGAGCAAAGATAGCTGCTCCGGCAGCGATCCGTCAGGCCTTGCGAACAGAATTTCCAGCGGTGACACGCGACGCAATAAAAGGGCGGCTGCTTTCGCAGGCCGCCCTTCTTGATTCCAGTAGCCCGGATGGAGCGAAGCGCAATCCGGGCTACGATTTTTGCCTCAACCGTTCTTCACGCGAAACGTTTCGTGGCAGCCGCCGCATTCCTTGCCGACCGCGGGGAAATTCGCCTTGAGCGAGTCGAGATCCTTGATCTTGCCCTTCGCCTCACCAACGACCTTGGCGAAGCTCGCGACCTTGGCATCGAACCCGGCCTTGTCCTCCCACACTTTCGGCGAGGCGCTGTAGTCGCCCTCGGGCTTCATGCCCTTGGCGCTCGCCGGAAACAGGTTCGGCAGCTTCTTGGCGGTGTCTTCGAACTGCGCCAGTGCGCTGTCCACCGTGGCCTGATCGTAGGGCTTCTCGCCCTTGACGATCGCCGCCACCGCGCCGGCGTTCTTGCCGTTGCCCTTCATCAGCATCTGGACCTCCTTGACGGAGTCCTGTTGTGCCCAAACCGCGCCCATACCGAGCAGGAGCGCGCCCCCAACCACCAACACTCGCTTCATTCGCAGAATCCTTTTCCTTAATGCAGGATCGTGCTGACCCCTCAATGGGGCCAACACCGCTTGGCAGATTTCATTCCCTGAAAAATTGTCACAGGCTGTGACGGCGATGGTGCTCGTTGACGGCAATCCACACCCGCTCCGGGGTCGCCGGCATGTCGATGTGGTCGATCTTGTATTCGCGCCAGAGGCCGTCGACGATGGCATTGACGACGGCCGGGCAGGACCCGATCGCACCAGCTTCCCCCGCGCCCTTCACCCCCAGCGGATTGGTCTTGCAGGGAACGTTGGCCGTCTCGAACACGAAGTCCGGCCCGTCCGCTGCGCGCGGCAGCGCATAATCCATGAAGGTCGCGGTGACGAGCTGGCCGTCGCCCGCGCCATAGACCGCCTGCTCCATCAACGCCTGCCCGATGCCCTGCATGGCACCGCCATGGACCTGGCCGGCCAGCAGCAGCGGATTGAGCGTCATGCCGAAATCGTCGACGATCACGTAGTTGACGATTTTGATCATGCCGGTGGCCGGATCGATCTCGACCTCCGCGACATGGGTGCCGTTCGGATAAGTGCCGTCGGCGCTGGCGAAGGTCGCGCTCGCATTGAGCTTCGACGGATCGACGCCGGGACGCTTGGCCAGATCGGCGAACGAGATCGAACGGTCGGTGCCGGCGATGCGCACCAGGCCATCGGTAATCTCGAGGTCGCCGGCGCTGGCTTCCAGCGCCTGCGCCGCGATCTCCTTGAGCCGCGCGCCAAGTTCGCGGGTCGCACGCTCGACGCTGACACCGCCTGACGGGATCGAAGCCGAACCGCCGGTGCCGAGACCGGAGGCGATCATGTCGGTGTCGCCCTGGTGGACGTGCACGCGCTCGGGTGCCACGCCGAATTGCTCGGCAACGATCTGCGCATAGGCGGTCTGATGGCCCTGCCCGCTCGACTGGGTGCCGATCAGGACAGTAATATCGCCATTGGGGTCCATCCGCACATTGGCGGTCTCCTCGCCCATGGTGCCGCAGACCTCGACATAGCTCGCAAGTCCGATGCCGCGGATCAGACCGTTCTTCTTGGCCGCCTTGGCGCGCTTGCCAAACTCCTTCCACTCGGCGATCTCCATCGCGCGCTTCAGATGCGCGGCGAAGTCGCCGGAATCGTAGACCTTGCCGGTCGCGGTCTTGTAGGGCAGCGCCTTCGGCTGAATGAAATTCTTGCGGCGGATGGCATCCGGCGTCATGTCGAGTTTTCGCGCGCAGGCGTCCACCAGACGCTCGATGACGTAAGCAGCCTCGGGCCGCCCCGCGCCGCGATAGGCATCGACCGGCACGCTGTTGGTGAAGATGGTACGCACCCGGCAGTGGAACGCCTGGATGTCGTAGAGGCCCGGCAGCATGCCGGCGCCGCCATGCGGGATATAGGGCCCGAAGGTCGACAGATACGCGCCCATGTCACCCATCAGGTCGCAATCCATCGCGAGGAACTTGCCGTCCTCGGCCAGCGCCATCTTCGCGGTGGTGACGTTGTCGCGGCCCTGCGCGTCACCCATGAAATGCTCGGTGCGGTCGGCCGCCCATTTCACCGCCTTCTTCAGCTTTCGCGCGGCGACGGCCAGGAGGGCATATTCCCGATAGGGAAACAGCTTGGTGCCGAAGCCGCCGCCGACGTCAGGGCAGATCACCCGCATCTTGTCGGTCGGGATGTTGAGCACGTTCTGGCAGAGGATATCGCGCAGCCGATGGCTGCCCTGGCTGCCGACCGTCAGCGTCAGATGGTCGCGCTTGGCGTCATATTCGCACACCGCCGCGCGCGTTTCCATGAAGTTCGCGACGACGCGCGGATTGACGATCGAGATCTCGGCCACCGCATGCGCCTTGGCAAAAGCCGCTTCGGTCGCTTTCTTGTCGCCGATCGAGACATCGAACAGCACGTTGCCGGGCTTGTCCGGCCAGACCAAGGCTGCGCCCTTCTTCACGGCGTTGACGACGCCGGTCACGGCCGGCAACGGGCTCCATTTGACGTCGATCGCCTCGATCGCGTCGCGGGCCTGGTCGATGGTCTCAGCCACGACGAAGGCGATGGAATCGCCGACATGGCGCACCTCGTCCTTGGCGAGGATCGGATAAGGCGGCCCGGTGAAGGGATCGGTCTCGAGATTGAACAGGCAGGGCAGATTGCCGAGATCCCCAACGTTATCGGCGGTCAGGATCAGCGCGACGCCGGGAAGGGTTCGGGCGCGGCTCGCATCGATGGTGTATTTGGCATGCGCATGCGGCGAGCGCAGCATCAGGCAGCGCAAAGCGGCCTGCGGCGCATAATCGTCGGTATAGCGGCCCTTGCCGCGGATGAGCGCGTCATCCTCCTTGCGCAACACGCTTTGGCCAACGCCGAACTTGATGGGAGCCGCCATTTTCTCGTCCCGTTTCTCATGGTTGTTTTGCCGGCATATTGCCGTGGAAAAACTGGCAAGGCAAACGGGTTTAGCCATGAGAAAACCGTCCACCGCCCTCACATGTCGGAGCAGGATGGAACGGAAGAGCCGCAACTCGGTCATTTCGCTGTGAAGATCGGTCCGCTTGATGGCATGATAGTTGCCGAACCTACCCCGCAGTGCACGCCTGAGAACAAGCAGCCGTGCTGACGGTTGCTTGTTCACAAAGCGCATGTCTGCTTTGGATGACTAATCATTTACATCGCCCCGCGGCTCCATAGATCCGCGGCGCGATCCCTCAACCTATCGATAGTTCGTTCAGGCGAGATGTAGTCGACCTCGCCACGGGTCAAGCCTGTCCATCAGCTCCCTGTCACTCAGGTCCTGCAAGGCGATTTGTGGGCGCTGCCGCCAGCGCCACTCCTGAAGCGCACGCCAGTATTGCGCGAGCAAACCTGGGACGCTCCACGCTGATGCGAGCTCGAGGGGAAGCCCCTCGGCCTCGGATGTGATGTTCGTCTGTTGGGGTGGCATCGGACGCTCCTGCTGTTGTGCCGGCAGGGAAGCGTGGCCAAACAAAAGGCCCCGTCCGATGCCGGCGGGGCCTGGTGAAAAGATGTCGTCGTCGAATTCTAGCGCGCGACTCCTTCCACAGCCCAGCCGAAGCGGGTCATGTGGTTGCGGTTGAGTTTGCGCGACGATTTGATCATGAGACGCCAATACCACAGCCACTGCGCGATATCAAGGGATGTATGGTCGTCCGTCACATCCTGGGGGCGAGCACCTTACTCTGGCGCTTTCTTCCCCCTTAAACGGTCTTCACGACTTCTTCTGCTTCGCTTCCACGTATCGTGCGAAGTTGTCGAGGATTGCCTGCCAACCGCCTTGCTGCTGCTCGACCGAATGCGTCGATTCGCCATCGAAGACCACGCGGACGAGAATGCCCTTCGGGCCGGGCACAAACTCGACTTCGGCTTTTCGCTCGCCGAACGCGTATTCGATCCGCTTGTGCTCGATGATTTTCGTGTAGGTACCGGCGAAGTCAAAGCCCATGCTGCCGTCCTTGGCCTCCATGCGCGATGAGAAGACACCGCCTTCTCGCAGGTCGACGGTCGCCTTGGTCGTATGCCAATCGTCGGACGCGGCGTTCCACTTCATGATGTCGGCCGGCGTCGTATATGCGCGCCAGACCTGATCGATGGGGGCTGCTACGTTGGTTTCGACGGTGATCCTCATAAACAGTGCTCCTGGTTCGATTTTTGCCGGCTCGAGATGACGGCATCACGTCAATTGTGCGGGGTCCATCCGCCGCACTTCCGAGATGTGTCCATCCAAGGACGATCGAGACTGGCCCGTGCCGACAAGGTCGAGCCGTCAATGCGTTGAAAATATGAAAAAGCTAACCCCGCACCAGCGAGACCAGCCAGCGGCGGCCGAACAGCGCAAGGATGGCGAGCCCATAGACAATCGTGCCCCCGACGGCCAGCAGAAGCAGCGTCAATTCGTCCCGGAAGTGCATCGAGCCCAACGAAGGACCGCCGAAGCGCGCGATGAGCCAGAAGGCGGCGGCCAGGATGATCCCGGTCAGCAGGAATTTGGCGAGCGACAACAACCAGGCGCGGTCCGGCACGAGAAAGCCTCGCCGCACCGCGAAGAACAGCACCATCAGCAGGTTGGTCCAGACGCCGACGGCAGTGGCGAGCGCTAGGCCGATCTGGGCGAGCGATCCCATCAAGGCGACCTTGAGGGCAACGTTGACCGCGATGCCGGTCAGCGACGCCCGCACCGGCGTCGCCGTGTCCTTGCGCGCATAGAAGGTTGCAACCGCGCTACGGATCAGCACGAAAGGAATGAGGCCGATGGCATAGGCCGCGAGCGTTGCGCCTGCGGCGGCGGCATCGGCTTTCGAGAACGCACCGCGGGCGAACAGCGCGCGCATGATCGCGTCGGGCACGGTGAGGAAGGCGGCGACAAACGGCACCGAGAACAGCAGCGTGAAATCGAACGCACGGCGCTGCGCCTTCATCGCACCGTCATGGTCGTTGGCCGTGATCCGCCGCGACATCTCCGGCAGCAGCACCGTGCCGATGGCAATGCCGATCACGCCGATCGGGAGCTGGTTGAGACGGTCGGCATAATACAGCGCCGACAGCGCGCCCGCCGGCAGGAAAGTCGCGATGATGGTGTCGGCAAACAGCGCGAGCTGCGTGCCCATAGAGCCCAGCGTCGCCGGCCCGAGTGCCCTAAAGAATGCGCGGACGTCTTCGTCAAGCTTGAGCGGCGCAAAGCGCGGCAGGCCGCCATGGCGGGCGAGATCGCCGGCGAGCAGGACATATTGCAGGAAGCCCGAGATCAGGACGCCCCAGGCGGCGGCGTGGCCCGCGCTGGGAAACCAGGCGGCGAGCGCCAGCGTCATCATCATCGAGATGTTGAGGAAGATCGACGCGGCTGCGGCGCTGGCGAAGCGCTGCATCACGTTGAGCATGCCGCCATAGAGCGTCACCAGCGTGATCAGCAGCAGATAGGGAAAAGTAATCCGGGTCAGCTCGATCGCGAGCTTGCGCTGCTCGGCGTCCTCGCTAAAGCCGGGGGCCAAAATGCTCATGGCCTGCGGCATGAACAGCCAGGCGACGATCAGCAGCACCACCTGCGAGGCCAGCAGCAGCGTGAAGATGCGGTCGGCGAACAATCTTGCCGCCCCCTCCCCGCGCTCGCCATGGACATGCGCATAGGCCGGCACCCAGGCGGCGTTGAACGCCCCCTCGGCAAAGATCGCACGGAAATGGTTGGGCAGCCGCAGCGCCACGAAAAAGGCGTCGGCCACGGGGCCGGCACCGAGAATCGCCGCGAGCATGATGTCGCGGGCAAACCCCGTCAGCCGCGAGAGCAGCGTGTAGCCACCAACCGTGAAGATACGTCCGAGCATGCGTCTGTTTTAGAGGCTTATCGAACAGAGGTCGATTGCATCTTGCGAATGCGCATTGCTGTGCCCTCTCCCCTTGTGGGAGAGGGCAGCGCCGCAAGTAGACGCAAACTCATTGGGGTGAGGGGTCTCTCCCCGCGCATTCCGGGCGGAGAGAGACCCCTCACCCGTCTCGCCGCTTTGCGGCGAGCCACCCTCTCCCACAAGGGGAGAGGGCAAGAACAGCGAAATCAGGCTGAAAGCGCACCGCGCACGGCCGCGATGATTCGCTCCTGATCGGCTTCGGTCAGATAGGCATGCATCGGCAGGCTGATGACGTCCTGCGACAGGCTCTCGCAGCCTGGCAGGCCGCCCTCGGCGACCGGGTACTGCTTGTAGGCGGTCTGCTGATGCATCGACTTGCCGTAATAGATCGCCGTCGGCACGCCCTGAGCCTTCAGCGCGGCGGCAAAGCCGTCGCGGTCGGTGCCCTCAGGGAGGCGGATCGTGTACTGCGCCCAGACCGACGTATTGCCGGGAGCCACGCGCGGCACGGTAACCACATTGCTGAGACCGCGCGCGTAGCGCTCGGCGACCTTGTTGCGGGCAACGATCTCGTCGTCGAAGATCTTCAGCTTCTCGAGCAGGATCGCGGCCTGCATGGTGTCGAGCCGGCCGGTCAGGCCGAGGCGGACGTTGTCGTATTTATCGACGCCCTGCCCGTGCACGCGGATGCTGCGCAGCGTCGCCGCGAGCTCATCGTCGTCGGTGAAGATCGCACCGCCGTCACCGAAGCAGCCGAGCGGCTTTGCGGGAAAGAAGCTGGTCGCGGTGGCGAGTGCCAAGGTGCCGAGCTTGCGGCCCTTGTAGCTCGCGCCAAAACCCTGCGCGGCGTCGTCGAGCACGAACAGGCCTTCGGCCTTGGCGATCTCGGCGATGGCGTCGTGATCGGCCGGCTGGCCGAACAAATCGACCGGAATGATCGCGACCGGCTTGAGGCCGGCCTTGCGGGCTGTCGCGATGCCGCGCTTGAGCGATTCCGGGCTCATGTTGAAGGTGGCTTCGTCGACGTCGACATAAACCGGCGTCGCGCCGGTCCGCGCCACCGGCGACGCGGTCGCGATGAAGGTGAAGGACGGGCACAGCACGGCGTCGCCCGGCCCGACATTCTTCGCCATCATCACCATCAGGATCGCATCGGTGCCGCTGGCGCAGCCGATGACGTGCTTGGCGCCGCAATAAGCCGCAAGCTGCTCCTCGAGCTCGGCGACTTCAGGGCCGTTGACGAACTGGCAATGATCGAGAACCCGCTTCACGGCGGCATCGAGCGAGTCGCCGAGCCGGCGGCGCTGCGAGGCGACGTCGATGAAGGGAATGGGTTCGGAACGCAGATGCTGGTTCATGGCCTGGTTCTTGGCGCCTTCTTGGCTGGTCGGCATGGATGAGGAATCAGCCGGCGACGCGGCGCGGACCCTTGCGGGCAGACGACGATGCTGCGGGGCGGGACGGCGTTTCCAGGCACTGCGTCGCGATCTCGAGGCTGGCGACGCCTTCATCGCCCGTAACGGCCGGCGTCTCGCCATGACGCACGGCCTTGAGGAACGCGATCAGCTCGGCGCGGAGCGGCTCGTCATGGCCGACCGGCAGATGCCGCATCGAATAGCTGCCGTCAGGCTTGAAGCCAAAACATTCGGTGACCTGGCGCGTCAAGAGATCGCCCATCACGTATTTGCCGCGGGTCGCGACCGTGACGCTGCGTGCCTTGAACGGCGTCAGCCAGTTGGTGTTGATGTGCGCGAGCACGCCATTGGCGGTGCGGAACTGCAAGAGCGCGATGTCCTCGCGCTCGGCGACCGCACTCGACAATTGCGGCTGCACCTCGACGATGTCGGACTCGGTGAACCAGCGGATCAGATCGATGTCGTGCACGGCAAGATCGATGACGACGCCGACATTGGACATGCGCGGCGGGAACGGGCCGACGCGCGTGATCGCGATCGACAGAATATCCTCGCCCGCGATCGCCTGCTTGACGGCGGCGACCGCCGGATTGAAGCGCTCGACATGGCCGACCATCAGCGTCACGCCGGCCTTTTGCGCAGCCGTGACGATCTCGCGGCCTTCGGCGACCGTGGACGCAATCGGCTTCTCGACCAGCACGTGGATGTTCTTGGCGATGCAGGCGAGCGAGACCTCGTGATGCAGATGAGTCGGCGCCGCGATGGTGACCGCATCGACGCCTTCGGCCAGCAGTTGGTCGAGCGTCTCGAAGCTCGCGCAATTGGCAAGCTCCATCGCCCGCGTGCGATGTGCCGGCGAAGGATCGACGACGCCGACGAGGCTGACGCCGGGAAGACCCGCGAGCACGCGCGCGTGGTTGCTGCCCATCACACCGGCGCCAATGACGCCGACGCGCAAGCCGGCCTTTGCCGGTGCAGATCCTGTGGAACTCATTTGAGCAAACCCCGATTCAACGCAAATCCCCGAGGCGCTTCTAGCACGGCCGCCACATTTGTGGCGAATGCGGAGCTAGCGGTCCGGACACGATTTGATTCAAACAGTTACACGTTCCCCGGGCTTAAGCCTCTGAAAGAGACCACTCTTTTGGCCCGGGTCGCGTGATTCGGAGTGTGCTGGTTACGACCTTTGATAGTCGTCTTCAATCCGGATGATGTCGTCTTCCCCGAGATAACTTCCAGTCTGGACCTCGATCAGCTCCAGCAT
>NZ_JBVVPB010000030.1:0-81996 GCF_055807435.1 Bradyrhizobium sp. Ken51 | reverse complement strand
TTGGCCTTCCTGCCGGTTCTGGTGAGGCTGTCCAGTAACATCACGGAGCTGCCTCTGCTCGGCTCGATTCCTTATCCACTGGTGTTCGCCGCAGTCATCTGGTCGATCCTGGGCACCGGCGTTCTCGCGCTTATCGGCATCCGTCTGCCCGGAATCGAATTTTTCAACCAGCGGGTCGAAGCGGCCTATCGCAAGGAGCTGGTGCTCGGCGAGGATGATGTGGCGCGTGCCAATGCTCCGACATTGAGCGTGCTGTTTAGCGACATTCGCAGGAATTACTTCCGTCTCTATCTGAATTTCATGTACTTCAATATCGGCCGGATCGTCTATCTGCAGACTGACGCCATCTTTCCTTATCTGCTGCTTGCGCCTACAATCATCACAGGCAAGATCACCCTCGGCGCGATGAACCAGATCCTCAATGCATTCACGCAAGTGCGAACCTCGTTTCAGTATCTCGTCAACTCCTGGAGCACGATCGTCGAACTGATCTCGATCTATCAGCGGCTGCGGAGCTTTGAGGCAAAGATCCACGGTGGGCTACTGCCGTCGATCGAGACACAAAAACAGCCAGCCTGAGGCAGGAGTTGACGAAACCCGGCCCTTGAGTCGCTTGCCGCACACCCGATCCGACGCCTCCCACGCCGCGGTCGTCGCGTCCTTGATCGTAGCGTCATGTCTACGCTTGCGCTCTCGAGGTGCCTCGACCGGCCCCGGTTCAACCGTTGCGCGTACCCGAATTGCAGGCACCGCGTGCTTGCGGATGCCAACCCGTCGTCGCGCATATCGCTCGAGGATGCGCCTCTTTTCCGCCCGGCGCCGACCGGCCACGATCCGTTACGGCCGATACCACCTGCCGCCGCGCGCCCATGCTGATCTTTCCCGCCATAGACGCCACCGGACTAATTCGATGGCGCCCACTCAATTACCGGCGAGAAGTTGTCCAGTAACCATCCGGACGAGGCAATGGGCCTCAGTTCGGCGTCTGCAAGGACGCTCCAGGAGCCGCAGCATGCGAGGCATCTCCGAATTCCGCTCAATACGCCTTTCGCAACATCGGCGTAAGTGGGGGTGAGCAACCGTGCTGTATCTCTCCAATAATCTTGAACCCGTGGCGTTGGTAAAAGGGAATGTTTTCAGGATTCGAACTTTCGAGGTAGGCAGCGATGCCCTGCTCATCGCAGCGTTGAAGAGCGTACTTCATCAGCAATGTGCCAAGCCCTTGTCCGGCCCAGTTCGGATCGACAGCGATGACGGGCAAATACCAATGTGGCTCGGAGGGATGATGTTCGGCCATTCCCTGGCGTAGGTGTGCCATATGTTCGCTGATTTCCGGGCGCAGGGACAGCGCCATGATTGCGTCCAGCGCATCCTCATCCTGCTGCACGCCGGGAGGCAGCCACAGGGCCGCGGCGCGACTGTCTGCCGCGACGTATGCTGTGCCATGCTCGAATGCTCGTCCGCCACAGGCGTTGATGAACTGAGTCATGCTGCCAAGATATTGCCCAGGGTCCGGCCAACTCCAACGCATCAAAGGATCGGCGGCAAAGCCGAGGACAATTGTCCAGACGATTCTTGCCCGAATACTTGCGTTCGCCGAGGTGACGCCCGGCTCGCTTGTCATGTTGCACCGCTTTTTCGATCGCAGAGTTGAAGGTTGGAGCACACGACCGATACCTTGGACGTGAGCGGAATGGTTGTGCCCCCGAAGATCGGATCCCTTTAGTTTCCGTCTCCCGCTCTCATCCTGTCTCAGAAGACCGCCTTCGACCGCCGCTTCGGACGGAGATTCCTCGCTGGAGGCCCTGACTGTTGGACCTGGACCTGGATCTGGATCTGGCGAGGACTTGTGCTTTTCGCCATGAGAGCGTCATCTGGATCCTGCCCTTTCCGAAGGAAGGGTTCGTTTTATCGGCGTCGACAACTCTGCCAGCTTTCCGAAAGCAGCGAAAAGACGATTTGAGTTACAAGGTGATCTGTTTCGCCAAATGTTGCGAGTTGCATTCGCTCGAGAGTCTAAGCACTGCAGCATAATTTGTAACCTGCCAACCCAGGTAGGTGCTTGGCATTCTCTGCCCTAAGGATTGCCAACGACTTCCGCTTCGGCCTTGCCGCAGCGATCCGCACCGGTGACGTCGCCCGCACGCATCGAGTTGCCGCCTCCGTTTCAACGATCTCACCGGCTCGACCCCGCCTCGCCCTGGGGCGGGCTCGGCTATTCCGCCACCGGCCGCGAATGCGGCACCGAGAGCTTCGACGACCACTTCAACACCAAGAGCGTGATGATCGCCACGCACGAGCAGCCGTTCGACTGGTATCGCGACACGGCCAACCAGAAGCGGCTGAACTAACATGACGACAAGCGGCAGACGTTCGAAGAAGGCGGGCCGCATAAAGCATAAAGGGAGAGTGTCAATGTCGACATCCGTGAACGCAGGCACTCGTCTTGTCGACTGCCGGTCGGGCCGTTCCACCGCGGCATCATGCTGCTGATCGGCATCGGAATGTTTTTCGAGGGTTTTGACATCTACATTGCCGGTACCGTGCTGAGCGTGATGCTGAAGACGGGCTTTTCGACCCTCGCTGAGAATGTGGTGTTCATCTCCGCGGCCTTCGTCGGCATGATGCTGGATCGTTCGGTACCGGATTTCTCGGCGACCGCTATGGACGACGCTTCGCGCGCATGTCTTGCCCAGCGGCCAGGCCGCAGAGCTCGATCTGCGTCAAGTCCAACTCAGGCAATGCGCAGTGTTCGAAAGCGATATACTCCCAGGCGGCGGCGACCGTGGCCGGCGCCGTTCGGCGATCCAGCACGACGTCCAGTTAGTCGTCCTTGCACCGGCTCAGGGCGGTGTCGCTCTGCTCGCTGCATCGGGTGACGGCGTTGCGTCGGATCGGACCGACGGCAGCGGGCGCACGCCGCCGCCTCCCGCGCGTTCAGCCGGGCGCACACTGGGCTGCGCCCGCGGCGTCCCTGCGGTAGCGGCTGGTCGAGGTATGGTAGTACTGCGCGCGGATGGCCGCCATGGCCTCGATCAACGCTCCCCACGGCGCGGGCAAGCGTTCTTCCGCCATCAGGCGGTTCAGCATGCGCGTATGGCCGGCCAGCTCGTCCTTGAGGAACTCCACCACAGGCATAGCCGGATAGCGCTGCAGCAGCAGGATCGCCGCGTTGTCGGCCTCGCCGGCCGACCTGTCCTTGTCGCGTCCATGCAGATCGTTCTGCAGACGCCCTATCGCGGAGATGAGCCGCAGGACCTGGCGAAACGCCGGACGCGCCCGCAAGGTGGCCATGTCCAGCCCCCACAGCAAAGACAGGCAACAGAACACATTCGCGTAGGCGATCGAATCGATGCCGTTGTGCAGGTACTCGGCGTAAGACCAGCGTTCCGCCCCTGCCGCCCGCGCGTGTCCGGCGCGCAGCGCCGCGCAGTAGCGCCGGGTATCGTCGAGAAGCTGAGCATAGTCGCGACGATCGTAGGCGAGTGCGGCCAGCGAGGCGCGCAGCACAGCGCAGCCCTCGAATCCGGGGAGCGCGCACGGCACGCCCTGCCCCAGCGCCTGCTCCACAGCGGCGAGCTGCTCCGGCGCGATCAGGCCAACGTCGTTGCAATCGTCGAGCCAGAACAGCAGCGCCAGTTCGCGGTAGAACGCCACGATCAGCGTTTCGTCCTGCGGATCGCGGCCGGTGCGGGCGCTGGCGTCGCGCAGGCTCGGGTGGATGCGCTGCAGGATGTACTGGCCGCCCCTGACCGCTTCCTCGGCATGCTCATCGGCGAACCCGGTCAGGGAATGCCCCCACTCCACCACCTGCTGCAGCGCGCGTTCGGTCTGGATCATGGCACCGCTCCTGCTGCCTCGGCCAGGGCGCGTCGGCCCCAATGAAGCGCCAGCCACAAGCCGGCGAGTTCAGCCACGCGCACGACCCGCGTGGGGCAATACAGTTCCTTGCCGATCCACAGCGGCGTCTGCGGCAATGGATGCGCCGCATGGCGGGCGAGCATCCACTCCAGCGCACGCGCCACCGCCAGCGCGATGCGCCGGCGCCCTGTCGCCTCTTCGCTCCCGTCCATCACGTGCAACGCGAACAGCGCATAGGCGGTTTCCTCGAATGTGGACGCGCGACCGGCGCCCCAGCCGCCGTCGTTGCGCTGCGCCGGCAGCAGCGCCGCCAGCGCGCGCTCGTCGCGCCACTGGGGCTTGCCTTGCGCCAGCGCTGCTACCGCGTGCGCGGTGGGATACAGCCACGAAACGTGCCATTTTTCGTTGTCCCATAGACCCTGCGGGTTGCGATTGGCCTCGACGTAGGCGGTGGTGCCGGCAGTGGGCTTTCCCAACAGTCGCAACGCATGCAGGGCATGGATGTTGGTCGACACCGAGGCATTGCGCTCGCCGGGGAAGGTGACGAACAGCTCGCCGCATTCGAAATGGCGCAACGCATCGACCGCCGGCTGGCGGCCTGCAAGGCGCAGGACGCACAACGCAATCGCGGTGTCGTCCGCATCGGCCGCGAAGTGCAAGGACGGGCCCAGGCCGCGCACGCCCAAGCGGGCGTCGAGCTGCAAGACGATCACGTGCACCGCCTCGGCGAGCGCGGGATGTGTGAACAGCCCGGCCAAATGCAGGGTGTACAGCGACCAGCATGGCTCGAACACATTGATCGGCCAGACGTTGGGAATGACACCTTCGATGCCGCTGCGCGTCGCGCGCGATGCTGCCTGCAGATACGCGTCGGCGCGCCCGACCTGCGGCGTGCTCTCCTGTGTCACGGCCTGCGCACGCCAGGCGGCGGTGGCCGCCGGACTGATACCGATGCTGCCGTCGTGATCCGGGCATGCGGTGCTCGGCGACGTCCCCCAGGCTTCCCAGGAGTGCAGCAACGGATGGCCGCTCGGCAACGTCGCCATTGCCCCAAGCTTGACCAGGCACGCTTGCCGCAACGGCAACAGCGCCAGGTGGCGCGGAAACGCCACGCCGTCCAGCAAGGATGCGGCCTCGGCGCAAAGCTGCGGCAGGATCAGCTCCGCGCCGATCGGCGCGTCTTCCGGCACCGCATGCGCGTAGGGATCGGGCAGGCGTTCGAGGAACCGGGTTGCAGCCTGGACTGCGTCGGCAGCGCTGGGAAGAGGATCGGCACTCTGCAATGCCAGCAACGCCGCCCACGTGGGCGCATGGCGGAACAGCGGGAAGTCCGCACTTCCCCATCCGCCATCGGCCTGTTGCTGCGCGATGAGCCACGCATATGCGTCCTGCCGACCGGTGACGTTGCCGTGGAATTGCAGAGCTCGCGCCGTGTCGTAGACGGACGGACCGACGCTGCCGCCGTCGCTCATCTCGCTCAGCAAGTGGCGCAATTCGGAAAGGATCTGTTCGGACTTCGCGTTCACGCGCCCTGCTCCTTCTCCAGCCCGTTGACGAGAACCAGGATGGGGCAGACGCCGCGCGCGTCGCCGCAGGCCCGTCGCGGCCCCGCGCATGGGCAGCGCCGGACGGCCGCCCTGCTCCGGCGCGGCGAGGCTCCCCGATCCTGGCGCCGGTCCGCCGCATAGGCTTGGGCGCAGCCCGCCGCGTGCGCTGCGGCCGTGCTGGGCAATCGCTGCGATCGGCGCCGCGGACTCGGACACAGTGCAGCATGCACCGCTGCCGCCGGTCCATGGCAGTGGCACTGGAGCGGCTCCATGCGGACGGTCGCGCTCATGCGCATGGCGTGTGCTTGAACAGATACGCGTTGGCCCGCTGCAGCATCTGCGCCAACCGTTCCGCGCGCGGCCCCAGCGGGGCGATGGCCTCCCCGGCGTCGCGCAACAGATCCAGCGCGAACTGGCGCGCAGCCTGCAGCCCCATGATCGACGCGCAGGTCGGCTTCTGCGCCGCCGCGTCCTTCCCGGGGATCTTGCCCAGCGTCGCCGTATCTGCTGTCGCATCGAGAATGTCGTCGACCACCTGCAATGCCAGGCCGAAACGGGCGCTATAGCAATCGAGCGCAGAGTACAGCGCAGCGTGTGCAGCATTGTCCGCGATGGCGCATAGCGCGCCCATGCGGACGGACGCGCGCACCAGCGCTCCGCTCTTCATCCGGTGCATCGCCAGGATCCTGTCCAGCTCGACGTGCTTTCCGACCAGCGACAGATCCACTGCCTGCCCGCCTGCGGCACCCTCGGCGGACACTGCCTGCGCCAGTTCGCGCACGAGCGCGATACGGTTGTCGCCCGGCCCATCCAGGCTCGCCAAGGTCAGGAAGGCGTGCGCCTGCAGCGCATCGCCGACAAGGATTGCAGTGGCTTCGCCGAACTTGACATGCACGGTCGGAAGGCCGCGGCGAAGCACGTCGTCGTCCATCGCGGGCAGGTCGTCGTGGACCAGGGTACAGGCGTGCATCATCTCGATGGCGGCGCCGACGTGGTCGAGCATATGCGCCGGCGTGTCGGCTAATGCGCCGGCAGCCATGCAGAGCAAGGCGCGGGTGCGCTTCCCGCCATTCAAGGTGGCGTAGCGCATCGCCGACATCAGCTCGGTCCCACCGTCGTTTTCGGCGCAGAGAAGACGCGCCAGCGCCTGTTCGACCCGCTTTGCGCCGTCCTGCATCCAGATCTCCGGAAGCAGCCTGGCGGATGCGCCGCGCCCCTGCGCGCCCAATCCGCCGAGCGCGGAAACACCAGTTCGTCCGTCGTGTTGCGTGTAACCGGTCTGCATCTCGTTTATGTCCTTGTACCTGAAAGGAGACGGCCACGGCGAGTGGCGAGCCGCCGCGGTATTGCCGGCGTGGCTGCCTCGCCACACCGGCGCAAGCGATGCCAGCTCATGAGAATCCGATGCGGATTTTCATGGACGGATGTGCGGTCGGGTAATAGCGCCGGCCTTTTTCGACGCCGCTCAGCAACCGCGGCCGCACCCCGGCCTTGTGCATGGTCAGCGCCAAGGCGATGCAGAACTGCACCAGTTCCAGCCATACCAGGTGGTAGCCGATGCAAACGTGTGGGCCGGTACCGAACTGCAGCATGTCCACCGGCCGGATCGGCTCCGTGCGTTGCAGCCACCGCTCCAGGCGGAACTGATCAGGCGCCTCGTGCAGCAGCGCCGAAGTTGAGAAATACAGCAGCGGGATGCACAGATGGGTGCCCGCGGGAATGCGCCGTTGGCCGAGTTGTAATTCCTGCAGCGCGCGACGCGGCAGGAGCGTGGTCGTCGGATGCACGCGCAGCGTTTCGCGGAATAGGGCCTCGGCGACGGGACACTGCGCCAGGTCCGCGTGCCGGGTCGGCACCGCGCCGACGCGTTGCGCCTCCTCGACCAGGGTGTCCCACAGCATAGGCTGGCGCGCCAGCTCGACCACCATCCAGGCCATCGTCGAAGCGGTGGTGTCGTGACCGGCAAGCAGCAGCAAGCGGATATTGGCGATCAGGACGTCATCGGAGAGCGCATCGTCGCTTCGATCGAAGGCGCTCACCATGTGCTTGATCAACCCGGTGCGCGCGGCATGCGCGCGCGCGTCGCGGACGAACTGGCGCAACTGCGCGTCGATCCAGTCGCGGGCGGCGCGGCCGCGCCGCAAGGGCAGTCCGGGCAGGTCGACAGGGGGCGCGACGATCAACTGCAGCAGTTGCCGGTACTTGCGATGCCATCCCGGCAAGTCCTGCGCGGGGATTCCCATCAGGCCGAAAATGAGCTTGAGCATCAAGTCGCCGGTTTCGCGCAGGATGGTTACCTCCCGGCGGTCGCGCCACGCCTGCACCCGCGCTCGGATGACGGGCGCGAACAGGTCGCCGATACCGGCCTGGGTCAGCCCCTTGGGCAGGAACGCCGCCTTGATCGCATCGCGCGCCTGCCGGTGCGCGCCGCCGTCCTGGGCGACCAAGGTTCCGGCAAACAATTCGGGCGCGATCTCCTCGATCAGCGCCGAGGACACGTCCTTGTGCCGGAGCAGAGCGAACGCATCCGGATCCACGCACGTCATCAGGTGTCCGGCAGGGCCGAAATCCAGCCAAAAGTGGCTGCCCAGCGTCCGTTCCGCGCCCCGCAGCAAGCTCGGCAGGTCACACATGATGGCGGGAAGATGCCCCACCAAGGGGAAAGCGCCGGGCACGACCGGTATGTCGAACCGCAGCCGGTGCCGACGGTTTAGCGGGTTGAGCAGCATGTTCATCCGCAGCGCGGCGCCGCGGCCGCTTCGGCGGTGTCGCCGGCAGGCCGCGCGACGCGGCTGTTGCCACCGTCGGCGTACGTCGGCACATGCGCCAGCATGCCGCCGTCGATGCACACCACCTGGCCGGTGATGAACGCCGCATCGTCGGAGAGCAGAAACGCCACCAGCGCGGCCACGTCCTCGGGGCGGCCGATGCGCGGCAGGAGCTGGTGCCGGCGCAGATGCCGTTGCTTGCGCTCGTCCAGCTTGGCGAGGAGACGCTCGGTCATGATGAGACCCGGCGCAACCGCGTTGCAGCGGATCTGCGCATGACCGTACTGGGTGGCGAGCGAGGCCGAGAGCATGTTCATCGCCGCCTTCGACGCGGCGTAGGACGTCTGCGCGGTATCACCGCTGAGCCCCTGGCATGACGACATGTTGACGATCGCGCCACCGCCGCGGGCGATCATCGGTGGGATGGCCTGCCGGCAGCAGAGCAGGGTGCCGCGCAGATTGGTCGCCATGGTCTGATCCCAGACCGCCAGATCCAGGTCGCGGATCGCGCCGTCGCGCGGGGTCAGATGCATGGCGCTCGCGTTGTTCACCAGCAGCTCGACGCCACCGAAGTGCCGCTCCGCCGTCTCGAACAGCACTGCCACCGCCTGCGCATCGGCGATGTCCATGGCTAGGGCCAGCGCGTGGCCCGCTTCGGCCGCGATCTGCGCGGTGCAGGCGATGGCCGCCGAGCCATCAATGTCGGCCACCACCACTCTGCCGCCCTCGCGCGCGATGGCAAGCGCGCATGCCTTGCCAATGCCGGAGCCGGCGCCGGTCACTACGGCCACCTTGCCTTCAAACCGTCCCATCGTGTCCTCGTGGATTGCGCTGGTCTTTCGCAGCATGCCGCTCGGCCTCCGCCGGAGCAGGCGCAGGGTCGGCGCTGGCGCGCTCGTCATCAGTAGCGTCGCCTTCGATGACCCGAATGGCGGCGACCGGGCACTGGCTGGCCGCGAGCCGCACGTCGGCGTGCAGCGCCTGCGGGATGGTCGTCACGCACACTTCGGCCACGCCGTCCGGTTCGCGCTGGCGAAAGGTGCCCGGCAGCGTCAGCACGCACTGCCCGGTGGTTCCGCACAGATCCTGGTCGACCACGACGCGCATCTCAGGCCCCCCCTGCGCATCCAGCCGCACCGGCAGCGTGCGGAACGTCCTAAGGAACGCGGAGGGCTCCCGGGTCGGCTGCTCGGCCAATGCCAGCGTGGGGAAGCGCGCCTGGATCCGCGGCAGGCACTCGGCCAACTGCACCCGGGCGAGTTGCGCACCGAGGCAGAAGTGGATGCCGTGGCCGAAGCTCAGCATGATCTTCCCGTCCGTCGACATGCCAGGACTGGTGCCGTAGAACCGCGCGGGATCGAAGCGATCGGGATCAGCGAAGGCGTCCGGGTCGCGATTGCCGGCCGCGATCAGCACGCGCACGTCCGCGTCTTTCGGGATCACCACGCCGCCCAGTTCGATGTCGCGCCGGGCGATACGCGGAATGGAGCTGAACATGGCGGGCGCGTCGCAGCGCAGGACTTCTTCGACGAATGCCTTCACCCCCACGGCGTCTCCCTGCAGCCAGTGCCGCTGCTCGGGATACGCCAGCATCGCCAGGACCGCATGGTCGATGGTCGCAGCAGTGGTGGCGAAACCGCCCAGCAGCATGCCCCATAGCATGCTGATCAACTCCGCATCCGACAACGTGTCGGCATCGTCGTCGTGTGCGCCGACCAGCCTCGAGACGATGTCGTGGCAGGGATCGGTGCGCTTGCGCTGTATGAGGTCGCCGAAGTAGGCCTGCACCCTGCCGCTGGCCGCATCCGCCGCGGCGAGCTGGGGATCGCTGGCGTGCGGGCTCAGGCCTTCCAGAATGGCGCCGATGCCGGCGGCGAGCCCGAACATGTCGTCCGGGGGCATGCCGAACAGTTCGGCGAAGACCAGCATGGGCAAGGCCAGCGCGAATTCCCGATGCAGGTCCACCGCCTCCCCGCGTTCCAGCGCAGGCGCCATGCCGTCCAGGCGCGCTGCGACGATGCGCGCGATGCTCGGCCGCAGGTCGTCGATCTGGCGCATGGTGAAATCGCGCGAGATCAGCCGGCGCAGACGCGTATGCGTCGGTGCGTCCTTCATCGCCAGCGTGGACGCCAGCAGATTGAGCGACAGGCTGGTCGCCGCACGCGGAAAATAGCGCGCAAGTTCGCCCGGCGCCGGTCCCCGCAATGCATCGCCCGTGGCCTTGAGCGCCCAACAGATGTCGGCGTGGCGGCTCAACAGAAAGAGGCCCGAGGTCGCGCGATGCACCGGATCGTGCTCGCGCAACCACCGCATGAACAGATACGGGTCGTGGATACACGCTGGCGACGCGAGTTCTGCGAAGGCGTCCCGGCATGCTGCCGTGGTTTGTTGCACGTCCATCTTGGTCACCTGTTGGCTGGCTGATCTGACCGGTGCACGCCAGGCGCCAACCAATTGCGGAGAAGATCGCGATTCCGAGCGGCGTCCGCGCCTCACCAGAGCACCGGAAACTCCTCGAACCCGCCAGTGATGATCTCCTTGCGCAACTTCAGCTCTTCAGGCGCCACGGCCAGGCGCAGCGCGGGAAAGCGCTGGAAGATCGAACCGAACACCACCTTGAGTTCCAGCCTGGCCAACGCCAAGCCGATGCAGTAGTGCGGCCCATAGGAGAACGCCAGGTGCGGCTTTGCGTCGCGTCCGATGTCGAAGATTTCCGGGTCTTTGAAATGGCGCCGATCGAACGACGTCGCCGACAGGCCGACCAGCACCTTGCTCTCCGCGGGAATATGCACGCCCGCGACGATCACGTCGGTCCTCGGATAACGCATGATGCCGTCCCAGCCCGCGCCCGGCGGGTACATGCGCAGAATTTCCTCCACCGCCTTGTCGACCAAGGATGGATCGCCGACCAGGCGTTCGCGCTGTTGCGGATGGCGGAACATGGCCAGCAGGCCGAATTCGATTTGCGCGAGGGTGCTCTCGTGCCCCGCCACCAGCATGCCCGCCGCCAGGCCGATCGCCTCTTCCTCGTTCGCCCTGCCCTGGTCGACCGCCGCGAGCAGATCCGTCAGCAGGTTGTCGCCCGGATCCTTGCGCTTGTCCCGCATCTTGCCGCGAATGTAGGCGCGCAGTTCTTCCCAGGCCAGGCGCGACGCGCTGCGCGGGCCGCTTTCATGCTGGTGCGTCATCACCTCGTCGGACAGCCCGGCGAAAAAGGCGTGATCCTCGTAGAGCACGCCCATCAGCGCGGTGATGACCATGGCCGGAAGCGGAAAGGAGAGGTGGCGCCGCAGGTCGGCGGGCTGGGGCTGGGCCGCGAGCGTCTCGAACAACTGCGCGGCGATCGCCTCGACCTGCTGCGCGAGCAGCTTCACCCTGCGCTCGCTGAAGGCCGGCGCCACGATCGTGCGTAACCGGGCATGCTCGCTCCCTTCGTGCGAGACCAGCCACCCCGGCGAACCGAGCATCACCGAATCCGGAGTGAATGCCGCCGGTGGCATTCCCGCGGGCCGGAACGCCGCGTCAGACAACACCGCCTTGGCCTCGTCGTAGCCTGTCACCCACCAGCCCTCGTGCCCGGATGGGAAGCGCACGCGGTGGATTGGACCGTTCGCGCTTAGCGCCAACATCTCGGGCGAGGGCTCGATGTGATCGACGCGCCACATCGGCAGCGTCGCCAAGGCTCGTTCGGACATGTTGGCAGTTCACTCTCTCAGCGATGGAGGGCGGAAGGTGACAGGCAGGCGCTGCGGGCAGCGGCTTCACGTGCGCTTGCGTTCCCTTCTGTTCGTCGACGATGATCGGCGGAAGGCGGCCGGACCCTAGGGCCTCAAGTTGGCTTTAACCACCTACCGAATCTTGTAGTAGCCCCACTAAGCTAAACGCCTGGTGGTGCAAGAAAATATGCGGAGAACTTTGTCGCCACGCGCTGCCATACGGAAACCTATTTCCGATGGGTATCCGCCTATGTTGGTTGGCTACATGCGCGTGTCGTCGGACTCCGAGCGACAGAGCACGGACGTGCAGCGCGAGTTGCTGCTCGCCGCCGGCGTTGATCCGCGTCACCTGTTCGAGGGTCACGCCTCGGGTGCGAAGGATGACCGTATCGGCTGGCGCGGGCCTCGAATTCGTCCGGCCCGGCGACGTGCCGGTCGTGTGGAAACTCGACCGGCTCGGCCGCTCGCTCTCGCACCTGCTCGCCATCGTGACCTCGCTCAAGGACAATCGGGTGGCGTTCCGCTCGCTGACCGAGAACCTGGACGCCACACGCCCTCGGTCGAATTCCTGGTGTGCCAGGCTGATCGCCAACGCAGTCATCTTCTACAACTCGGGCATCCTGTCGCGGCTACTGACGAACTACGAGGCGAACGTTAACGCCAACGCGCTGGCGCCTATCACCCAGATGTTGCCGCCAGCTTGGCGGCACGTCCTGCGAACGGGTTACAGCTTCCAGAGCGACGGCAAGATGATCGACCTAGACACGCTTGTGGCGGCTGGAGTTGGGATGACCGAAATTTCGGCGGTTCAGGCTTAGAATTCTTCAATGCCTGCCGGAATTGGCCTATTGTTTGCGTCGAAATGCGGCAGGACAGATAGGCCAGAACTGCAATGGTAAGGCGCCGAAACATTGTCGCGATTCCCTCGCTGGGATCTCTCGACAAGACCGCTCGGAGAGTCGGACACCAACTCACAGAGGCACTCCGTGAGGCGATATCGAAGGGAGTCTTGAAACCGGGCGAACCGCTGCCGTCCACCCGAGCCCTTGCTGCATCGCTCCAACTTGCGAGAGGTACGGTCATCGAGGCATTTGGTCAGCTACATGCGGAAGGCTATCTCCAGGCGCGCGCCAGAGGCCGGACCATCGTAGCGAACGTCAATGGCGAGAGCGAACTCGTGAGCCCCGCGCAGGCATTCATCGAGCCGCCGCGGATCGGCCCTGTGTTGGCGGAGAACGTCGCCCGTCTTGCAGAGGTCGCGCAAACTCTTCGACCCCAAGGGACGACGCCATTTGCAATCGCTCATCCGGCAGGCGCGGTCGCCCCGGATGACAAGTGGCGCCGCCTTGGTAATCGCGTCCGAGCGCTACGCGTGGCTGCTCCGTCAGGGTACATCGACCCGAAAGGATTGCCAGATTTGCGGATCGCGATTGCCGAGTACGTCCGTAAGGCCCGTGGAGTGAAATGCGAGCCCGGTCAGGTCGTGATCACGGCAGGTACGCAGCAGGGTCTTTTTCTCGCTGCAACCGTTCTTCTTGCGGACGGAGACGCGGTATGGGCTGAAGACCCAGCCTATCCCGGTATTGTCGCGCTCCTCGGAAACTTCAACGTCCAGACCTGTCGGGTTCCTGTCGACGAACAGGGCATCGACGTCCAGGAAGGTCTCGTCCGACGTCCGAAGGCCCGGGTCGCCTTCGTTACACCATCGCATCAATACCCGCTCGGCATGCCGATGAGCATGGCCAGGCGCACGGCTCTGTTGTCGTGGGCCCGTCAAAACAATGCATGGATTGTCGAGGACGACTACGACAGCGAGCTTCGCTACGCGGGACATCCATTTCCATCCCTGCAGGGACTTGATCCTACACGCGTCGTCTATCTCGGGACGATGAGCAAGGTGCTATTTTCCTCGATGCGGATCGGATACGCCATCGTTCCCGTTCCCCTGGTGAATGCGTTCGCGGGCGCCCGTGCTCTTATCGACCGCCATTCTCCGACGGCCGATCAATATGTGCTCGCACAATATATGCGCGAGGGCTATTTCGAAGCTCACATACGGCGCATCCGGGGCGCTTATGCAGAACGGCGCGCAGCCCTGATCTCCGCCATCGAGACAGAGCTGCCATCCTGGGCAGCGCTCCAACCAAGCGACCAAGGTATGCACCTGGTGCTCTGGCTTCCTGCCGGCCTCGACGATGTCAAGCTTGCCGACCAAGCACACAACGCCGGGCTGGTCGTGCGACCGATCTCGCCCATGTATCAAGATGCGCCTGCTCGCGTCGGTCTCATGCTCGGGTTTGGCGGCTTTTCCGTCGCGGAATTGCAGGCCGCCGCAGTTCGCCTGAAAGGCGTACTTGAGGCATCGGTCCGCGCGAACAGGAAGGCCAAACTGTCCAAGGGCCCACGGATGAAAATTGCCAAATAATATCGGATGGCCGCGCTCAGGTCTTTCGCGGCGCTCGCCGCGAACTAGAACATTGGATCGCGTGCTCCGCAGCGCCGGGAAGAACGCGCACTGATCTCCAGCTTTTGAGTCCAATAGCACAGCTTTCGACATCATCCGTGCTTTCACAGGGCCGCCGATGGGTTTGGCCCGCCATACCCTGCCCCGACGATTGCAGGTGGGTTGTTGTGCCCACGATCTTTCCGAGCATGTCGCTCGGTCGCGTAAGATTCAGGCCTGCTCCGCTTTGGCCACAGCGGCGGCCAGCATTGCATCGCCGATCACATCCTTGCCCTGCGCCTTGAGCGCGTTCCCTGCACCAAGAATGTCCCGGACCTCTTTATTTTGACTGAGCTTCGACTTGCCGACGAGCCGTGTGATCTCGATTTCGATCCCGACGATCATCTTGAGCATCGTATCGATATAATCCTTGGGGCTATCGGTCATCTTCCAAGGATTCGCCTGCTTCGCCTCATGGATGCGCGTCAGCCGCGCGACCAAGCCACGGACGTAACGCTCATCGTCGCGGATCGTCACGCGTCCGTACACATGTGCCACAATATAATTCCAGGATGGAACCTGTTTCTTGAACTCGACCTTGCTCGGATACCAGTTCGGCGAGATGTAGGCGTCCGCGGCGCGGAACACGATCAGCACCTCGTCGCCCGTGGAGATGTCCTGCCAAACGGGATTCGCGCGAGCGACATGTGAATGAAGCACGCCCTGCTGCCCTTCGTTCGCGTGCAACTCGAAAGGCAGGTGATTTGCGTCCAGCCCGCTCTTCCCGTTGGTAAAGAGGATGCCAAGAGGATTTTTGTCGATGAGATCGTGAAGCGCCTCGGGGCGCGACTCGGCGAAATGTGGGGGGACGTACATGCTAGCTCCTTGGCCATTGATGAATGCCGCGCACGCTGCTCACAGCATCAACGGGTTTTCGTTCAGACCTCGGTCATCTGGAATTCACTCTTGCCTGCGCCGCAATCGGGGCAGATCCACTCGTCGGGGACGTCTTCCCAGCGCGTGCCCGGCGGAATGCCCTCGTCCGGCCATCCCTCCCGCTCGCTGTAAACAACCCCGCAGAGCGCGCACATCCAAGTCTTGTAAACCGGTGTGTCGACCGCCGTTTCGGAGTGCAGGTGAGCGCTTTGGTTGCCCATATCGGTTCCCTATGCTGTGGAGCGTTCATGAGACCATGTAGCCCACAGCTGGTTCATCCAATAGTGCCAGTCTGCGGCATTCTTGCTGTACCAGATTCACGTCCCCTGGTTTTGGTCGCGGCGGTCAACCCGGCAGTAGGAGATATCTCAGAGAACAAGTGCATTCGTACTTCGAGCAGCCGAAACTGCCCGCGCAAATGAGCCAGAACCGACAGCGGCCGACCGACGGCGTTAGAACTGGCTTTGCAGCGAGCCACACGGCCGCTGCGGTCCTGAGCTTCAGCAATTTGCGCTCAGGCCTGAAACGGGTCTAGCCATCATGCACGAAGATTGGCGCCACGAACGCCAGTTGAAACGATGATGGGGGTGAGCGATGTTCGCCTCGCATACCTTCTTCTTGGTCCTGACCGCGGCATGCTTGTGGCGGTCATGCCAGGCCCGGGCCTCCTCTATATTTGGCCGGACGCTTGCTGGCAGAAGTGAAGGGCTCGCATCGAGCGTTGGCCTGGGTACCGGCCGGCTTGTCCACATTTCGGCGCGCCGTCGGTCTGTGTGCCCTTCTTGTCGCAAGCGCGCAGGCGTTCGCCTTGCTGAAGAACGTCGGAGGCCTATATCTCATCTGGCTCGGGATCAAGGCGTGGCGCGAGGCACGTATCGTCGATCCGATGGAGGTGCAGACGACAGATACGCATTCGGCTTTTCGCTCAACCCAAGTTATCATCCTTCCTCGTGCCCGAAAAGAGCAGTGCAGCCGCAAGGGTGAGAGATGCCGGCAGCGCTCTCCCGCCAGATCTTGAACATGCAGGCATCATCCAGCCGATCCTGAACACCGTCAGGTCTTCATCGCGAGCGGCGTCCATTTCTCGCGCATTAGGAGAAGGCGTGACATCGCTGGGATTGCCGCTAGTGTTTCGACAAGCGCATCGCCGCGATGCTTAGAGCTGCGTCCCAGGAATTCAAACCATGTTGCTCCTTAACCATCGCACTGACCACCGGGCGCCTTTGGACGGTGCGGATGCCAACATGCTGGGTTGCGAAGCTGCGCGCGAGGTGGAGCGGTTTCTTAGATATCGCAATGGCCACAACGAAACACCGCTTATTTCTTTGCCGGGTCTCGCCGACGAGATTGGCGTGGGCTCGATCCAAGTCAAGGACGAGGGTCATCGCCTCGGCCTTGGCAGTTTCAAGCCTTTGGGCGGCTCCTATGCCGTGATCCGGCTCGTCTTAGAGGCAGCAACTCGGCGCCTCGGCAGGGATGTTGACTTGCCGGAGCTTCACGCACCTGTGGTGCAGGCCGTAGCACGGGGAATGACGGTATCTTGCGCCACAGATGGCAATCACGGTAGGTCCGTAGCGCAGGGCGCCCAGCTGGTGGGGGCCAATTGTGCTATATTCATTCACTCGGGAGTCAGCGATCAGCGTAGCGCAGCAATCGCCCGATATGGCGCGCAGATGATCCGCGTCAACGGCAACTATGATGACTCCGTTGCCGAAGCATCCCGAGTCGCCGCAGAGAACGGCTGGATCATGGTGTCCGACACGTCCTGGCCGGGCTACGAGCGTATCCCTGGGTTGGTAATGCAGGGATATACCGCGCTCCTGAGTGAAGCACTACGACAGTTGCCCGAACCTCCGACCCACGTCTTTGTCCAGGCAGGAGTCGGTGGACTGGCCGCGGCGGTCGCCGGACATTTTTCGGTGTTGTTAAGTGATAAGCGCCCGTTCTTCACGGTTGTCGATCCATCGCGCGCAGCGTGCCTTTTTGAAAGCGCTCGAGCCGGGCATCGCATCAAGGTAGCTCATGGGCAGCCGACAGTGATGGCGATGCTCGAATGCTACGAACCTTCGCTCGTCGCTTGGCGGATCCTTTCGCGCGCAGCCGACGCTTTTATGATTGTCGATGAAGAGGACGCCATCGGGGTCATGAACCGTTTGGCCAATCCCGGGGCCGGTGATCCAGCTGTCGTTACAGGCGAAAGTGGCGGGGTTGGTCTGGCGGGGTTGCTGAAAGTTGCTGCCAATTCGACCTTGCGCGGCCAGATTGGCCTTGGACCTGACGCACGGGTCTTTCTCATCAATACCGAGGGTGCGACGGATCCTGGCGTTTACGAAAAGCTCGTGGGTCGGTCTCCATTGCAAGTGGCCAGGAGAAATCTTGGAGTCTAGACGCTCATGATCCACGGCCCGTTCGGTGAACTCGTGACGGGGGACGAAAACCCAATAGAAGGCCAAGAACGAAGGCATCCAGCGATTGATCCTACGCTTGAAATCCGCCGCATTATTTCTGCCCCTAACCAAGACCCGACGCACGTTTTCGGCGCAAAAGCACTGGCTTTGACGGCTTGCCGCAAGAGCAAACGCTATGATTTTGGCACTTTGCAATCCAATCGCGTTCGTCTCATGGCATGATACAACAGCTTCACTTTCTTGTTGATCCGGCACACCTCCTATGAGCCGTTCCTGATTGCGTTACGGCTTTTCGAGTAACCCGTCGACATGCGTGGACTCCTCATCCTTCTTACGGCTTTCGTGATCATGTTGGCGGCCCGCGGCCAGCACCAAAGTGCTTTCATGCCGCACCCGACCACGCCCATGCCACCCGTCAACGTGCCCTAACGTCTGTCGGTAAGAAAAAAGGCTTCTGATCCACTCAGAATGACTGCGCCCATCTTTACCGCTGCCTTTGGGGCTGCGAGAGCACTTATCGCTGGCATTTCGTCGGTATCGAGATCGAGCTTTCGACTTATAACGCTCGTAAGCGACTGGAAGGACAACAGCTGGCGCGCTACTACATGGTGCAAAGCCTACGGCTAGCCATCCAGCACCGAAGCAAGCTCAAGATCCAAAGACGAAAGGTTGCGCGCTAAAGCTCGTTTTCCATCTTTCCGCTGACGTGAGCAGCGGTTGCTTGCGAGCGAACGCAGGCAGATCAGGAGCGGCAACAAGGGACTGCTAGGCTGACTTCGGCGCATTCTTCAGATAGACGATAGCTCGACGTCCCGCAGACGTCAGCTCTCCCAGAGTGGTCTTTCCTGCCCGCACCGCTTGGATCAGATGCTCGGCGACGTACCGACGGCTTTCGTGGTCACCGCCATTTGGCAGCTCCACACACACCTGGTCCAAGACCAGGCCCATATTCGCTTGAACTTCTCGCGTAAATTCGCCAGCTCTCCTTTCGAGAATGCGACAAGGCTAGTGCCGTTTTTGCAGTCGGTACAGCGCAGATTTGTCGAGCGGTTAAAGCCTCTTCGCGTGCAGAAGTAAATTCATGGTTTGACGCGGCTCGGTATCTCCGCAATTGACGCGCGAGGCGCTTGGGTTCGAATCGTCTTGTTGGGAGAAGACGGAATCGTCGCGCACGGCTCGAATTTTCCACGCTCTCGGCAGCCGCATGCCCGACGGCCGGCCGAGCCTCACCTGTTGTGGCGGGCACAATGGTCCTCAGATGGGCGGCCACGGTCCTCTGGCTCGCCGCGTCAAGAGGCGGAAAGCTTTCGCGCGGGTCCGGAGAGAAGGCGATCGGCGGGAGCCGTGGGAGCCCACTTCGTAGGCCGCTCAGTATGTCGCCGGAATTTAGCTAGCCTGAAGCGCTCGATAACGGGCTACGCTTGAAAGCGTAGCCGCGGTGTCGACCGCTGAACTGGAGCGGTGTTACGCGAGCCGCGCGCCAAGTTCTCCAGTAACCGCTATGCGACCAAACCGCTCAATCACTGCATCAGCCAGTGGATGCACCCAGCCACCTCATTCTCGACGGGTGCCCTTGCATGTCGAAGAATGCCGCCGAACGCGAGCTGCGGGATCTCGCCCCGAGAAAGAAGGAATTTGGACCTTCGCCAGCTCCGATGCGGGCGGCCGGCGTGCGGCTGCGATCTCTTCCCCAGCAAGGTCGACGACATTGATCCCGCAACCTGCCTTGCCGACGTTCTGCCTCACCTGCGGGGTCAACCTGCCAATTGCACTCACCAAGTGCGGTCTTTGAATTGGCAGCCTCAGAGCGCCGCTCGCGCCGCTTAAGCTCGATCAGTCTTCCGCCAACTCCCCAAGGTGAACGCGAGCGGGCATTTCGCCCAAACGAGGCGAAAGGGCCGGCTCGGCGGAGCACAACCAGGACCCACAAAGCGAGGACAACCAGAGGCGATACCGGCGGGAGGCGTGACGAATATCGCGATCCGCCGGCGAGGGGCGACGTTCGCGCAATGTTGGAAACAACAAGGGTAAGGTAACGCCCCTGAACTTACCCAGAGAACTGGTCTCCACAATTTGTTGTCCTAACCGGATCTGCACGATCTCGATACTGTTGAACGTGGCTCGAGATTAGTCTGGAATCTGCACCGGCAGCGCGGAATAACCGTGGACAAAATTGGATTGAACTCGCTCCGGTTCGCCGACCACCTTTACCTCCATTGATCGGTTCAGCATCTCCTCCCAAAGGATTTTCAGCTGCAGCTCCGCAAGATGCCTTCCCACGCAACGATGAATCCCAAACCCAAAAGCGAGATGTTTCCGTACATTTCCACGATCAATGATGAAGCTGTTGGGGCTCGCAATGACCTCGTCGTCTCGGTTGCCAGAGATGTACCACATCACAACTTTATCGCCTCGCCTGATTTCCTTGTGGCCAATCGTGAAATCGTCGACAGCGGTCCGCCGCATGTGCGCAATAGGCGTTTGGTATCGTATGATCTCGGATACCGCTCCCGGCACGAGCGAAACATCATCGCGGAGTTTTCGCATTTCGGACGGATTTTGGCTCATGAACAAGACGCCACCGGTAATCGCGTTGCGCGTAGTATCGTTACCTCCAACAATCAGCAGAATGAGGTTGCCCAGGAACTCACGCGGCGCCATGTTTCGGGTCGCCGGTGAATGCGCCATCATCGAGATTAGGTCAGCGCGCGGCTCCGAATTCACTCGTTCGCTCCAAAGCCGTGTGAAATAGTCCAGGCACTCCGACAGCACCACCTTTCGCTTTTCCCAGCTGTCGATCTGGTCGTCCATTTGTGGGGTCAAGACAGCTACGTCCGACCAGTAGGTCAGCAGCCGTCGATCCTGAAATGGAAAATCGAACAGCGTGGCCAGCATTTGGGTCGTCAACTCGATCGAGACCCTGTCCACCCAGTTGAAGGTATCATTGCGCGGCAAACCGTCCAAGATCTTCTGGACCCGCGAGCGGATCAAGCCTTCAAGCTTCGCCAGGTTCTCCGATGCCGCTATCGGACTGATAGTCTTACGCTGCTGAGCATGGAGAGGAGGACTCATTTTTATGAAACTCGGAGTCCAATACTTCTCCGGCGGGTCGACGATTGTGACGCTTCGCTCTGATGAGAATATTTTATGATTAGAGTCCACGGCTATGATGTCGCGGTATTTTGTTATCGACCAATATGGTCCGTATGGGCTCTCTTCGCAATAATGGACGGGATCTTCCCTTCGCAGCCGCTCGAAACAGGGCCAAATGGTATCATCCTCAAAGCGCTTGGGCTCGCTTACATCAAGGCTGCTCAGCGGAATATCAGCCCTCTCGCAAGCGTTCTCGGCCGATAAGGCTGTCATGGTTGTCTCGTGGACATTGGCATGCAATTTTGCTTCCTCAGCTGAGTGCGCTGTTTAGACCTCGCTTGGAAGCTCGGGCGAAACACAACGAGCTTGGGCGGTGCACTGACTTGTGTGACGCATGTCCGTCGCTCGGGTTCCCGAAATCTGACATCATCTTACCGGCGGAAGGTTAGGCGGGCATTTGGTTCGGCCCTGGCGAAGAATAATGGAAAGGCGGGCGAAGCTCCCCTATCAGGATTGGGAGGCGCGAGAACGTGACTATATGCGGTACTCAACATCAGGACGCAAGCACTCGCAGCTACGGCACCAAGCCGCCTATCCTCAGTATCCCGGGCAGGCGCGCCCCTTTGCCACTCGGCTACTTACATCGCGCGAGCAGATGGACCCCCTAACACGATAGAGACTAAGAAGAGTCGCGGGCCGCCAAGCCCTCGCTTTTTCCTCCGCCGGCGACGCCGCGCTTTCCGAGAACGAGTGAGCAAGCAAGGAGGAGCAACAGCAAGACCAGAGCAAACCGGTTGTGGTGCCCGAGCCCGACGAGGACTAGACTAACCTGACGTCGCAACTGGCAATATAAAGTATGTTCCATGCGCTGGAATAGAAGAGAATTGGCAGAGCTGAAAAAGCTCTGGGCCGAGGGACAAAGTGCCGCGCAGATCGCGCGTCATCTTGAGTGCAGTCGCAACGCAGTTTGCGGCACGCTAACTCGGTTGCGCCTCACTCGAGGTCACAAGCCACCAACAGCAAAACCCAAGATTAGAGCCGCCCCCAAGCGAGGGCTGACGTCGACGGCGGCCGGTCGCGATGGCGGCGGAAAGAAGCTGTCGCAAAAGCCGCTAGTAAACCGGCCTCACGAAATGAGCAAGCGACAGCTTTACGCGATGCTAGCTGAGGCGGTCAGGAATACCGCATAGAGCTATCAGGCGCCGCGATCTCCTGCCAACACCCGTGGTAGCGCCCGACGATCGACAACACGCTGTGAGAGATTTCCGCCGAGCAATGGACCCACGCATGAGCGGATTTCTCGCCCCGCGGGACTCACGAACGAGGCCCTCCGGCCATCGTGGGATTGGCGGCGTCCGACTACGTACCGGGACGCACCCCAAAGGCGGCACAACATTCCTGGAACGATCGGGAATACGCCACCCAAATGTCAACTACCAACCTTGTCAGTTGATTGAGATTACAGGGTACGTATCAATCTTAGTCAATGAACCTCGCACGAGTCAGGTCGTGAAGCAGTTCGAGGTCTAGCAGCATCAACGGCCCTGGTGGATATCTCGTTGGCAACCACTACAGATTACCGAAGCGGAGTTGAATCTGGGGTTCCGTCGCGGCGAGTATCGCGCCTGCAGCAATTGTACTCTCCGTTCGAGAGGAACGGCTCGCTAACCGACAGCGTGTTTCGCTGGCAGATTGGCCCTTGCCCAAACTCCCAATCGCGTAGCGGCAATCCGGATTGCTATCGGCAAGCGAGGCAATGTAAACGGATCTTGCGACCACAAACTTCGTAAACACGGGATAGAACGGTTGCAGACCTCAATGCTAGAAAAGTATTGCGATGCTCGCCTTCCTTGGTACACCATCTATCCAACCGTAGCCCAATTCTCCACAGCGGTCGGCACCGAAGCCTCTGAGAACTGGCTGCAGCGCCTGCCGGTCAATGATTCGGTGTCGCTCTATTTCCACATTCCGTTCTGTCGATCGATTTGTTGGTATTGCGGCTTCGCTCGAAGCATCACTCGCCGGGATTCACCCATCCTCGAATTTTTGGCGGTTCTTCGTAAGGAGATCGATTTGGTCGCGGCGCACGTGCCGCAACTTCTCCCCGTGAGCGACGTGCACTTCGGCGGTGGAACGCCGACCCTCATCGAGCCGGCGGAGTTTCGGCGATTGATGGAACTTCTGCGCCATCGGTTTGCGGTTTCGAAAACGGCCGCCATCGCTGTTGAGATCGACCCGCGCACGTTCACGCGCGCCACATCCGAAGGGTTAGCGGCTGCCGGCGTGAACCGCGCAAGCCTCGGCGTCCAGAGCTTCGATCCAATCGTTCAAAAGGCCATCAACCGGGTCCAGAGTGAGGCACAAACGGCGCGCGCTGTCGAAACGCTGCGGCAGCATGGAATATTCCGCATCAACTTTGATCTGATCTACGGTCTGCCAAATCAGACGGTGCAGTCCTGCGTTCAGACCGCGACTACGGCGGTGGCGATGCGACCAGACCGGCTTGCGGTATTCGGCTATGCGCACGTTCCTTCCTTCAAGAAGAATCAGCGCCTGATCGACGAGGCAGCGCTGCCAAACAGCGCTGCCCGTGCAGAACAAGCCGCGGCGATGGCCAATACACTGATTGCAGCGGGCTACCGCCAAATCGGGCTCGATCATTTCGCTTTGCCGGGCGATGAGCTCGTGCTGGCGCAGAAAGCCCGTCGCCTGCGCCGAAACTCACTCGGTTACTCGGCCGACACCTGCAATAAAGTGATCGGCTTCGGACCGTCGGCGATCGGCCGGCTCGGCGAGGGTTACGTCCAGAACGAAGTTACGGCGGGTTCCTACAGCAGCCAAATCAAGGCCGGCCGTCTGGCGACGTCGAAGGGCTACTGTCTCAGTCTTGAAGACCGCGTCCGGGCCGCGATCATTGAGCGGCTAATGTGCGATTTCGAGGTCGACGTGCCGGCAATTTGCGTCGCTCATGGATTTGACCCGGCCGCTTTCCTCGGCTCAGGCGAACGCTTGGCGATGCTCGCTGAGGATGGAATCGTTCAAATGGAAAAGGGATGTATCCGCGTGAGGCCGCAGCATCGTTTTCTAAGTCGCGCTGTGGCAGCCGCATTCGATGCTTATCTTGGCACACCGCTCTGTTGACGCCAGCCAAGGGGCGATGACTGGAAAAAATGCATTACGTTTCGTTCTACGCTCACAAAGCCTGACGAACGCGTTTCGCTCACCTGATACACTCCCAAACAGCTCCAAATGGGTAAGACGCGCCGTGTGCCGCGAGAGCCGCCCTGGACCGAGCCGCGAAGACAAGCTGGACGTATTGCTCGGAAATTGGACGCCCCCACAGCAACGCTCTTCGCTCAAGCAGCATGACCACGCACCCCGACAAGGTTCATCACATCACCGCCATGATCCTTGTAGTGGCGGCCCCCGACGGGACGACGACTGGCTGCAGGAGGTCCCAACGAAATGGAATCGAGGAGGGATCGTCAGGGGCCCAGGGCGTCGGAGAAGGTGGCATCTCGCCGGTCAGCGACTTCGGCATCGAAAACCTGATCGAACTCGTGCGGATGTACAAAGAGATCTGACCTGGCGCAAGCGCTGGCAGCCGAAATGTTGCAATCAAGCCGCGGTCTACGCCGATGCGTGCTCGCACCAATACGCAGCGATTCGTCGTGGTGACGCGACGGCTCAGTTGATGTGCACGGTCGCCGCTCGACCGGATCGACAGCGGCGGCGGCGTGCAATCCAGAGCAGCACCTGAGACCCTCGCGCGACTTGGATCGAAGCGACGACTTCCCGAATTGTACCGTCAACGCTGCCATACCGGTCGTCCGTGAACGCCGAAGCCGTCTCGCGCCGAGCGACACAATTGGTGCGCTTCGCGCACCGACAGCCGACCTCCCCCGGTCAACTACCAAACCTAGCGATTGATCGAGACGACGGACACATGCCAGTCAGTACCGGTGACACTTGCTCGGACCACATCAGGAAGAAGTCGCATGCAATATAAATTTCGTAGATCCGATGGAGCTGATGGATGTTCAGTCTCGTCGTCCGCAGGTATCAGAACGCCTGCAATCGCGCGCTCAGTCTGCCGATGAGGGCCAATCAAGTCCTTGTTGCGGCGTCAGCAAGCTGACGGACCTCAAAAAATGGAGGTCCCTTCTGCGTGTCAGAGCTTCATCCGAAACCGATGTGCGAGCGGCGTTTCTTGGATCCGGCGTTTTGTTCTGCGAGCCCGCCATTGGCGCTGCTCTCTGTTCAAGTCCATTGCTTTCCTTTTGGCAGCGGATTTGCCGCAAGGTGGCTGGGCTGCGTGCATTGGCCGCCAATCTCTTGCTAGGGAACGCTCACACCAAGCAGGCCACTCTCCATGTCGACGCCGTGCCGCAGATGCCTGCATTCGATTAGCGATCGAGCGGCTGGGTTGTTTCGCGCTGAATACCCGCCTGGTTGGCCAAGCTGCGCCAGCAGTGGTGACAGCGCGGAAGGCTGAGCGGGTCTTGTTCTCATAAAGACGCCGCCTGGTGTCAAGCGCCACCCAGACCGCCTTGAAGAGCAAGGATTCGGAGCCGCTCTAGGCGCTGAGGTGGAAGTACCACTTTATTCGAATCAATCAGCGCGGAACCACCATGCATTGTTGCGTTATAACTCCTGTATCTATTCGGGCATACCCGGCTGGCGTAGTTGCTCTCATCTCACGAGCACCTGCGAAGCCACGAGGGCGTTTTGTCCTTTCCGTGATAGCTGGTCTCGCCGGCAGTTCGGCGGCGGTAACTGCCGAGATCTCCGGGCCAAGAAGCCACAGCCCCGATGAGCTCGTTGAGGCAAAAAGCCGACCAATTTCGGATCGGGCCGTGACATTCCGAAGCGGCCGCCCCAGGGGAGCAGGACGCCTTTCTGGGAGCTTCCTGTCAAAAACAGCTACGTCCACCACAAAGCGCGACAGTGCCCTCGACACTGCCAAGAGCAGAATTCAAAAGCAGACCGATCCATTCGCAAAATTCGATAACCTCCGTGAAAAAGGTGGCGCGTTCACTGCTCCCGGTGCTGCGGACACGATAGATCAGGACGCAGCTTCTGTCAGATCCGAGCTTTCGGATCTCGGTATTGGATTTTCTGGCTGGACCCTAAACACGTTTGTCAACAATGAACTCGGCAATGCCGCCAGAAGCACAATCGCCAGTCAGCAATACGTCGGCCAGAATCCGACATTTAGTACGGTCAACTCGATGATCGTAACCTATGACCTCGCTCGGTTCGGCATTCCCGATGGTCAGATCGTGCTCGGAGCTGAGCATCAATACTGGACATGGAAGAGCGCCGGGCCAGACCGACTGGGACTCAATGCAGTTTCTTACTATCAAACCTTCTTCGACAGGAAGATCGAGCTCAAAGTGGGTTATCTCAGGAACCAACATGAGTTTGCGGGCGCCGGCGACAAGGTGTTTGGACCCTCGTCGAAAATGCTCTTCCAAGCAGGCATGAGCAACAATTGGGCGCCAACGCCCGCTCTTAATCTGAAGTACAATTTTGATCATCGCTTATATAACAAGTTCTCAATCCAGCGCTCGCTCAGTCCAGCTGGCCAATATGCGCATGTAAGCGAGAATCCCATTGGCCTGAACTGGAGCACGCGCGACGCAGGCATTCTTTTGCTTGATGAACTTTCGTATAGGAGCAAGCCTACTCCGGGTGTGCTGGAGACGTGGCTGCGCGCTGGCGCGGGCTTCAACAACAGCAGCTACACGGACCTAGAACACCCCACGCAAGCAACAGCCAAGGCGAACAGCGTCTACTATGTAGCTGCTGACAGGCAATTCTGGCAGTCTGCCGGCCACGGCTCGGCATCTCGCGGAATCTATGGCGGGTTCTCTGCGATGTACGCCCCGCCTGACCTGAATAGGGCCAGTCAGTACTACGAGCTTCGCCTGTATGCGAAAGGCCTGTTTGACAGCCGGCCCACTGATCAGATGAGTGTTGTTATCAACAACACCATCTGGAGCCACTTCGCAGTGGACGCTGCGCTGGCGAAAGAGCAGCTGGCGCACCGCGACAGCACGGCAATTTCCGGGCTGTATACGGCCCATCTGGCGCCCGGGATATATATGACCATAGGACTGACGTACATCAATCACCCGACAAGAATTACCTACACGCCACAAACGGGACACGCCCTGAATATATTGGTATCTACGTCGGTGTTTTTTTAAGGCCTCAAGACTGCGCATGAATTCACCACCATCCGGTCGAGATCATAATGGGCCTTTTCAACGGCTCGGACCCACTTATCACGGCGATTTAAACGCGGTGCTCCTGACGCGAGGCGGGTACGATCGTATTGCGCAAGATCTATATGCTCCGCCGTAGAATGATACGGATGCTAATTTGTCCAATCGAGTGTTAGCCTTGCGGCAGCGACATTGCTTTTCGATGCCTGCTCGCGCTCGTCGGACTCGCCTCCGAGCTCGTACTCCGCCATGACAGGCACAAATCGCGCTCGGAGCTTAGTTCCTTCGCGAAGAGGCGTGGCAAGCGAAACCGCGACACAGATGCATAACGTACCCAACTAAGGCCAATCGCGCTACTTCTGTCCGACGGTCGTGGCCGCCGGCCAAAGGGCGGCGCATCGGCGGAAACGTTCCCACGCAAATCAACCGGACGCCGCCTGTGAGTTGGGCCCCAATCGGTGGTGACTCGTTTTCGCCCGGTCGAGATGAGCTTAGCATCTAGTTCAGCAAGGAGGTCGCCTGCCGAGCTCGCGGCGCGTTTGCCGTCCCAACCACTTCCGCGTGGAGTTGGCGTGAACTCCTCTTGGCGACATCTATTCGCGCGAACAAGTGAAAAAAAGTAGTGAATCGCCGCTGAATTTGCCAAAACCTGCTAGGCTACCTTAGTGAACGGGTGCTTCGTCGTCTTGAGGCGCGTTACACTGCATCGACCGTCGACGCTGACGGGCGCGTCACCATCGATTGTGGCACGATGAACGACGCGATGCTGGTCATCGTAGTCGTTGACCGCATAATGCTGCGTTGCGCGGTTATCCCAAATCGCGACATCGCCTTCTTTCCAGCTCCAGCGCACGGTATTTTCGGGCGCCGTGATATGGGATTGGAATAGATCAAACAACTTTTGGCCGTCGCGTTTTGGGAGATCGATGAACCTTTGCACCAGATCGCCGAGCACCAGCGCGCGCTCGCCGGTCTCAGGATGCACGCGGACTACCGGATGCTCGGTCTCATAGATCGTGTTGGTAAAGATCTCATCAAAATGCTTCTGGTCGATTTCGCGTACACGGCAGGACCCGGCATAGTCGAAGGCGTTGCTGTGAACGGTCCAGAGTTCGTCGGCAAGCCGTTGGAGCGGCCGCGGCAGATCCAGGTAGGCGGCCACAGCGTTCGACCAAATCGTATCGCCACCGGACGATGGGATCACAACGGCTCGCAGCACCGCAAGTTTGGGATACGCCGCGAGAAAGGTTCCATCGGCGTGCCATACATCCGCCCTGCTACCCCCGCGCGCGGAATCAAGCTCGATGATCGAGGTCGTTCCATTGATCGTACCGAGTATCGGATGCGGCACCAGCTTTCCCAAACAGGCAGCAAACCGCTCCTGCTCCGCGTCATCAAGATGCCCCTGATCGCGGAAGAA
Organism: Bradyrhizobium sp. Ken51; assembly: GCF_055807435.1. Lineage (NCBI taxonomy): Bacteria > Pseudomonadati > Pseudomonadota > Alphaproteobacteria > Hyphomicrobiales > Nitrobacteraceae > Bradyrhizobium > Bradyrhizobium sp. Ken51. The sequence goes on along the minus strand of NZ_JBVVPB010000030.1, from coordinate 53,574 downwards.
GATCACCTTGTGTTCGAGCAGCAAGCCGTCGATCGCAGCGACGGTTCTGCTCGGCAAATCACCCGAGAGTTTGATATTTCTGATTTCAGCACCGATGCGCGCCGCGCGCTTGACGACGTCGGTCGGTGAAATGACACTCTCGCTTGAAGCTATTTCATTCATTGCGAATTTTTCCAGGTTTTGCGGATTCTTTAAGCGGACGAGGGCGCGTGTCACTCGATTTCGAAGGCGAAGCTCGCGCTACCGGTGCTCTCGAGCAAGCACCATGCCAGACGGAAAACGGAGCTGTGAACGTCCGTCAGGTAGCGGATCGAATGATAATTCGAACAGTTTGCCAGGAACGCGATGCCGCCTCCCATCCTTTTCAACCCGACCCCGCCAAAAACCCGACATAGCAATCTGAGACGAGCGCCTGGGCTGGCGGCGAAAGGCATAGCGCGCACAATCGACAGGAATTCTAACGCTCGGCCCCCGAAGAGAAGGGCCATACCGTCCTCGTGCAAGGTCCGGCACGCGTGCCATTCTCGTCCAGTATGCGCCTTTTGGCCAACTGTTTGCGGCAATCAGCCCAGTCTCGAGCCGCGTCTGCGAACGAGCTATCACCGGCTCTCAAGGTGTCCGGGACCTGCCCTGGCCGTGATCACTGCCGGAACATCATCCGCCGGGAATGGAAGAGGAATAGATGACTTTGGAAGAGCTCCAAACGATTGAATTACGGCTTCATCCAGGCGAAAGCCATTGATCCGCGGCACGGGGATCGCGATGTTCTCGATGCACCGACGTCCGAGCACGCTGAAGCAGATGCTCTGCACGGTCCCGCTGCCTTTGCCTAACAAGCCAAAGATATGTCCACTACCATTCTTTATAGGTGTTTCAATGTTGTCAAAGTAATTACCCTCGACAAGTGCTTGCACAGATGATCCAGCATCCACTGCATGGAAAAATCCGCCGCTCTGTTGCGCATTCGTGTTGTGGAAGTAATTATTAACGAGATGAATCATGGCCTGCGCACCTTCAATGTGCGGCGCCCGGCCCGAGATCCATGGAAATAGTTATTTGCGATGGTGATCGTCTGCGGGACACCAAGAAACAGGAGATTCCAATAGTGCTCTCCGTTACAATAGGAGGCATAGGTATCGCTGCCATCGAAGTCGTTCCAGGAAATCGTAATATTCGTCGTCGGGCCAAAGCCGCCGGCAATCATCTGCCGCCCGAGGTTATGAAACCGGTTGTGGTCGATCCAAACCAGGTCGGCTCGTGCAATTGCAATAGCATCGCCGGCAAATATCACGCCGCTGTTGATATCACTGATAGTCAGGTTGCGAATAATGACGTTGCTGACCCCATTCAGGCGCAGCCCCTTCCGTTTCATCGTAGCGTTCGGGCCAACACCGATTACTGTCTTGTTTGAGCCGACTTCGAGCGGACGCTTTCCAGCCCTGTCGAAGCCGACCAACATCTTCTCCTTCCCATCGCAATGCGCATCGTTGCCATCCATAAGAAGAAGGGATCCACGTTTGTAAGGTGCCGAACAAGCACGGCCATATTGGCAACCCTGCCCTTCGCCTCGCCCTTCCGTACCAGTAAAGTCTATAGTTCCTATTACCTGGATCTCACGCGGAGTATTGTCACTGCAGTACCCTAAGCTGTAGGAACGACACAGCTCATACGTCAGATCTTTGGTTGATCTGACCTGAACTATCTCGCCTCCAAGGCCGCCCGTAGCTCCGACGCCAAAGCCGTTGAGGGCTTGGGATCGCACATTGTTCGGTCCGAGCACGGACGAGACCCCGAGGACGACAGCAAGTCCGCCGAGCACGCGTAACGAACGCTTGATGTGCTTCATCGTGTCGTTCATAGGCACATGTTCTCTCTGTTACTCGGAAATCCGCGAGGACCGGGGCTCTCGATCTCAAATGCTGAACTGGAACAGGCCATCAGCATGCGGCGTTAACGGCATCAGATCGTCCTCAACAAGGCAGCATCGAATTATCGGAGCCATGCTACACGACAGCCGAAGTGTGCGGTCGCAGGCTTCCTACCAGCTGCGTGGATCTGGGTAGCCATTGGACAAGTACAGCCGATGAAAGCAGCGGTCGATGCTTAGAGAGCCCCGTCAGAATCAAAGCAGGACTCCCACAGCTCACCGTAAGGCGCCGTCAGCATCGCAACAAGATGCGACCGCCGATCGAGCGTTGATACAGAGGATTAACGTCCACGCATAGCGTCCCAGAGCTGTCTCAGATCGAGCACTGTCTGGTGCCGGCCAGACGCATTGTTTAGGCGCGTTCGGCAGCCATTCTGAAACGGTTTTTTCCCGCAGTTCAACACAGATCCCCCTGACACGAAGCTTTGAGATATCCTGGGCGAAAGAACGAGTGAGATGCCGAAAAGCTCTAACCTCCGTTTGGTCACATAATTTTGGCAACTCGAGAATACTGAAGGCGGCAACACGTTGGCCGGGGGCGAATGGGCCGTCAGTGAAGTTTCGCTGAACGGGCGGGAGGCTCTCGGCACTTTCCACCAGCTCCAGAACGCGTTGGCATCTATAGGTTGGCGAGATCTGCCCCGGTGTGTCCCACGCCCGTGCCGGACACACACGAGGGATGCCTCCTATGGATTTGATGACAGGCAATCATCACGAATAGGTACGATCTTCTTTGTTTTTGATGTGTCCAGTCCGCGGGCGGATCTAGCACAGCGCTCACAACGAACCTCCCAGTCGCGGTGCGGCGAGGTGATGCGGCACTGCTCAGCCGCAATTCTGGTCATCCACTCATAGCCTTCAGGTGAAGCTGCTCATGTACTACACTCATCGCCGCGAAAAGCCGACTTCGTCTGCAAGCGCCCGTGGAAAGCAACGGCCGAGCTATCGCTGAAAGTTGGTGACGGCGGGAATCGGAAAGGCGGCATATCGTGGGGGTGCTTGACGCCTCCACTTCTCCACCGAAGGAGCGATATGCCGTGTCCAACGATAACGTCATCCAACTGATTCAGCCAGGAATCTTCGACGATCAACTCACAGAAGTGTTGCGCAACGGGGCACGTGCCCTTCTCGCCAAGGTGATCGAGGCCGAAGTCGCGGACTTTCTCGGCCAGCATGCCGATTTGAAGACCGCGGACTGCCACCAGCGCGTCGTGCGCCACGGTCACCTGCCGGAACGCGAGGTGATGACCGGCATCGGTCCGGTTGCCGTCCGCCAGCCACGTGTACGCGATCGCGAGGCCGCCGCTGCCGATCCTGGCCGGATCCGGTTCTCGCCGTCGATCCTGCCGCCCTACATGCGCCGCTCGAAGTCGATCGAGACGCTGCTGCCGGTCCTTTTCTGAAGGGGATTTCGACCGGCGACTTCTCGGAGGCGCTGGCTGCGCTGCTCGGCAAGGATGCTGCCGGGTTGTCGGCTTCCGCCATTGGTCGCCTGAAGGACGGTTGGCTCGATGAACACACCGCGTGGCAGAAGCGCGATCTGTCCGCGAAGCGCTACGTCTACATCTGGCCGACGGCATCCATCTCGAAGCCCGCCTCCAGGACGAAAAGCAGTGCATCCTGGTGCTGATCGGTGCGACGCCGGAAGGCCGCAAAGAACTGGTCGGCTTCACCGATGGCGCCCGCGAGAGCGCGCACGACTGGCGCGATCTGTTGCTCGATCTGAAGCGGCGCGGGCTCGATGCTTCCCCGCGGCTCGTCATCGCCGATGGCGCACTCGGGTTCTGGAAGGCCGCCGGCGAGGTCTGGCCGAAAACGCGCGAGCAGCGCTGCTGGGTGCACAAGACCGCGAACGTGCTCGCCAAGTTGCCGAAGAGCCAGCAACCGAAAGCGAAACGCGCATTGCAGGAGATCTGGATGGCCGAAATCAAGGCCGCCGCCGAGCTGGCGTTCGACGCCTTCATCGAGAGCTACGCGCTGAAATACGACAAGGCGGCCGACTGCCTGGCCAAGGATCGGGATACGCTGCTGGCATTCTACGACTTCCCGGCCGAACATTGGAAACACTTACGGACCACCAACCCCATTGAAAGCACCTTCGCCACCGTGCGCCACCGCACGATCCGATCGAAGGGCTGTCTATCCAACAAGACCGCGCTCGCGATGGTCTTCAAACTGGTCGAGGGCGCGCAGAGAAGCTGGCGCCGCCTCGACGGTCATAACCAGTTGTCAAAACTCGTTCTCGGTGTGACATTCAACGACGGGATCGAGGTCATCGCCAAGTCGACCGACCGCCAGCCCACAACCGCCGCCGCCTGACCGGCTCAGGCCGTCACCAAAATTTGGCGATAGCTCGCAACGGCCGAGCAGCTTGCAAAGCCGCTCTTCGATCTGCACCTCGGATCACCATAGGTTGGCGGTCCCTTAGGGGCTGGGTCCTCCGAGAAATGACACCACCCACCAAAACTGGCGGTTTATGTGATCCCGCATGAGGCGTACTCCAGTTTAAATCGTGTGTCGCCCGGCCTTCGGCCGGGCTGCCGGGGAGCCTCGCCAATGTACACGCCGCCCTCGTTCCAAGTTCTCGATATCGCCGACCTTCATCGGTCGATGCGTGAGGCCCGCTCGGCGACACTGATCACCGCCACTCAGGAAGGGATTGTTGGAACGATGCTGCCCGTAGTACTCGACGAGCGCGAAGGTTGTATGGGCACGATTTATGCGCACCTGGCGCGTGCGAATCCGCAGTGGAAGCTGGCACGGACTGGCGAAGCGATGGCTATTTTCACTGGGCCGCAAGCCTATATCAGCCCTTCCTGGTACGTGACGAAGCAGGAGAGAGGCGAGGCCGTACCGACCTGGAACTATGTTGCGGTGCATGCCTACGGGCCGGTCGACTTCTTCGATGATGCCGATCGACTGCTGGAGGTGGTCACGCGATTGACCGATGCGCATGAGCACTCGGCGGGCAAGGACCGCTGGACCGTCTCGGACGCTCCTGCCGATTTCATCAAAGCGGAGCTTAAGGGGATTGTTGGTGTACGATTGCAAATTACACGGCTCGACGGCACGCGGAAGATGAGCCAGAATCGCAACGCAGCGGATCGCGCCGGCGTGATTGACGGCTTGTCGAAGAGCGACCGTGACGAATCCCGCCGTATGGCTCACCTCATTCCGAAGGGATAACCAACCGCACGACGGATTGTAAACGACCTCGACTTAGACTTCCTCCATTTCCTCGATGGCCATTGACGTCATTCTCGCGAACGCTCCGTCTGCTGCTTTCGTCCGATTCCGCTTGACGGCCTGCAAGGCTCACGATGTCTGCAAAGAGCCCTCAAAGCTTCTTGAATCTGGCCGCTGCGGTCAGATTCAGATTTTTCTGACAAGTCGCGACAATCTGCGGTCGCTCCCACACTCCCGATGGGGCAGCAAGAAACGCGAATGTTTCACATTACGAACATCACGCGCCTCGCTTCTGTCACATTGCTCCCGGAGCACCCCTGCTCGACATCGAAATCGAGCCTAAGGCGTTCAAGACACCTGTTGCACCCCGTTCACGCCCTCCGGCGCAATGGGCATGCTGAACTGAAAGACCGCCCCGCGAGGATCATTCGGGCCCGCCCACATCCGGCCCCCATGCGCCTCAATAATAGAATGGCAAATGGCCAGTCCCATGCCCATGCCCTCGGATTTGGTGGTGTAAAAAGCCTCGAAGACGCGGTCTGCGCTGTTTGGATCGAGCCCTGGACCCGTATCGCGAAAACTGACCAATACGCTATTCGCGCCATCCATCCGGGCACTGATCAGCAATTCGCGGTCGCCTTCCTTGATCACGCTCATGGCCTCGATGGCGTTCGTGATCAGATTGAGGATCACCTGCCGCACCTGAACGCGATCCGCTCGAACCAGCGGCAAAGCCTCAGGCCGTTTGGTTTGCACCCACACATCATTTTTGGCAAGTTCCGCGCGGACTAGGGCCAGCACCTCTACGATCAATTCATCAATTGCAAGAAGCTCCGTTTGCATAGGAGCTTTATTCATAAGAGCGCGGATTCGACGGATCACGTTTCCTGCGCGCATACTGTCACGGACAATCAAACCGAAGGTCTGCCGAACCTCGTCCAGATTTGGCGGTTGAGCACCGAGCCAATTTAGCCCCGCCCCCGCATTACTGCTGATCGCGGCAATCGGCTGGTTGACCTCGTGGGCGATCGAGGCGGCCAGCTGTCCCATTGTCGTGATCCGATTGGCGTGTGCAAGGCCCATCAGAGTCTCGCGATACCGCCGTTCGCTTTCACGGGCCTCCGCTTCCGCTCTCTTTCGTTCTGTCAGGTCCAGAACGAAGCCAACACCTTGGTCCCCTCGCGCATCGAACACGGCTAGGCCAATTAGCACCGGCACCCGATTGCCATCCTTCCGAACATACTCTTTCTCGAACTGCTGAACAGCTCCGGTCCTTTTTGCTTCTGTGCGAGCATCCTTTGTGCGCTCGTGCCATTCTGGAGGCGTCAGATCGAGACCATTCACTCGGCCGGCGAGGAGATCTTCTTGGTCGTATCCAACCATCGTGAGGAAGGCTTGATTTGCTTCGATGATCTCGCCCCCTTCGTGAATGATAAAGATTCCGATGATGTTAGCGTCGAGCAAGCGCCGGATTTTCGCCTCCCGTTGCTGAACTTCGCTGTACAACCGGCTGTTTTCGAGCGCTGTTGCAGCTTGAGAGGCAAGCATTTTCTGCATAGACGTTCGGGCAGCCGAGAATATGCGCGGGGCGAGATTATTCTCCAGATAAAGTACGCCGATCAGCTTGCCCTGCGTGATCAGTGGCAGGCAAAGAATAGAACGCGCTTTGCGCTCGCGGATATACGGATCTTCGGCAAATGAAGGCTGGGCGACAGCATCTTCGAGAATGACGTTTTCGCGGACACGTAGCACGAAATGCAGCACGGATTCGGGAAGAGCCATCGGAGTTACGGGCTGTTCATCCACCTTTACAACGAGGGCATCCGCTACCGTTTTGCCTTCCGCTTCGATCCGTGGCTCGCCTCCATGCAGCAGAATCAACAAACCTCGTTCGGCGCCGGCCTGCTCAATGGTAGTCCGCATAAGCTTGTCAATTAGCTTTTGAAGCACAATCTCGCCGGAAATTGCCTGCGACACTTTGATCACCGTCGCCAGATCAAGATGCTCAACCGGAGCTCCGATCGTCATGCCATTCACGGCAAGAGGGGCCTCCTGATGCATGAGATGCGGATGCAGCTCGTCGAGTTGACGCACCTTGCCATCTGCTCCCCAACGAAGGTAGCCGCGCCGCGCGTCCTGCAGGTAAACCCGGGCGATCCTGTCAAAACCGCGTGCAGCATAAAAGCGCGCTGCAAGTTCACAAGCGATCCCCTCGTGGTGGGGGAAACCGTTACGTCCTGCGGTTTGGATTGAGTGTTCGTACAGTCGCATTGCGTCTGCATCCCGGCATTCCAGCCTCGCAATTTCAGCGCCGACCAAGGCAGCCCGATTCTCGAAGTTGTCGGGGCAATTCGTCGCCCATGTCTGCAGCTGCCTGTAATGGGCGTCAATGATTTCTCGATGTTGCTGTCGTTCGCCTTCGCCCAACCTGTCGCAATAACACGCGTGAGACAGCGCACCATAAAAGTGAAACTCCGCGGTCAAGGGCTCTGTCGGTATGGTCCATAGTTTGGGCTCGGCCTTCGAGCGAGCCCCAACAGCCGCAGCATAATCGCCTGATAGGAAGCGCGCTTGAAGTTTGCGGATCCAGTAGACGGTTTCGCTAGGTGACTCCGGACTTCCTGCCAACGATCGTTCAACGTCTACCTCATCAAATTGTTGGTCATCGAAGCAACCAAGCGAGCGCGTGAGGCCGCGCATGGTTCTGACGATCGCAAGCTGAGCGGCTGCAGCCTCAGCAGCAAATTGGACCTTTCTGTTGCGGATCGTAGCAGCGCTTTTCTCTAACTCGTTCTGTACCTCTTTCAGGTGATCTCCGGCCATCATCATACTTGAGGTTAGATGAACTAAACTGTACGCCTCATAGATGACATCGCCGCTACTGACCGCGGCTTCGAGGGCTCGCCGGATCAAAACTCGGCCATCTCTAAGGGGCTTCGTCCAGGGGATCACGTTGCCTCCGACGGCCAAATAGACGTGAGCCCGAAAACGAGAGAACTCACCGCGATCAACCAGGTCGCAAGCAAGACGACCAAATTTATCAGCCGCTTGGTAGTCACCGAAGCGTCCGGCCGAGATTCTGCCTAGCCACGCGTAATGGGCGCAGGAAGCATCAGTGTTGCCGTATTCGAGGCTGATGCTGACGGCTCTGCAGATCACCAAAGCGGATAAATTGGCGTCCGTGAAACCTGCCGGCGGAAGAATCCGCGTCAAGACGGCAAGCGTGGCAAGCGTGGCCTGGTCTGTCATTCGAGGCAAACCAGCAAGATCCTCGATTGCGTCGGGCAGCTGTGACCACGTCCGCTGATACTCGGCGAGCATTTCCTGGTCCGTCGGACGCGGCGACCACTCGATCCCGACGTCGCGAAGATATGCGAGACCTATGAGCACTGCCCGGCCGTGCTGACCTAGCGTCAAGTAAAGATCGACCTGCAAACATGCGACCGTTGCTCGTTGGGGCCCGTTCAAAGCTCGCTTCGACAGTGCGGACAAGAGACGCTCTGCAATCTCCAGCTGGCCTACCAAGAATTCGCATTCGGCCCGGCTGGTCTCGAGTGCGAACGCGAGCTCGCGGTGCCTTTGCCAGGAATCCTGCGCGAGCAGCGCAGCACCGACGGTGAAATATGTGAGCGCCGAAGCGTAGGCCGCCGACCCCCTGGCACGCTGCCCTGCGATCAAGTTCAGCTCGGCGAGTTGCTCTCGCTCCTGACCGGAAGCGATGAGCGCGACGCCTCGATTGAGTTGACTGACAATGTCGAAGATGGCCTCTTCGCGTTTGTGCGCAGGGATGTGTGCCGCGAGCATCCGACCGATCCGCAGATGGGAAGGAGCGCGCGAAAAGTCCGGCGCCAGTAAATAGGCCGCCTCTTGAACGCGATCATGGAGGAAACGGTAGGCTGTTCCGTGGCGTGCGATCAGTTCTTGCCGGATTGCCGGCCACAGCATCGCATGCACCTGCTCCTCTGAAAATTCGAGCACGATCGCAAGCTCTGCCGTCCCCGCGACGTTGCCGAAACAGGCCAGCTGTTGCAGCGCGTCCTGCGTTTCCTTGGGCAGCCGGATGAGCTTTCCGAGCATCAGATCCACTACGTTCTCCGTGTACGCTTTGGCGTGAATGCGCTCAAGATCCCAACGCCAGCGGGCCGACTCGTGATCGAAGGTCAGCAGTTGCTCTTCCGCCAATTCAGAAAGGAATTGAATAGCGAAGAACGGATTGCCCATCGTCTTCCGATGGACAAGCTCCGCTAGTGGGGCAGCGCGTTTTGGTTCGCAGCGAACGGTATCCGCGACCAACTGCGCGACATCGTCTGCCGCGAGCGGCGAGAGCGTGATCTCCTCTAGGTTTACGGCGGCTCTCCTGATGGAGTCGAGCTTGCGTTTGAACGGATGGCCTGCATCAAGTTCGTTGCTGCGGTAAGCTCCAATGAGCAGCAGGTGCAGATCCGACTGGGTGAGGAGATTCTCGATCAGGTCGAGTGTTGCGGCATCATGCCACTGCAAATCGTCGAGGAAGAGCACCAATGGATGGGTTCGCCGGGCGAACACGCCAATAAAGCGGCGAAGCACCAGCTGGAAACGATTCTGCGCTTGCCGGGCCGAAAGCTCAGCAACCGCGGGCTGCTCGCCAATGATCAGGCTCAGATCAGGGATCAATTCGACAATCAGCCGTCCATTCGCGCCGAGCGCCTCCCGAAGCGCTTGCCGCCAGGTCGCGAGTTCGTCCTCACTTTTGCTGAGAAGAGGACGGACAAGATTCTGAAACGTCTGCACCAGCGTCGCGTAGGGAACATCGCGCTTTAATTGGTCGAATTTGCCTGACGCCAGCTGTCCGCGCGAGGGCACGAGTACTTTGTGTAGCTCCTGGACAAGCGAAGACTTACCGATGCCGGAATAACCGGCAACCAGCACCAACCTCGGCGCGCCGCTCTTCACCGCGCGATCGAACGAGCCGAGCAAGGTCTCGATCTCGCGGGCTCTGCCATAGAGCTTCTCGGGGATGATCAAGCGATCAGGTGTGTCGTCTGCGCCAAGGTCAAAAGGCTCGATGCGACCGTGGTTGGCCCATGCTGCCAGACAGTGTTGCAGATCGTGTTCAAGGCCAGCCGCAGTCTGGTAGCGTTCCTCGGCAGTTTTGGCGAGAAGCCTCATCACGATTTGGGAGAGTGGCTCCGGGATGTTTTGCGATTTCTCAACAGGCGGTATTGCTTTTCTTGCAATATGACAATGAATCCACTCCAACGGGTCTGAGCCCGTGAACGGCAGCGCGCCGGTCAGCATCTGGTAGAATATCACGCCAAGTGAATAGAGATCACTGCGGGAGTCGACTGAGCGATTCACTCGTCCGGTCTGTTCGGGCGCCATGTAGGGCAGCGAGCCGCCGATGAACTCGGCAGGTTCAGGCGGCACCCGCTCGCGGGAAAGACGGGAAGCCAGACCAAACCCAGTGAGCCGCACCTGTTCGTCCGGGCAATTGACCAGAATGTGAGCGGGTTTCAGGTCCTTGTGGATCAAACCGTGCCGGTGAAGCTTGCCCACGGCCGTCGTGATACCAACGGCCAGGCGCAGGAAGCGCTGGGGCTCCATGCGGGCTCCAGCTAAGTTTAGCAGCGGCTCGCCGCATGGATCCTCCAGGACCAGCATGGTACGACCAGATTCCCGGATCAGTTCCAAAGGCCGCACCGCCCATGCCTCGTCTAGCTCCTCCCTCAGCTCACATTCATGGACGAGGCGGTCGAGCGACGCCGGGTTTTCCGTGATCGGCCGCACGACAAGCACGACAGTTCTGCTGCCATTGATTAGCTGTCGCCACGCACGGCAGAACGCACGATCACCGTCCTCCCACAGGGGCTGGAAGTGGCTGTCGAGATTTGAGCCGAACAAAATCCGGCTGAGAGGGTCTCGCGGCATTTGCCCGCCCAGACTAGGAAGAAGCGAGCCAACATCTGACACATAAGGGACGCAATTGTGAAGAGACTTCACAAAAAACGCCACAGGTCCGGGGCGGCCAAAGAATGGGCCCCAGCAAGCAAAATAGAACGAACGCACGCTGTATCATAGAGCCCGATCATGTCGATCGACCGCAATCTTGGGCGCAGGCTTGGGCCCGCGCGGCATGGGCGGCAGCTCCCGATTAAGCAGCGTGTTGCGCGGGAGGATAGAGCGGCTCGTGGCAGTTACCTGCCACCAGCGCCCCGCTGCCCGACGTGCAGCCGGGCTCCGGATAGCCGCTATCTCTCGATCAGGCCATGAGATATGAAAGCCGATCGGTTTGCCCATGATCGAGGCAACGCGCGGTCCAGGCAAGAGAAATGCCGCCGACAGGCGCGGTGCAATTTGCGAGATCGACAATCATTCCAAGCCCATTTTGTCAGAGGCAACGCAGTCATCCACTCTGAACGGCAGCATCATGCGGCAGATCTGCGAGCCTGTTTGAGCCAAACCGTGCCCGATAGCTATTCTGAGGATTCCTGCTGCCATTTTTCGAAAAGCAACTGACCCGCGACAAGGCACTCCTTATGCTGATACAGGGCCCGTACAGGCCCTCACTCATCGGAATGCCGAGGGCCGCCGTTCGCACGAGGGCGATTGCCGGCCATGCCGAACCCGATAGATCAGGCAGAGTTCCCATACTCAAACCGCGGTTCAAGCGCAGCGGAAGCTATCCACAACCGGTGAAGCGAATTGCAACGAATATCAAGAACAGCGGAACGCCTTCTCCCTCGCCACGCGCACCGTAACAACATTTGCCGCAATCCTTGCCAATTCCGCACTCCACCTTGTCGGACTTTGCCAACTTCGAGAGATCTAGACGACATCGCACAACGTGACGCTACGTACGATTCAAACTCGTCGTGCCGGCGTGGAGTAGCAGCCGCGCCGCTATTGAGTTTGGCTGCGGAGCGAGCCTCAGTTTTGCCATGTGGATTGCTTCATTGGAGCAGCATCGCCACGGATGTACTGGCGATGTGGGGCGAACCCTGCGCACTTCTTCTTGAAGGAGTGCGCCGGGCCGCTTTGATGAGCTGCGTGGGAAGATCAATTAGCTAGTGGCAGGTTGGCGACTGCTTCAGGCTGACCGCTCGGCGCGTATTCCTATCTTGCGGGGTTGAGTACAAGCTTCGAACAGCCTGCTCGCCACAACCTATGATGCCCGCCAAAACTGCTAGGAGAGCGGTACCTTTCCTGGATCAGCCTTTTTTGAGCTGAGGCCGGAGGCCAATTGCAACTGGCTTTGCCGAAGCGATCGACAGCCAGGCAGCCAATGGGCCTCTCCACGTAGATTCACCACCTCATCTTGGGATAGGCGCTTAGAAGGAAACAGGGGGGACGAAGGAACATAGGCACCTCACCAGATCGAGATGACTATATTTCCTATGAGCACGACCGAAAGGACTTGAATCGCACCTTGCGTGAGGTTGTACGAAGCCGATGCAAGATGCCTTCCCAAGCTCGCTAAAGACGCAACTCACAGGCGCTCTGACGAAGCAAAAAGAGTTCATGTGCTGATGCCGCTGCTGCTCGTTCTAATTTCCATTTTCCTTAGTACAAGCGCGGTAGTCTACGCCGCATGCCGACAATGCGGGCGAGCTCGGCGCATGCCTCGGCAACATCGTGCCGATTCGCTCAGCTCGCAGCCCCGCATCCAACTACCAAGACGGCGGGCATTCTAATCCAGCCGCATAGTGAGGGTCCGCCGACGCCTCCTGCAGCCGCCACTCGCCAAGGGCCAGCGGGGACGCCCCGCGCAAGAGCGAACGCCTCAACCTCTGGATTCGGTGCTTGTCAAACGGCTGCTGATTGATTTGATCGATGCCGCGGGCCTGTTCCCACGGAACAGCGGACAGACGCGAAAGCCAGTTCTCGACCACTCGGGCACTTTTTGCTAGACTTTCCTGGTAATGCATTACGCGGCTGCAAACGGCTGACCCGGTCACATCCCTGGAAAGTCTCATAGATTTGCAATGCCCGAAAGCTCCTAGGAAGACCGCGACGGACAACCATTGGGCGTGGTAACACATCTTTCTACTATAATTGCAAAAGTGAGGCTCTTCGTGACCAAGCGCTCTGAACCGCGGACGCAAGCCGCAACTGTCGAAGGGCCGGAGGTGAGACCGAGAGTGTTCGTCGTCGACGACGACCTCTCAATGCGCGAATCGCTGGTCAACCTATTTCGATCCATCGGTCTAGATGTCGTTGCTTACGGATCCGCCCAGGAACTGCTCCACAGCGAGCTTCCGGATGTTCCTGGCTGCCTTGTGCTTGACATCAGACTGCCGGGATTGAGCGGACTTGAGCTCCAGAATGAGTTAGCCAAATTGAAGGTTCATATTCCCATCATTTTCATCACCGCTCATGGCGATATTCCGATGACCGTCCAAGCGATGAAGAGTGGAGCAATCGATTTTCTCAGCAAGCCATTTCGGGATCAGGAACTGCTCGATGGCGTCATCGCTGCGATCGAACGGGATCGCAAAAGACGAGGTGTAGACAAGGTCATCAAGAAGCTGCAGTCCTTGTTTGAGGCCCTAAGTCCACGGGAGCAGGATGTCTTGAGACTTGTCGCCACCGGCCTATTGAACAAACAGGTAGCCGCGGAACTCGGGCTCGCCGAGATTACGGTCAAAATCTACCGCGGGCACGTGATGAGGAAGATGGGCGCTCGATCGTTAGCCGATTTGATTAGGATGGCTGAGAGGCTGGGAATTGGGACCGACCGTCTCAAGGTACAAACCTAAGTATGATTTTACAATTTCCTCGTACTCGCGCACCCTTCAGCTGGCCGCTATGCTTCGGCCAGTGCCTTCGCCCAACGAGGACGGGTGGTCTTGTCTAAGTGTTCAACTATCTCCGTTGTCGACGACGATCCTTCAATTCGTGCCGCACTGAACAATCTTTTGAAATCGCACGGCCACATCGTTCATACGTTTGCATCGGCTGAGGAATTCTTGCGGTCGTCTCAATTGAACGATACATCCTGTGTCATTGCAGACGTGCAGATGCCCATGATGAGCGGCTTTGAACTTTTGGAACAGATGCGGGCCCAGGGCCACGCTGCGCCATTCATCTTGATTACTGCCTTCGCGGATGATCGCACGCGAGCCCGCGCGTTGAAAGCCGGCGTGACCGGCTTTTTTCCCAAACCCTTTGCCGGTCTGGAGTTGATAGCCTGCCTCGATAACGCGCTGCACGAGCATCGTGACGGAACGGACGTCTGAAAGATGGGGAAGCAGCCCGGACCAAGCCGCAACCCGCACGGCGCTTGCAATCTCGATCAATGCGCGATTACCCGCGCTTACGGGTGGCAGTGGCAACGATCGCTTTTCCATCTTGCCGCATTCATATCGCTGTTGTTCCGCTTTCGAAATCCAGTTGAAGCACTTGCAACGTCGGTCTCCTGACAAGACGCCTCTGGTATGATCGCGTAATCCGACGCGGCCGATGCCCCCTTCCCTTTCAATGAAGGTACACACCACCGTCGCAGCGGTAAGACGGCTTGCGAAGCGGTCAAACGTTTGCACCGACAGATTCGCCAACCTGTGTCCGACCCCAGCAACCCGAAGCACCCGAAACTTAGGCATCTGTTGCGGCTCGCCGCTGCGATCTCAAGCCATGCCTTTGCTACCGAACGCATTCAAGCCGCCGACGCAACGGTCCGCTGCGCAAAGCGGTCGGCTCTGGTCGCGCGATGAGCCCGCGTGCCGGGCCAGATCCGCGGCGGCGGCCGCCCTTCTACTCGCCGGGACCGTGAGCGTGAGCATGCAAAACACGCTTCCGGCTGGCGGGCTCCGCCGTCGGCAGGAGCGCGTCCGCGCCTCTGCTCAGATGACATTGTTCGGCCTACATCCTTCCCGTTTCCAAAGTTAACCGCGTGGTGTGGGCAACTTTCTTCGATCGCGCCGACTGAGCAATCCTGGCCGCGAAAGGCGAGTTAGGCAGGAGCCTCGCTGGATGCGAACGGAGCTACTAGACATAGTAGCTTTGTTCCGCCTGGTTCTCAGGTAAGCAAGCGGGGCCGATTTTTAGACGCGCTAACGCGTACCCCCAAAAGACGGTCAGCAGAACAGCGCGGCTCGCTTTGCCTCTCTTGTACGATGTTGGCCGCGCGCTTGATTATGTTATCGAGGAGATGACGACATGGTTGGAGTACACGCGTCGCGCAAAATGAAGACAGTCGAAACTCTCGAGTCGAATGTGCGCACGTACTCACGTTCCTTTCCTGCCGTCTTCAGCAGGGCGCGCGGTTCTATCATGTTCACAGAGGGTGGCCGAAAGGTCATCGACTTTCTGTCCGGCGCTGGAGCGCTAAACTACGGCCACAACAATCAGGAAATCAAAGCGGCTATTAGCGAGTATCTAGACTCGGACGGGGTCGTCCATGGCTTGGACATGGCCACGCCAGCAAAAGCCGAATTCATGGAGACCTTTAGCTCCATCATCCTTCGCGAACGGAATCTTCCTTACCGCTTTCAATTTACGGGGCCTACAGGAGCTAACGCTGTTGAAGCAGCTCTAAAGCTCTCGCGAAAGATCACAGGACGACACAATGTCATTTCTTTCACGAATGGATATCACGGTCAAAGCTTGGGAGCCATAGCTGCAAGCGGTAACCGCTTTTACCGCAAAGCCAGCAGCATTGCCTTATTCGGCACAACTTTCATGCCCTATGATGGGTATCTCGGCTCCGCTGGCAGTCCGGCGGATTACCTGCGAAAGGTGTTAATGGACGAGAGCAGTGGCATTGATCTTCCAGCCGCCATTCTCGTCGAAACCGTGCAGGGAGAGGGAGGCATTAACGTCGCGGGAAAGGAATGGTTGCAGTCAGTTCAGGCTTTGGCAAAAGACGTCGGAGCTATTTTCGTAGTTGACGATATCCAAATGGGCTGTGGTCGTACAGGCGAGTTCTTCAGTTTCGAGTTCGCCGGGTTGTCGCCAGACATTGTTGTAATGTCGAAATCGCTGAGTGGATACGGTTTGCCACTGTCGATGCTCTTGATCAAAGAAGCGATCGACGCATGGGAACCAGGCGAGCACACGGGAACGTTCCGAGGAAACAACCTTGCACTCGTTTCTGCCAAAGCGGCTTTGAATCTGTATTGGCACAACCAGACGTTCTCGCAAGAGGTCCGACGCTTGGGCGCATTTATGCGGCGTCGACTCGATGCTATCGCGCACCAGCACGGAAACAAGTTCGTTGTTCGGGGGCGGGGCATGGTATGTGGCTTCGATTGCAAAACGACCGAGCTTGCAGAGGCGACGTCACATAGAGCGTTTGAGAAGGGACTGATTGTCGAGCGATGCGGAGCGACAGATCAGGTTGTGAAGTTCTTACCTGCACTTACGATCGACCAAGAAACGCTGGGACAAGGCCTGGATATATTCGAGGAGTCATTGTGCGAAATGTTGAATTTAGCCCGAGCAAGCTAGTTTTAGCACACGAGAGAAACTGTTGCTAGCACAGCATCGGTGCACAGGTCACTGGCGCTAGTCCTCGCTTCCTGCCGAAACGCCCAGGAGTTTTGAAGTCATGATCACGGAGGTGACGCGTGAACGCTAACGTTGTCTGTGTTCCGCTGAGTCGGCTGATGCGCGAAGAACGTTGGTTGCCCTCCTTGTTTCACAACACGTGAGTGCGAGCGGCCGCTTTGCAATAGAACCTCGCAGTGGCGAGCGACTCTGATTGAGCTGCTTATCTCAGTTTTCAGAATGAGGTCCGCCAAATGTGACCTCGTTGGCGCGGAACCTTGCGCTCTCTGAAGATCGCTCACTTGAACCCAATTGGCCATCCGACCAAGTACGATCTAACTAGCGCCTTGGCCGGATGTACTTCCAATCAACGAGCTTCAGCAAGACATGCACTCCACTCGCGCAGGCCATTGCACGCCCGGTCTTGATGAGCCCGTGCCCATCGCACGGGCGCAGACTTTGTGAGCGCCGTAGACATTGCGCAGCAGCAATCCAGCCCGAGCCGTTTACAGTATCGGTGCAGCAGCAATCACTCCGGCGGCGGCTTTGCGCCGAAAGTCGTCATAGCGCCGGCGGTTCACGGCGTGAGTTACACAAAACCGAACGCGCATCTCAATCAGGAAGCGTTGGTCCTCGCTTTTGCTCCAGAACTGATGAGCACCGCTATCCGCGTTCGCGCGTAGCGCGCCGCCGTACCATCTTGGCGTGCCCGAGTTCAGTTATCAAACGCCCCTATTGGCGTAAGCACCTCGGCGTCAAGAAGGTGACGGACCAAACGCCGATTATTCTGGGCCAACCGAAGAAGCCCGACGCATCTGCCGGGTCTGAGATGCGTCGGGCTGAGTGGAAGACTGAGGGCGACAGTCTTCCTCCCAAAACCGCGTCTGCAACTAGTATGCCTGCCCGTTCTGCTACGCCTGCATCTCAACTTCGATATCTACTCTCTGCCGCAAAGTTCCCGGAGCCAAACCGAGACGCTCGGCCCACAGCTCATTCTTCCAGCCCTAACAAGCTGGGCTTATTCCCCTCCCAAAAACTCCCGCCATCACCTTTCGTTTGGATCAAAAATGAGGCAGAAGAAGCGAACAACGGGCCGCCGGCTCGTCAACAACAGATATCAAGATGTTTGAGAGATTGCTACGCGTGACTGGAACGAACGCCCCGAGCTCGCGCGCGACAAAGGCAAACGATCGAGATCTAAGCTTAGATTTCGCGAAAGGTGCGCTCATTCTCCTGGTGATCGTTGGGCACCTGATCCAGTACGTCATCTATCGAGACGACGGGTTTTGGTATTCGCCCTATTACAAATCGATCTATATGTTTCACATGCCACTGTTCATGGCGATAAGCGGATATCTGTCTGTTGGATCGCTGCTGCAAAAGTCGTTCGTTCGAGCCGCCAGCGACCGTGCGAAGCAGCTTTTGCTGCCGATGCTGTTTTGGTGGGCTTTAATGGAGACAGCTAAGTTAACGGCATTGTGGCGCGCGACCAACCTAACGAGCGGAGTTTTGGAATTTGTCGACGATCTGGCTGGCACATACTGGTTCATCTGGGCCACGTTTTTTTCCTACCTTCTCATCAAGATTTTTACCAGGCTCAGCCACCCATCCTGGGCCGTATCTGGCTCAGCTATACTGGTCGCACTCACGCCTCTGACGTTCTCCATATCCCCCCTAATCAGATTCACTTACCCGTTCTTCTGCCTGGGGTTCTTGCTGGCCCATTCGAGAGAACGATGGACGAGCACATCGCGAAATCACAAGCCGCTCCTGATTTTCTTTCTCTCGATAGTGACTTGCATATCCTTTCTAGCTTGGGGCAAGGACACTTATGTCTATAATAATCTTGCAGTCTTTCACGATTTCCGGTCGGCCAAAGACGTGCTTCTGATGTTTGTTGGCGCTGCAGCTGCCTCAGCAATCGCTATCGAACTCCTGCTGCAATGCTGGAGCTTTGGCCATTCAAATCGAATCGCCCGGTTTATCGCTGTGGAGTTGGGCCAGACGACGCTGCTGCTCTACCTCGTCCAGGGTACCGTGTTCCGTCTCATGGATTTCATACAGTTCGGAGAATTTTGGGATCTCACGACCCGGTTGGTCATCGCAGGTGTGCTCGGGGCCGCCATTGTTGCGATAGCCCTAACGATCCGCGCGATCGTTCGCGGCGTTCCATATCTGTCTCAGTTGGTCCTTGGAATGCCACCACGCTCAGGTCTCCCGCAAGCCAAGCCTGCAATGAACTAGCTGTATCTATTCTTTGAGTACGGCAGTGTTGCGATGGCGTCGGCTTTTGACGTCGCCGGAATACCATTCGAACCCAGATCCGGCGGCGACGGTGTGAGCCGGTCGAGCCGGTGATCGGCGTACGAGCAACCCCATCCAAGCGTTGAACTCAGCCCATTGCCGTTCATCCAAGTAAGATCGAGCGTCTTGAGGTAGCTTCGTTGTACCAGTCGTCTAGCCGGGGGGATTTCGACCCAGATCTGGGGATCGAACCTAATCCAATCAGTTGGCGAGATGGTCCTTCGGGTGCCGTACTGCCCGAGACGTCCCAGTCGTTCAAATCTCCGTCTCGCGCCGCAGCTGCCCGAAGGAAAAGCGCCTCGGCAACCAACAAGTCGTTCTTATTCGGCGAGATGGCGGGGTGCAATTACTCGTCGCGAACCTCTCGGCCTCTCACGGTCTCTCGGAGTTTTGAGCTGGTCCCGTTTGTCTGAACAGACTCTCCGCGTCGATAAGTGGAGCCTCTGCCGGGGTTAGGCCGCCGCGCGGAGCGGCGGAAGGTTGAAGTAGGCTTGATCCGGGGTTATGTCGTCAAGACTCGAATGCGGACGTCGTCCGTTGTAAAAATCGAGATACCGGCCAATCGAATGTCGTGCCTCGCCGACGGTTTCGTAGGCTCGCAGATAGATCTCCTCGTATTTGACGCTGCGCCAGAGCCGTTCGACAAACACGTTGTCCCGCCATGCGCCCTTGCCGTCCATGCTGATCGCGATGCCATTGTCGGCGAGCACGCCGGTAAAAGCCTGTCCGGTGAACTGCGAGCCCTGATCGGTGTTGAAGATGTCCGGCTTGCCGTGACGAGCCAAGGCATCTTCCAGCGTCTCGACGCAGAAGGCTGCTTCCATCGTGATCGACAGCCGCCACGACAGAACACGACGGGTTGCCCAGTCCAGCACCACGGCGAGATAGACGAAGCCGCGCGCCATCGGGATGTAGGTGATGTCCATCGCCCAGACCTGGTTCGGTCGCGTGATCTCCATGCCGCGCAGCAGGTATGGATGGATCTTGTGGCCGGGCTCCGGCTTCGTTGTGCGCGGACGGCGATAAAGCGCCTCTATCCCCATCCGCCGCATCAGCGTCTTCACATGCCGACGGCCGATCTTGCACCCCTCGGCAGCCAGCAGGCCTCTCAGCATGCGCGAACCGGCAAAGGGAAACTCCAGATGCAGCCGGTCGAGACGCCGCATGATCGCGAGATCGGCGTCCAGCACCGGCCGCGGCAGGTAATAAACGCTGCCGCGGCTGATCTGCAAAACTTCCGCCTGCCTGGTGATCGACAGATCGTGCTCACGGTCGATCATCGCTTTGCGCTCAGCAATCCCGCCTTGGTGAGCGCTCCTTCTAAAAACGTCAGCTCCCCGATCTTGGCGTGCAGCGACTTCACGTCGATCGCAGGCACGGCCGGCGCAGCGCTGCCAAGTCCAAAAACTCCCGATGCTCCGCCCTCCAGCTGAGCCTTCCACGCCGTGATCTGATTGGGATGGACGTCAAACTGCTCCGCCAGCTGAGCTATCGTCCGGTCGCCCTTGACGGCGGCAAGCGCCACCTTCGCCTTGAAAGCCGGTGTGTGGTTCCGGCGTGCTCGTCTGCTCATCGTCGCTCCTGATTCGCAGGCACCAGCGTGCCCGCTGTCAGGCAGAAACTCCACTTACCGACCTGTTCAAATTTGCGGAGCCGGCTCTCGGTGACGATCTCGATCGGAAGATTTGGATACACGACCATGCGGCGCACGACCGCGCCTTATTAACCTTTTGCCCAATGGCCTTTGCCTGAAGACCTAAAGGTATCTATCACTACGGCGGACGAAAAGGCGCATTCCACTGAGAAGTTGGAAAGTAACACATTTCCGATGATTGAGCGCTCAGTAAACAAGATCTTTCAAGATCTTCTTCTGCATGGAGTTTCTGGGCTCACCATCCAAGCACGCTGCGGGACAAACGGCGGCCTGGAAACGACCTAGGCGGCGACAGCGGATGTGTTCATGAGGCTCCGATTTACGTGTCAAAGTCCGTGTTACCCTTAAGGCGGCATGTCCATTTCGTTCCGCTGCTGATGGGCTTGCGGCGCTTAAAGGCGCAGCTTCGGCGGAGTGCAGGCGCATTCCGCAAACGAACCCGGATCCAGGCGAGGGAAATGGAAAGATGCACCAGCACTCGCACGGCTGCCGCAGACTCCAGCAGATGCGAGGCAACAATCGTCCATTTCGTAGGCAGTCTAAGGCAAGACTCTCTCAAGTCGTTCGAAAAGCCGACGGCACCGCGGAATCCCTGATTTTGCAATGCCGCGCGCGTATTCAGGCTAGCGCATCGGCAGCGTCACGGATGCCTGCATATATTTCGTCCAGGTCGCCCGCTGTTACACAATAGGGCGGCATCACATAAATCGCATTCCCGAGTGGGCGCAGCAAGAGATTGCGGCCTTTAAAGAAGGCGTGAAGCTTCGGGCCGACTCCTGCGAGATAGCCGGTCTCTCTCGCATTCAGATCAAGTGCTGTGATGGTGCCGCTGCGACGAACGTTTGCAAAGCGCGGATCGGCGCGGAAGACTTCAATTGCCTGCTCTTGCATGTTTGCGACCGCAGCGATGCGTCGGTGAGTTTCCTGGTCTTTCCATAGATCCAGGTTAGCCTTGGCGGCGGCACAGGCCAGCGGATTTGCCGTATACGAACTCGAGTGAAAGAATGTGCGCGTACGGTCTTTTGAATAATGAGCATCGAAAATCTCTGCCCGGCAAAGTGTCACGGCGAGCGGCAGCGCCCCTCCCGTGAGACCCTTCGAATAGCACGCGATATCTGGTACAACATCGGCCTGATCACAGGCGAAGATTGTTCCGGTGCGGCCCCAGCCCGTCATGACCTCATCGGCAATGAACAGGACATTCCACGCCTCGCAGATCCGCTTCATCTCTCTTAGCACCCAAGCTGGGTACATCAGCATTCCGCCCGCCCCTAGCACCAGAGGCTCGACAATAAAGGCTGCGGGATTTTCGTTCCGACATGCTGACTCGAGTGCATCAAACGTCGCCTGCTCACGACCGCTGGCAGGGAACGGGATTGAGGTTACGTCGAACAGAAGGGGACCGTACGCCGCGTTGAAGATACCGCGGGCACCAACGGACATCGCGCCGAACGTGTCGCCATGATAGGAGTGCTGCATCACAATGATGCGTGTTCGCTGTTCGCCTATATTGTGCCAATAGCCGAGTGCCATCTTCAAGGCGACCTCCACGCTGGCTGAGCCACTGTCTGAGTAAAACACATGGTCCAAGCCTCGGGGCGTGAGTTTTAAAAGGAGCTGAGCGACCTGCTCGGCCGGATCGTGGGTGTAGCCGGCGAAAATGATTTGGTTCAGCTTGCCGGCCTGCTCCTGAATCGCGCTGACGATCTGCGGATGGCAATGGCCGTGAGTGACGACCCACCAAGATGAGATTGCATCTATGATTCGGTGATCATCGGCGGTGTAGAGATATGCACCCTCGCCGCGCACAACCTTGGTCATCTCGTTGTGAAGAGCATGCTGCGTGAATGGATGCCAAATTGGCCACCGCGTGTCTGGCATCATGGATTGAAATCGCCGGAAATAAACGAGCCTTTGAAGGCAACCTGGAGGCTGTCTGCCGTCAGAGGAGAAATCCAGGGCAGCCGCCCTAACCAACGTACCCGGGTGATGTCACAAATTGCGCTCTCAGTTTCAGGATTTCTTTCCCCGATGAATGCGATCCCAAGAATGTCGATTTGGCGCTTTCGCAAGGCTTCTATCGATAGCAGGGAGTGATTGATGGTCCCGAGTAGCGTGCGGGCGCAAAGCACGACTGGAAGGCGCCACCGCTCGAAGACGTCGATGTAGAGTACGCTAGAACTCAGTGGCACCATCAGCCCGCCGGCGCCTTCGATGACGAGCGGTCGCTCCCCGGTATCCGGCACAACCAGCGAGTCGGGATCGATGCGAACTCCGTCTATTTCAGCGGAATGATGCGGGGAAGCGGGCGTTCTAAGGCAGTAACGCTCCGGAACGATCCGATCGGCCGAGAGACCGCCTAGTCGAGCGGCCAGCTGGCTATCGGTCTCATCTTCAAGACCGGCCTGAATTGGTTTCCAATAATTCGCGCCGAGGAGCTGCGCAAGGCCTGCCGAAAAGACAGTTTTGCCGATCCCTGTATCTGTGCCGGCCACCACGATCCGCTGACTCATCGAAACCTGTCCCTCGTCTCCTCAGCAAGCGCATCGAGCATCGCACGCACCTCATCCTCTCCGACGTTGAGCGTCAGTGAAATTCGTAAACGGGCTGTGCCGGCCGGCACCGTTGGCGGTCTGATTCCTCGTATGTCAAATCCGCGTGCCTGCAGCGCGGAGGCCAGCCTCATGGCGCGGGCATTCTCGCCAACGATATAGGGCAGGATCTGCGAGTTCGAAGGACTTCTCTCGCCTCGCACACCCATCTCCCGATGCGTAAACGCGACAAGCTTCGCCAGCCGCTGTTGGCGCTCCGGCTCCTCTTGCAGGATCAACAGAGCCTCCCGTACCGCCACCGCCATTAACGGCGAAGGGGCAGTCGCGAAAATAAATGGGCGACTGCGATTGATTATGAAGTCGCGCAGCACGCCAGAGGCGGTGACAAGCGCGCCGGCAGCTCCCAGCGCCTTGCCGCAGGTATGGACAACGAGGAGATTTTCGCGTCCTGCATAGGGAGCAGTGAGCCCTCGTCCCTGCTCGCCGTAAACGCCGCTGGCATGAGCCTCGTCCACAACCAAGAACGCATCGTGCCGGTCCGCGATCGCGAGCAGGTCTTGAAGCGGTGCGAAATCGCCGTCCATGCTGTAGAGGCTCTCGACCACGATCCAGACCTGCCCGGCTCCACCCGCGGTCCGCCAGTCGCAAATTTCGCTTTCGACAGCCTGCGGGTCGTTATGAGCATTGATTCGAAACGCGGCTCGGCCAGCTCGCGCTCCTTCGTGAATACTGGCGTGAACCAGGGCATCAAGGATGAGCAGGTCGTCCCGTTGCGGCAGCGTTGTCAGCACCGCAAAATTTGCGACATAACCACCACCGAAGAAGAGCGCGGTCTGCGCGCCGAAGAACCGCGCCGCTTCTGCTTCGAGGCATTCGTGCTCGTCGCAGTTGCCGCGCAGAAGCCGTGATCCGCCGGCTCCGATCGGAGTACCGGCTTCGAGCGCAGTCACGAGGGCCTTTTTCATGCGCGGTGCGCTCGCCAGGGCCAGATAATCGTTTGATGAAAAGTCGGTCCCGGTGCGCGGCCTGAGACTGCGCAGGCGGTCGTCTTGTTTAAGCGCATCCAAGCCTGCCACATAGCTGGCGACTTTAGCGGCAACGGTGCAACTCATTCTTCACTCGCTGAGCAACGGTGGATGCGCAAAACTCTAACTGGCGCCGAAGAACGGGGCCTTCCGGGTTTGGCTTGTTGGATCAAACCGGCAGGATGCGATTTTCTCGATCAACCAGCACAATGCGCGGTCTGAAGATTCTTGCATCCTCCTCGTCAAATGACGCGTATGCGACGATACTTATCTTATCTCCGGGCATCGCCAATCGCGCCGCCGCACCGTTCACGTCTACAGTGTCGGATCCTTGTGGCGCTTCTGTCACAAACGTTGCAAAGCGTGATCCCGTCTCGAGATTGTAGAGTTCGACGCGTTCGTTGATCAGGATACCGGCCGCGTCCAGAAGCGCGCGATCAACCGAGATGGAACCTTCATAATGCAGGTCGGATTCAGTTACGGAGGCGCAATGAATCGTTCCCTTCATCAAGACAAGCTGCATTTCTCACCTACGCTGATCGCTTGCGCGCAGCACCTCTATTGTTCTGATAACCTGAGCGAGTCCAGACGTAATGCCGAGCCGGGCGAACAAACTTGCGTCACGGTCAAGTTGCGGGTTTTTGGTAGTAAGCAACACATCGCCGACAAAGATGGAATTCGCACCCGCCAAGAAGCATAGCGCCTGGAGTTCATCAGTCATGTACTGGCGCCCTGCGGCCAACCGTACGACGCTCTTGGGCATCATGATCCGCGCGGTCGCCACCAGGCGCACCAGGGCAATCGGATCGGGACGCTCCGCCGTGACCTTCACCGGCACGCCATTCACCTCGTTCCAGACGTTGATCGGTATGCTTTCCGGATGGTTGCGAAGATTGGCGAGCAATACCAGCATGCCGAGACGGTCCTCGACGTGCTCACCCATACCAATAATGCCGCCGCAGCAGACTTTGATGCCCACCTCGCGCACGCGTGTAAGAGTGTCGATGCGATCCTGCAAGGTCCGGGTCGTGATGATGCTGCGGTAGAACTCCGGCGAAGTGTCCACGTTGTGATTGTAGAAGTCGAGGCCGGCGTCGGCGAGCCGTGCGGCTTGCCCTGGCGTGAGCATGCCGAGCGTTGCGCACGTCTCCATGCCAACACGTTTAATGGCAGCAATCATGTCGCAGACCCGATCGAGGTCGCGGTCCTTTGGAGTGCGCCAGGCCGCGGCCATGCAGAAGCGAGTCGCGCCGGCGGCCTTGGCGCCCTGCGCGGCGGCGACCACATCAACGCGATCCATCAAGCGAGTTGCCTTCAGGCCAGTGTCGTAATGCACGCTCTGTGCACAGTAGGCGCAATCTTCAGGACAACCGCCGGTCTTGATGCTGAGCAGGCTTGCGGTTTCGACGTGATTTGGGTCGAAATTGCCGCGATGAACGGTGTGGGCCTGAAATAGGAGGTCAGCAAATGGCAGCGCGTAAACCCCTTCCGCCTCGGCACGTTCCCAGTCGCGGCGGACCGGCGCGCTGTCGTGGCCGCTATTGCCTTCGCCTTCCACAGCATCCCCCAAGAGTTTCGCTCGATCATACAGACAATACCGTCGTACGTAGCTCCGCAAAGCAGCACTCATGCCCGGGATTAAACGAGAATTATCGCCGAGTTGCGCCGGGATGGCGCTCATATCACGCTAATAGCCGCCGCTCATGCAGGATTTCCTCGCAGCATCGCGGCACGCGCAACAACATTCCCCAACGCGTCTCATTCGGGCAACTAGCCAATGCGAGCGATGGTTGCGCTCCATAGGACCGTTTCCTGACACAAAAGTGGTTTGGCCGCGCCACATGTATAACGGAGCGGCGGATCTGCTTTAGTGGTCACCCTGCCATTTCCTCGCTGGTGGTCATGCACGTCACATTCCGCACAATAAATGGTGGTCCGGACGAGCCGCCTCTGCGAGCGCCTCTCGCCAGATTCAGAAGCGCAGCGAGCTGGGCTCTTGGGCGCAGAGTGGTGGCCCGCACCCTCTTGGCGGGCCCGTGCACCATTAACTCACCTAGGCTCCATCGACGGTGTGCTCGTCGCCCATGGCTGCGGTGCGTAAATCCATCTGCACTCTCGAAGATGATCTGCGGGAACAGCAGAGTACTTTGCCGCCGCTCGACTTAACAGCGACGCGGCGGGATCGGTTATGCCCCGGCACTCATCTGCCCAAACAGAATTGCCGCTTCAGACGGCCCGAGCCCGACGATGCCCACGAAAGCTGCCGAAGGCATCGGAATGACCTGACGTGTCGGCCTCCAGAGATGCAGGCAATAGCGACTATTGTTCACATACTGCGAACGAGGAGGATGCAGCTGCATCACGCATTCCTCCTGATCCCAAAACAGATCTTTGACAAGGCACATTTCGTCCCAGTTTGGAGAACGCCGTGGCGTCGACACAGAGACATGCTCCCATCCTGGACGGACGAAGCCGATGATCTTGAGTTGACAGCCACAAGGCCCCTGCACGTAGAAGAGACCGGAAGGACCAGATCCCGGAGCGGTGGCGAATCGGCCATCGCGTACGCGCCCCGCCTCTAGTCTTTCTACAATTTCCTTCCTCACACGTTCTCCTTGTTTCGACCGACAGAGTTGACTCCGCACCACACGTGTTGTCCGACTCATACATCGAGCGGCTGCTACCCGGCATGGGCAGCCCCAAATACTCCTGATCATCTGCACTCAACTTACCTGGATGAAGAACATCGGTTCTGTCCGGAATCGTCCACCGAAGAGTTCTGTTGTGGTGTATTTTCTCGTCGTGCGTGACTTGTTGCGAACTTGCCTGATGCAGACGATCCGCAGACATCTCCGATGGTTTGGCTACGCAAGCCATGCCAGCAGGGGGTTCTGCTCGCCTCTCCGCCTTAACAAGTCCGCAACGTTATGCGTTGAGCTAACGATATTGGTGCAAGATGCCGGAATTCGACTAAAACGCTTCACAGCCAAAATGGCGGCGGAAGCCAATTGGCATGATCCGGCGATCCGTTAGTTTGTCACCTAAAGACACGTCGCCGGCTTCAGCAGATCATGCAAAAGCGACGCCGATGCTTCGCCAGTTCGTCGAGCGAGAGGCTTGCAATTTCGCTCTTGCGACGATCTGACGATGGGCTTTCATCTCATTCCTTCTCATGTCCAGGTTAGCCGGCTTGCCGCCTGAGACACCGTCAATGCGTCATCTATGTGGCCGACCACCCTGATTCACCATTGATTCACGGCCAGAGGTCCGGCCGCGCGGGCCGCACTTTTGAACAGCCTCGCTCATTGGCGTTGCCGTAGGAGGGCGTTTCGCAGTTCAGCCCTAGAGCCGTTCCAACGGAGAGGCTTCCGCGCCGCGATCACAACGCATTGGCCTTCGATGCAACCGTTCGCTCCGGCGGCGATCAGAACTGCCCGTCAACCCCATTTCTTTGCTGCCCCTCCGCGAGGCGGGCCAGCTTATCATATTCCTCAGCGACCTTGAGGAGCCTGCATTTGGATGTGTCGTCCTCGAGCGACTCCGCTTTTACTCGCGTCGCTTCCGCACGGCCTCGCCAATGTTTGGCGTCGGAGAATGGCTTCTTCTGCTTCATGCAAAAGACGATGCAATATTTAGATCAAGAAAATGCGACACATGACCTACGTAAGATCCCGTAGGCCGGCTTTCACCAAAGCACAGCTCATTCGCCTCCATCTACCGCCCGCTCTGTCAATGTCTGAGATGCGACAAGCCACTCGCAATAAACCCAAGGAGTAAGCTTCACCACGGTCTTCTCGGTTGAGAACGCCCGCTTGGAAACACCAAGCCAACGCAAAATGACAATGGGATTCGCGTCAGGTCCCCGCGTTAAATGCGCTACTCTCGACATAAGGGCTTGAATCGGACGTAGCGTCAGATTGTAAGGTCTTCATGCAGCTGGCGACCGCAACTGGCCGTACAACAGCTTCCGGGCGACAAAATTGGGAATGTGTGATTTGGAGCTCAGATTTGAGAACGCCCGCGGTGGCCCCAAACGCCTCGGTGAGGCGGCCTCGGCGAATCGTTGCAAGATCTCGAGATGAAACCGGGAGTGCAGCAGAACCGGTTTCTAAGATCGGAACAGCATCGTCGCCTGGCGATTGCCCGATTTGAGATATTGCTCACGTCGGAGGTCGCCGTCCGGAGATCAGCGCCTTGCCGCTCAGAGTGGAATGGAAGTTGGAGGCCATACCCAACTTATGCCGTCGTTGAGATCCCGGCGAGGGAGGGGTCGGCAGATGACACGCCTTGGACAAGCAGCCTCGTTTGACCGGCTCCTGTTGGAGCAGCGCGTTCACGCTGTACACTCAAAACCACCGAATCGAGCGACGGCCACACTCGATGAGCTTCTCGCAACAGTCGGGGATGCTTGCCGCTGTCACGACGTACGAGCATTCTCAAGTTCACTACTAGAGCATTCCAAGCAGCTCACGAGATCAAATCGAGCACGCTTCCTGCGAAAGTCCGGGATTGCCTTCAAAATCGCATTTGTTCCACGATTTGAAGAAGACATCCGCCTCAAGCAAGCATCGGGATACGCCACGATATGTAATGAGCTAAGCCGCCAGTCTGGAGGTCAGGCAGGGACTGAACTTTGCAAAGCTTTGGCGGCTCGGCTCTCGCGTCTTGATCACACACTAATAGAACAAGTCGGCTTCGGATCCCTTTCGCTTTTCGCATGCTCATTTGGTCGCCACCCTGCATCTTCCGAATGCCGGGATGCCACGATCAGAATTGCTGAAGTTTGTCGCGATAAGCGCGAGACCCTCCAGGACCTGACGAGCCTAGACTTATCATTGCTGGTAAACGGGTTTAGCAAGTGGCCGGATCAACCGGCGCTTCGTGAAGCCGCGGTCAAGATCGCGACTGAGATACTTTGCCGGATGCGCTCCGACGATCGTCTCTCCGCGTTCACTCAACAGCATCTCGCAACGCTCGTGAACGGCTTTGGAAAATGGCGGGGAGACGAATGCTTTCACGCGGCCGTTGTCACGATCGCAGATGAGCTTCTGCGCCGAAGCGATCGACTCTCAGATTTCACGCAACAACAGTTGGCGAGTCTGGTCAATGTCTTCAGCAAGTGGCCGGAAGAGTCGAGTTGTCGCAAAGCAGCGATCGCTATCAGCAACGAGCTTCTCCGCCGCTCCGATCATGTCACCGATTTCAGTCCGCAGCGTCTGGCGAACTTCGTAAACGGATTCAGCAGGTGGCCGGGCGAGTTCGCGGCTCGGCAAGTCACAGTCAAGATCGCGGGTGAACTCGTTCGCCGCGCGCTTTCCGTCGATCAGCTCGGTGACTTCGCTCACCATGATCTGGCGAGTTTGGTCAACGGCTTCAGCAAGTGGACGAAGGAGGTTGCCTGTCTAACCGCTACCGTTGCCATCGCGGATGTGGTCATCTGTCACACTCGCCATGCCAAGCGCCTCTCTTGCTTTCGCTACCAGGAACTCGGCATGCTGGTAAACGGCTTCAGCAAATGGCGGAAGGACACGACTTGCCGCCTAGCCACAATTGCAATTGCCGATGAAGTGCTCGCCCGCAGTCGCGGCGTCGACGGAGTCTCCTGCATTACTGAACAGGGACTGGCGAACCTCGTAAACGGGTTCAGCAAGTGGCCACAACAGGCGTCTCTTCGCGATGCCACGGCAGCGATCGCCCAGGAGGTCGTTTGCCGTGCCCGCCGCGCGGATCGGCTCTCTGAATTTACGCCGCAGGGACTGGCTATTCTCTTGGACGGCTTCAGTAAATGGCCAACAGCGGTTCCGCTGCGCGAAGCTGCGACTGCAATCGCCCGCGAGCTTCTTGTTCGGGCCTGCCGTACCGACAGGCTTTCTCATTTTACGGGTGGAGGACTGGCGATGCTCGCCAACGGCTTCAGCAAGTGGTGGCAAGAGGCGAGCTCTCGCAGTGCGACAGTAGCCATCGCGCAGGAGATTCTTCGCCGCGCCCATCAAATTCGTGAGTTTAGCGAGCAGGAGCTTGCACACCTCGTGCGTGCGTTCAGCAACCGGCCGGAAGAGGTCACCTCTCGCGAAGTCGCCGTCGTGATCTCTGAGGAGGTCCTCCGCCGTATTAGCGAGACTGCTCGTTTCACCGAGCAAGAGTTCGCAGACCTAGAGAATGGGTTGATCAAGTGGTCCGAAGTGGCGATCTGTCGTCGAGCCGCTGCGGCTATCGGCAATTTGAGAGCGCGGCGTGACGGACGACGAACATGGTGTCGTCCGTCGTCTTGCAAAGAAGAACAGGGCATCGCTCTTGTGAATGCGCCAAGCACCGCGCCGCTCCAAAGGACGACGATTCAATGCGGCACGACGCCAGCAAGTGCCGCAACCAAGGGCAGCACACCTTTATGACTAAGGCGATCGTGCGTTCTCAACTTCGTTCAGCCGAACCGAACTCCGATGTACTTTCCGCCAGTAAGGCGAATTATCCGGAAAGCTTTTTGCACAGCAGGCGGGCCTATCGGAGCGCCCTTGCTCGTGAGATCTTTGGGCGGGCCGGCGGCACGAAATGCCGCGGCCGTCCCGTATCGTTCGACATAGAGCCAGCACCCTCAATGACCGCGCTCTCACTACGCGTCCCGACAATGGCGTCCTCCAGAGTATCGAGGCCACACACAATCCACGTGCCTTACTGCAGCAATGGCTACCAAGTAGTCGTTTCAAGTGACGACCACGTAGTGCGCGAGCTCAGCCCTCAAGGAACTCTCGATCCATGCTCTGCCCGAAATGTCATACAGAAAGCTGGTGCGAGATCGCAATGCACGATCCCTGGACTGGCCGACCAGTGATCACCTGCAATACTTGTGGTGAGCATGCCGAATACGATTGCCTCCAGCGCAAAATGGCGCACGAGATCATCGCTGCTACGTTGGCCTGTAACGTGAGCATAGAGAAGCAGCGCGATCCGCGGTCGGCTGCTGATAGGATTTTGGATGCGCTAGAGAATGTCGGTCTAACAATCGCTCGCGCCTCTAGATGAGTGGGAGCACCGCCGAACGGCGCCCCTACGAGGCCTTGGCAGCCCATCAGAGAGCATGACCAACTGCGCTGCTCGTTCCATGAGACGTCTGATTGCCTCCAGATCCGCCGTCTTCCCCTCGGCCGATCCCCAATAGCAACTCTTGGGTACCAACCACCATTGTAGCAAACACGCCAATCTGGACCGAAGCCCCGATACTCAGCGGGACCAGGGCTGAGCACCGCTTGGCGGCCTTTCCAACGGATGACGGCCAGGCGGATCTTCGCACAGGTATCGAACCCGCAATGATAGTTGGCCTGACGTGGCCTGGACCTTGCGGCACCTTGCGAGGTCGATACTTCAAAGTTGTCGACAACGGCGAAGTCACTGTTAGTGTCTCAGAATTCGGCTATTGACCAGACTCGCGCGCTGCCGTTTGATCCTGCTTCCTATTCCGCCGGGCCGCCGCGGCTCCAGAATTCCCGGGAAGCAGCCCCATTAAGATCGTGAGAGCGGATAGCTCGGCTGGATAGGCGGAGCCAATTCGCACACACGCCAGAGAGCATTCTCGCCATGGGCGATTGATTCCGGCGGCGAGGCAGCTCGCTCGTTGCCTAGCGATGAGCCGCCTCACAGCTCGAGCGTCGCTATGTGCGCACAACTCAGCGGACCTGAGTTGCGCGTTCCGCAGACCACCAATAACAAAAAGCCAGCTGCATTGGTAAAGACGCCTCCCGCCCTCCTCGCTTCGCGGCTGGCTGCTGGCGAACGAATACGAGTTTGACATATTCACGCGATTAGCCCGCAGGGGGGATTGAACCGCCCGTAGCGTCAGATTGTAGAGTGCGCAGTTAGGTAGCATCGATCTTCGGTCGATTCAGAATTCCTATGGACAAACCCGAATCACGCCGATCGCGTGCGATGAGAGGTCTTCTGCCAAAGCGGCCCGAGGATCGCGCTCAGTGCCGAACGACGCTATTTCTGTTGTGTCCACGCAAATCGTGGAGCCCTATGAAGACACGATCGCTCACATGTAAGAAGGACCAATCCGCCATTGGAGGCTTCGAAAGACGTTTGCGGGCACCGAGTGCCCAACGAGCCGCCGAGAGATTGATGCGCTATCCCGGAGCGGTAATGTGAGAAGACCCGATGAAACCAACAGGGTCTTGCTCGTCGATCACTGTGAGGGCCAATGCCGGGCCATTGTTGGCTTCAAAGATGGCGATCCCGGAACCGCGTATATGTGCGGCGAACCCGTTGTGAGGGGACCGCGCCAAAAGCTGTCATCATGGTGCGCTTACCACCATGCCCGAATGCACGTCATGCCATGGTCGGACGGGCGCGGCGTGCTTCAAAGAAAGCAGATTAGTTGACCAACAGTAATCTAAGAGGAGCGCCGCGTAGCTGCTGGGCTTCGGCAACGGTTGCGGCAGCAAGAGAGCTGCCGATACCTCCGCGAGCTGGATCTACTCGACATGCAGGCCCGACGATTGCCCCAAGGCCGACCGCCGCTCCAGGCAATGAGACCTGACGAACGAGTGTTGAGAGCTCATGTGAGCGCCTCGGAAAGGAAATGATGTGCAAGTCTAGAGCCGTGAGCGACTGAACATTTGGTCTCGGTACCTTGTCCGCGCGCCGCTCTTCCCAAGTTCTTCTCCGAGGGGCCGCAACTCAAGTTCGATAATTGAGGTAGAACGCAATTGCTCCGTCTGTTCAGGCTAGTCTCCCCCGAAAGCGTGCTCAAGCACCGGACGTTCCCGCCGTATCGATGACAGAAGGGCCTCGGGATCGGCAAGCCGCCACTTTCAATGACACCGGCATGCGCTCAACGCGGCTTGTTCACGCACATCCGGTCTTCGCCTGGCCATAGTACCGCCGTCGTCCGCGCGCTAGACGCACCATTGTTGTTGAGTCCGTGACGCACTCGCGAGCAATGAACCGCCAGAGTGTTTCCGCTACTGACTTCGTCGTTAGGGGGGCAGAGCACACAGCTCGTCGCGATAATCTCCCTGAGGTTTGATAAAGCAGGTGCAGTGGCCTCATTCATGCATTTGCTATGAACTCAAACGGCACAGAGCCAATATGCGCGCCTTCACTTTTTCTTGCCCGATTGCCAACATGATTGTTCAGAAATGGATCGATGATGATAAGGACTGCGCGACAGAGAACGAATTTCAGGGGTTTGTATGTCCGGCTTGCTCGCAGTTGCACTGGATGAACAGCAAGACTGGTAAACTCTTAGGCAAGGACAAGAAATGAGGGAAATTCCCTGGCTTCACGCGCGAGCTGAGCACGGACAGACTGTGGGACGCTTCACGGCCAAACGGTCACCCCGTAGCTGCGCCGCAACTCATTGGTTGCACCCAAGCAATAGATAAGCGCCTGACGAAGGCCGAACGAAATCGGCCGGACTGCAAACTTTCGTATAGTCCTTCAAAACCCTTTCGACGTGGAAGGTTTACCTCCGTACAGTTGAGTAATCGACTCAATGCCTGTAGAGGGTCCACACTTCGGCAGTTCGAGAGTGTGACGCTTCCGCACTCGAAGAGCCAGACGCGATTGACGTCGTCGATCGGGGAACGACATTTGCCTGCACAGAGAAATAATTTGTTAAACCAAGAGAGCAAACGGCGGGTCGCTCTGATCACCGGCGTGACCGGCCAGGACGGCGCCTATCTCGCCGAATACCTGTTGTCGCTCGGCTATGTCGTGCACGGCATGAAGCGGCGCTCGTCCTCGTTCAACACCGCGCGGGTCGACCATCTGTACCAGGACCCGCATGTCGGGAACGTTCCGTTCCTGATGCATTACGGCGACATGACGGACTCGACCAATCTGATGCGACTGGTGCAGCAGATCCGGCCGACCGAGATCTACAATCTCGCGGCGCAAAGCCACGTCGCCGTCAGCTTCGAGAGCCCCGAATACACCGCCAACGCCGACGGCATCGGCGTGCTACGGCTCCTGGAGGCAATCCGCATCCTCGGCATGGAGAAGGAGACGCGGTTCTACCAGGCCTCGACCTCCGAGCTTTATGGCCTCGTGCAGGAGATTCCGCAA
Source organism: Bradyrhizobium sp. Ken51 (assembly GCF_055807435.1). Classification (NCBI taxonomy): domain Bacteria; kingdom Pseudomonadati; phylum Pseudomonadota; class Alphaproteobacteria; order Hyphomicrobiales; family Nitrobacteraceae; genus Bradyrhizobium; species Bradyrhizobium sp. Ken51. Next base: position 19,404 of record NZ_JBVVPB010000030.1, on the reverse strand, counting down.
AAGGAGACCACACCATTCTATCCGCGCTCGCCTTATGGCGTGGCAAAACTCTACGGGTACTGGATCACGGTGAACTACCGCGAAGCCTATGGCATATTCGCGAGTAACGGCATCCTATTCAACCATGAGAGCCCGATCCGTGGCGAGACGTTCGTCACCCGCAAGATCACCCGCGGCGTCGCCCGCATCGAGGTAGGACTCGAGGAGACGCTCTATCTCGGCAATCTCTCAGCCAAGCGCGACTGGGGCCATGCCAGGGATTATGTCGAAGGCATGCACAAAATCCTGCAAGCGGACAAGCCTGACGATTTCGTGCTCGCCACCGGCGAGACACGGTCGGTGCGCGAGATGGTCGAACTGTCGTTCGCGCAAGTGGGCCGCCGCATCGAATGGCGCGGGGAGGGCATCGACGAGACCGGCGTCGACATGAAGAGCGGCAAGACCGTGGTGAAGATCGATCCCACTTACTTCCGTCCGACCGAGGTCGATCTTCTGGTCGGTGACGCCAGCAAGGCGCGCGACATGCTCGGCTGGAAGCCGAAGCGAACGTTTACCGAGCTCGTCGCGGAGATGATGGCGAGCGATCTGGCCGATGCAAAGCGGGACGCTGGTAGTGCCAAACGCACCGTTTGAACTGAAGGGTAGAAGCGTCTACGTCGCAGGCCATCGCGGCATGGTCGGCAGCGCGCTGGCGCGCCGGCTGGAGCGCGAGGACGTGAATCTGGTAACGGTGGACCGGCGCGAGGTCGATCTCTGCAACCAGGCCGCCGTGTTCGACTGGTTTGCGAGGACGCGGCCGCAAGTCGTATTCCTTGCCGCCGCCAAGGTCGGCGGCATCGTCGCCAACGCCACGCTGCGGGCGCAGTTCATCTACGATAACATCGCGATCGCAGCCAATGTGATCCAGGCCGCGCATCAAAACGGGGCCGAGAAGCTGATGTTTCTGGGCTCGTCCTGCATCTATCCGAAGCTGGCGCCGCAGCCGCTGCGCGAGGACTCGGTGTTGACAGGCCCGCTGGAACCGACCAACGAGCCCTATGCGATCGCCAAGATCGCGGGCATCAAGATGGTGGAGGCCTATCGCAGCCAGTACGGTAGCGACTTCATCAGCGTGATGCCGACCAATCTCTACGGTCCCGGCGACAATTATCACCCCGAACTGAGCCACGTCGTCGCGGCGCTGATCCGGCGCTTCCACGAGGCGAAGCTCGCGGGCGCCAGAAGCGTCGTGGTGTGGGGCACCGGAACGCCACGGCGCGAGTTCCTCTATGTCGACGACATGGCGGACGCCTGCGTGCACCTGATGAAGACTTATTCGAGCGCGGAGCTAGTCAACATCGGCACCGGCGAGGACATCACCATCGCCGAATTCGCTCGCGTCGTCGCCGAAATCGTCGGCTACAGCGGCGAAATCAGTTTCGACACCTCGCGGCCCGACGGCACGCCGCGCAAGCTGCTCGATGTCAGCCGTCTCGCTAAGCTCGGCTGGCGCGCGAGAACATCGCTTGCAGATGGAATGCGGCAGACCTACCAAACCTTCTTGGCGCTATCGGCTACATCGGACAAAAGGAGATAATCATGCAGCTGCCAGCCTCTGACGGGGCTCATTGTCCGATTGCCAGAAAGTTGCTTTAGGATTCTTCCGGAGAATTCGATAGGGCTCCACGCTTTGCTTGGAGCTCGCGCACCTGCTGGTGACGCGGCCAGATGGAGGGCAGGCACGGCTCGACTGGCCGATACTATAGCGAGCGAATTCGTCAGGCGCGCCTTCCGGCCTGCTCTGTGTTGAACTTGAGGTAAACTGATTAGCATGTGCGGAATTGTTGGCATCTTGGGGCGCGGTCCGGTCGCGGATCGTCTCATCGATTCACTAAAACGACTGGAGTATCGCGGCTACGACTCAGCAGGCATCGGAACGCTCAAAGGAAATCAGATCGAGCTTCGACGCGCCGAGGGCAAGCTGCGGAACCTTGAGACGCGCGTTCGCTGCCATCCGCTCTCAGGCCATGTCGGGATCGGGCACACGCGCTGGGCTACTCACGGTAAGCCGACCGAGCACAATGCTCATCCGCATGCAACAGACAATGTTGCGGTCGTCCATAACGGCATAATCGAGAATTTCCGCGAGCTGCGCGCGGAGCTGAAACAGCATGGCGCTTGTTTCGCCTCTGAGACAGACACCGAGGTGGTGGCGCATCTCATCGACTCTCATCTCAGGAATGGCTGCTCGCCGCAGGAGGCAGTAAAAGCGTCGCTGCCGCGGCTAGTGGGCGCGTTTGCGCTTGCAATCCTGTTCAAGGGTCAACACGATCTCATGATCGGTGCGCGCAAGGGCTCACCACTCGCGATTGGGCATGGCGAAGGCGAAATGTATCTCGGATCGGATGCTATCGCGCTCGCGCCTCTTACCGACGTGATCACCTACCTTGAGGATGGCGATTGGGCTGTGCTCAACCGCAACTTCAGCGTGGTCTACGACGCACAAGGCACAGTCGTCCGCCGGGACGTGGTGAACTCTGGCGCCTCGTCGGTTCTCGTCGACAAAGCACAATACCGCCACTTCATGGCGAAGGAAATCCACGAACAGCCAGAGGTGATCGGGCGTACGCTTGCGCATTACGTCGATATTGCCACCGAGAGCGTGGTACTGCCGCAGGAGCTTCCGTTCGACTTCAATGAGATCGGACAAATCTCGGTCACGGCTTGCGGTACGGCAGGCTACGCCGGCCACATCGCCAAATACTGGTTCGAGCGGCTGGCTCGCATTCCGGTCGAGCTCGATGTCGCCTCCGAATTTCGCTATCGTGAGGCGCCGATGCGCAAGGGAGATCTTGCTATCTTCATCTCGCAGTCCGGCGAGACGGCCGATACGCTGGCCGCACTCCGCTATGCCAAATCCCAAGGTTTGCATACCCTTTCGATCGTGAACGTACTGAGTTCGACCATTGCGCGCGAAAGCGGGACGGTATTGCAGATACACGCGGGGCCCGAAATCGGCGTTGCCTCAACCAAGGCGTTCACATGCCAGCTGGTCGTCCTGGCCGCGCTTGCGCTCGCTGCGGGTGAGGCGCGCGGTGAATTGTCAGAGAGCGACAGCATCGATCTTGTACGCGAGCTGATCGAACTTCCTCGGTTAGTTAGCGCGGCGCTTGCCAGCGAGCCGCAGATCGAGAAGCTCGCACGCGACATCACCAAATCGCGAGACGTGCTATATCTTGGTCGCGGCACGTCGTTTCCCCTGGCTCTGGAAGGGGCACTGAAGCTTAAGGAGATTTCCTATATTCACGCCGAGGGCTATGCGGCTGGAGAGCTCAAGCACGGCCCGATCGCCTTGGTCGACGAGAGCGTTCCCGTAATCGTCATCGCTCCTTCCGACCGGGTGTTCGAAAAGACCCTCTCGAACATGCAGGAGGTCGCCGCACGGGGTGGCAAGATTATCTTGATAACGGACGCTAGGGGAGCCGCAGAGGCGTCCATGGATTCACTCGCGACCATTGTGCTGCCGGAGATGGGTGCGACATTTACCTCGATTGTCTATGCGATTCCGGTGCAGCTCCTGGCCTACCACACGGCCATCCTCATAGGCACGGACGTCGACCAACCCCGAAACCTCGCCAAATCGGTAACCGTCGAATAAGGCAAGGTGACGCGACCCGGGTCGTCGTGGTCAGATTCCGAATGCGCGCAAGCCGCGGTCGGATCGAATCACGATGTGCCGCCCAGCTCCAGGCCCCGATGCCACTGCGAGGCTTGTGCCTGTTCTTGGCCAGACGGCGTTTGGACCGCATTCGAACCGGAGCGCCCCCTCGAAGTACGAGGTGCGCCTTGCTCGCAGGACAACGTGGCTCTTTCCGAGCATGGCGTTCGGCGGTATCGGGCGGGCTTGATCGCCAGCGCGCTCACCAAATCTTGTCCGTCAAACCTCAGGTTAAGTTGAGCAATATCGAGATCGCTCGACATCGGGTGAGATGCTAGGGCAGCTCGGCCTCAATCGCAGGCTCGCGAGCTGTTCTAGCACGACATCTCACGGAGCTCCTCCCTGCGGCTCGTATGCTACGGATCTCGTCCCTTCCCCTTTTGCTGCATATCGGTGCGCTCGATGAGAACTTCGGCCACGCCACAGACAACAACCGTGTCACCGAGAATTGCCCGACGCTTCAGTAGCTTGAGAGCCACTCCTGCTGCACGAGCGGAATAACGAGCGAAAATTGTGAGAGTTTGCGCGGCAGTTGCCGAAAATATGCCGGAAACGTCAGGCGCTTACGGTTTGGTCGATAGGCCCTGATGGCCGATTCGCGGCCATGAACCTGCACGCGGCTGGCGTGAGATTTTCTCCGCAACCGGCCAGTTCAAAATCGAGAGGATACTCGCCATGTCACCAGCGCCCATTGCGCACGCCTCAAATGCCAAATCGCGCATTGGCGCCATCTTACGTGCCACGAGCGGCAACTTCCTCGAGCAGTTCGACTTCTTCTTGTTCGGGTTCTACGCCAGTGCCATCGGAAACGCGTTCTTTCCATCAGGAAGCGAAACCGCTTCACTGCTTAACACCTTCGGTGTGTTCTGGTTGGGTGCCTTGATGCGACCTGTTGGCGCGATCGTGCTTGGAGCCTATATCGACCAGATTGGCCGTCGGCAAGGCCTGATCATCACGCTTTCGATCATGGCTATTGGCACCATTATCATCGCCTTTTGTCCCGGCTATGGGACGATCGGCATTGCCGCACCCGCGATTGTGCTGTTCGGACGGCTGTTGCAGGGCTTTTCTGCCGGCGTTGAGGTTGGCGGCGTTTCTGTCTACCTCTCTGAGATTGCCACTCCGGGCAACCGCGGCTTTTACACATCGTTCCAGTCCTCGAGCCAGCAGGTTGCGATCTTTGTCGCGGCTCTTATCGGATATTTTTTGAGCGAAGCACTTCCGGCCGAAATGGTTGCCGCCTGGGGCTGGCGGATCCCCTTCTTCCTTGGCTGCTTGATCGTACCGCTTATCTTCTTCCTGCGCCGGACGCTGGAGGAAACTCCGGAGTTTCTGGTCATGAAGAACCACCCAACGGCCCGCGAGGTCTTTGCCTCCACGCTTGCGAACTGGCGCATCGTCATTCTCGGCATGATGATCGCGATGCTGACGACCACGACATTCTATTTCGTGACGGTGTACACGCCTACCTTCGGCAGGCACGTATTGCAGTTGTCCTCGCAGAACACGCTCTTGGTCACGCTTTTGGTCGCGGTGACGAACTTCATCTGGAACCCAATTGGCGGCGCGATTTCAGACAGAATCGGCCGGAAGCCCGTCTTGCTGACCATTGCCGGCCTTGCGTTGGTGACGGTATATCCAGCGTTGTCTTGGCTTGTAACCGATCCAAGCTTTGGCAAGATGCTGATAGTGGAGATGATGTTCTCGTTTTACTTTGGCACCTATAGCGGCGCCATGTTGGGCGCTCTGGTCGAAATCGTGCCGAAGCACGTTCGCACAACCTGCTTTTCTTTGGCCTTCGCACTCGCCGCGGCTCTCTTTGGCACGTTTACGCCGCTTGCATCGACCTGGCTCATCGACCGGACCGATGACAAGGCCTCGCCCGGTTTCTGGTTGATGTTTGCGGCTTTGCTCGGCATTATCGCCGCACTCACGGTTTATCCAGGAAACACCAAGAGAGTTGCGAAGCCGTTGCGACCCGAGCGGTCTAACCATGCCGTGAGCGCGCAATTTACCACGCATTAGCACGCGCGCCCGCGGGACATTGACGGCCCAAGGCTGAACTGAAATTGGTGCGCGACTATGCCTGCGGTGATTTACACGATGATGCGCGGCCCGTTCTGCCCGACACGGTTCTTGCTATGTGATCTGGGGCAGTATCGGGACGAATGGCGGTGATGTTGACCGGGGAGCTGAGCTTATCAGCTAACCTCGATTCCGTCCCGTGGTCGGACGGTGCGCTACCCGCACTTTGCAGTCGCGCAAAACACGGCAGATCTCGCGCGCCGACTGAGATCCCGCGCGAGCTCCACGCGCTGATATTCTGTGCGGCTGCCACAAAAATCGACCGCCCGCATCGTCGGACAGCGCGAATTACCGAGTGCACTGATCATCTCGCAGGTAGCGCCAAACCTTAGCGTAGCGAGACGTCCCCTCCGCTCGATCAGCCGCGACTTCACGCACCGCGAGCTTGCGCGGATGAGGCGAGCTGTGCGAGCTCCGTTTCGAGCATAGGGTTACGCTTGAACATAGCGTCGATCAATGCTTGCGCCGGCTGCTCGGCCGCCTCCACCCACGTCGCTTTCTCCGCTCGCGCGGAGGGCGCGAAAACACGTTTGACGACGGTCGGCGATCCCCTCAGACCGCAATTGGCCATGTCGTCCACGCCGGCACTTTGGGCGCTCCATTTTACGATTGGGGTACGGGCGGCACGCAAGGCATCTACCATTGCACCACGGCGAATTTGATTTGTTGCCTCTAACATGCTGACGAGACACGGCAGCTTGGAACGCAACACCTGGACGCCCCCTTCGCAGCGCCGTTCGGCCTCGATGGTACGTTGCTTGAAGTCCAACGCTTTAATTGTGGAAACATAAGTAAGCTGCTGGACCCCGAGCCGCCCTGCAATGCCAGGTCCCACTTGCGCCGTATCGCCGTCGATAGTCTGCTTGCCAGTGAATATGACGTCCGGTGGGCCATATTCCTTCCCAATGTTGCGAATCGCGCACGCCAACGCGTAACTCGTCGCCAGCGTATCGGAGCCCGCGAAGCTACGGTCGGTGAGCAGGACAGCGCGATCGGCACCAAATGTCAGTGCCTTTCGCAGAGATTCTTCGGCCGATGGCGGCCCCATTGTCAGGACGGTTATTTCGCCGCCGAATTTATCTCTTAGCTCGAGCGCAGCTTCCAGTGCAAAGAGATCATATGGGTTGATGATTGTCGGCACACCCTGGCGCATAATCGTATTCGTAACAGGGTGCACGCGGATTTGCGCAGAGTCGGGGACCTGTTTGATGCAGACGATGCTGTGCATGTACTTCTCCTAAGATGCCGAGCCGACTGTCGATGCAGCAAATGTCATACCACCGCCCCCCGGCCACTCCGCCAACAAGAAAGGAACGCGATGAATGACGCCTGACGTCGAGCCGGTTGTCACAACCGCGACAGTTTACGAGCGAGTCTCGAGCTGATCTGAGTCACGGCCAGCAACCGAGCCGCAGCGATCAGGTTGCCGGTTCGACGCCAAGCCATTTTCAGGGCGAGCACGCTTGCGAACAGAAGATGACAAGGCTGGCCGACGCGAAGACGCCTTACGCGTCGCCGGCGAGCGAATCCCAAGGCATGAGGCTAGCATTCGCGTCATGCATCCGAGCTGCGACCGCCCCTTTCCGTGCCCTCCTATCCCAGTCGGCCGAGCAAGAGAAAGGGAGGGAGCGAGCCCGACGCTTTGTTCAGAAGCGCTTGATCTCGATGCCGTGTGTTCGCAAGGCATAGCCAATCTGGCGCGGGGTCAGTCCTAGCAGGCGCGCCGCCTTCGCCTGTACCCACCCGGATCTTTCCATGGCCGCGATGACGCGCTCGCGATCGGTGACTTTCGCGGCACCCACCACGGGGCGCCCGGGCGGCTCCAGCGGTGTCGGCTCGCTGCTGACCGGCTGAACGGGTGTCACGGCTTGCGTTGCCGGCATGCTCAGCCTCGCGGGCAGCGCGATCGTCGGGCTCGGCTGTCGCGCCATTTCCGCCGGACCACACTTCCACAGCAAGGCCGACAGGCACTGCCCGTAGCAGCACGCAAAATCATCTCTAACGATCGACGATCCTTGCGCTAGCGTCGCGGTCCGCTGCACGCAGTTTTCGAGTTCGCGGACATTACCGGGAAATCCGCAATTCATGAGGACCTCAATCGCACTTGAATCGAATACCAGAGCACGGCCGTTCTCATTGTTGAAGTTTTTCAAAAAACGAGCCGCGAGAAGCGGAATATCGGTGCGTCTTTCCCGCAGCGGCGGCAATAGCAGCGGAACCACGCTGATGCGGTAATAGAGATCGGCACGGAACTCGTTCCTTGCCACCGCCTCTTCAAGATTCTTGTTCGTGGCCGCAATCACGCGGACATCGACTTTGATTGTCTGATTGCCGCCCACCCTCTCGAATTCCTGCTCCTGAAGCACGCGCAGGAGCTTCGCCTGGAACGAGCCCGAGATCTCTCCAATCTCATCCAGAAACAAGGTTCCCTTGTCGGCGATCTCGAAGCGACCCTTGCGCGCGTTGAATGCGCCCGTAAACGCCCCCTTCTCGTGTCCGAACAATTCGGATTCCAGCACGGTCTCGGTGAGGGCTGCGCAATTCAGCTTGATAAAGGGGCGTTTGGCGCGCGCTGAACGCTCGTGAATAGCCTTCGCGACCAGCTCTTTGCCGGTACCCGACTCGCCACGCAACAAAACCGTGCTATTCGATTTTGAGATCACCTCGATCTTCTCAAGTAGCGCGCGCAGCGCCGGGCTGTCGCCGATAATTCCCTCGACTTGGACCTTCTTACGGTCCCGCCCATGGGGCTTGAGCTCGGACAGCTGCTTCTGCAGCCGGAACTCCTCGTCCATAAGGCGCCCGCGATCGCGCACAAACAAGCAATGCAACTTCGCCGTCTGGCCCAGCAGCCTTGCGACCATCGTCAGCAGGCGGACGTCGTCCTCGAGCTGCGCACGCGTCCCGTTGTCCGCGATGCGGTCGATGCTCAGCGTACCCACAACTTTGTCGTCGACGTTTATGGGAACGCCGATGAACGCAACGCGCGTATGACCGCCGGCATCTAACATATCGGCCTCCGAAGAACTGAAGGCCGAATGCAGCGCTACGTTCTCGACGATGAGCGGCTGCCCCGACGCCACGATTTGATCGATTGCTCCTTGCGGCAAGCGCAACCCGCAGCGCGCATCGCGGTCTTCGCTCCTGCCGTCGTCTACGATGATCTCCGGCCCGCCGTCATGCTCGAACAGACATACGATGCCGCGCCGCATCTGCACGAGCGATCCCAGACGCTCGATGACGCTCGCCAGCTTAGCCTCGAGCCGACATAGGCCAGTGAGCGTGTGCGCTATTTCAACAATCGTGCTTAGCGATTCCTCTTGCGACCGCACAATACAAGCGGAAGCGTCCGCATCGGAGGTTGAGTTTGGCTTTTCGCGCAGGGAAATGCTGTCTAGCATGACGACTTCTCCGTTCCTTTCTTGATCCTCCTCATCGGACTTGTTGGATTCGTGTTGCATGCCCGATCTGACATCCAGTTCTCAGGGCGGGACGAGAGATGACCCTTCTTCATGGCACGTCGGCAGCACTTAGAGTGGCTAGTTTTTCCGCTTTGTTCTTTCCAACTTGCTGCGCGAATTCACTCCGGCCAACATGACTTCCATCGATGAAGCTCAGAACAGCCGGGGCTCTTTAGGGATTGAATTATAAGTGTTGCCCGCCATTGATCGGCACTTCGCCGCCGGTGACATAACTTGCCGCATCTGAACATAGGAAGAAAATGACCTTGGCGACCTCTTCGGGTGTACCCACTCGGCGGAGTGGGATCTTTGGCACAAGATGCTCTTCCGTGTCAGGCGACAAAATGTCCGTCTTGATTTCGCCGGGCGCGACCGCATTGACGCGAATCCCATGCGCGGCGTAATCGTGCGCCATTTCGCGCGTGAGACAAGCGAGCGCAGCTTTCGAAGTTGCATATGCCGACCCTGCAAATGGATGCACCCGCGAGCCGGCGATCGACGTCACGTTGACGATCGAGCCTGACGCCCTTTTTAATTCGTCGAACAGGCCTTGAGCGAGTAGGATCGGTGCCACCAGATTGAGGTGGAACACGCTCATCCAGGTGTCGACTGAGGTCGCCAGCGATGTCAGCCTGGTACCGTTTGCCGCTTTTGGTGAGTTTCCGGCATTGTTTACCAGTCCGTGCAACGGTGCGCCAGCAAGGCGCTCCTTGATCTCGGCAATCACGCGCGGCAGCATCCGATGGTCGCCCAGGTCGACTTCGATATAGCTGTCGCCCTCTGAGTCTGATGGGCGGCGCGCCCCGTCCAATGGTTGGCGCGCGCAAGAAATGATGCGCCAACCGGCTTTCGAAAACAATTTTCCGGTAGCGCGGCCGATACCGCGCGATGCCCCAGTCAATACCAGCGTCTTTCGCTCGCGCAGCGGGCGGCCCGATCGATCGGCGTGAATTGGACCGCCAGGGTCCGTTTCCGACGATTGAGATACGACCGCTTTGTCATCTGCTAGACCTAGATTCACAGGCGGCTCCCATCCGCTCCCGTCGCCTGTGCACCTGGTGCAGGATCCGGGCCAAGGCGACGCAGGGCACAAGGGGCGCAATTTTGAGACCCAAATGGCAGGTTCTGAACATCTGGCCTGTTTGCTTTTCGACAACAGCAACGCCGCGTCGAGCGCCCGGGCGCGTTGACAGCGTCGCACTCCAGGGGTGGTCTGTGGCTCATTCGAGTTGGCGGAGATAGATCAGCTGCCTTGTGCGGAGATCAGGACCGATGGCCAGTTCGTCCAATTTGGTCTCGGCGGTTGGACGCCGGCGCAGATGCGGCTCTGGTTCGACATCGATGGGCTGAGGCTCGTGCCTTCATCAGCTGCGGCCGAACGTATTTCGCAACCAACGCATGAACAAGGCCGGTCGTCCAGAAGACGAGCTGACTGCGAAAGGATTACGCAGAAACGGCGATCCAACTACCGGACGCGCGTCCTTGCTGCTGGGACATTCTGACGTGACCGTCTGCTAGGTCAGATTTCCTCGGCGGCCCGGAACACCATTGCCGTGCTCTTCAGCGCCTGGCCAGCGATGGCGGTTCGGGCCCAGTGATGACGGGAGATCACCTTTTCCGCGCCAGTCGACTTACAGGTGGCGGCCAGACACATTGCGGGACAAGGCCGCCGACGCTCGCTGGCATTGCCCGACGCTTCGCCAGGCGTTCGCCGTACCAGCCGCAATGCGTTGCGGATAGTGCGCGGGTCAGCCCTCATCTGCGGACGGAACTCGCCATCCACCGTTTCTGGGACACGTTGCGAAACTCGATGCTGTGGAAGCCAGCAGTATCAGGCCGACGATCTAGGCGACGATTGCTCAGGCTCTCGTTCAAATTCTCGGCACTTCATGAAGCCGCGAAATGCTCGTACGGGTTATCGATCAGGGTCAAATGCTCCGGATTGGTCAGATCGAATTCAATAATGCGTGGCACGAGCAGACGGGCATAGCGCGTAAAGGCGCTAGTAGGAGGAAAGCGGATCACGGTGGCGCATCGCGCGAGAAGATACATGTCGATGAGAGCGGAAGCTCCACCTTCAATTCCCATTTCCGCGCTATGCAACGGCCCTGCCCGATCGGCCTGGAACCGTTTTGGTACGGCGAAGATATCGGGAAACAGGCCCGATACGTGATCGAGCACCTGTGCGCTATCGGTGCACAGGAAGATCTTTACAGGCTTCGGATATGGCAACGCCTTGGCTTTTCCGATTGCCATGCGGACCTGACGAAGGGCGAGCTCCGAATCGGCCCAGTACGGAGCGTGCCCCATGATATCTTCGCCATTGCCGTGCCGAACATGAACGCCGATCATGCTATGGCCGCTAAAGTGTTGCTCATACAGGGCGTCGATCCGCGCTTGAATCTCAGACCTGAGCTTGAGGCTCCGAAAGATCAGTCGTTCGGCTTCCTCACCACAGCGCCACATCAGGCAAGCGTCACAGACAATGGTGTTGGCTTCGTTATCGTCTCTTGCCTGGAACAGCTCGGTCAGTTCGTCACGTTCTCGGAAGATCTGCTCGTCCGGACGATTGATACAGTCGATCGACGGCCTATTCCACCAGGGCGGGAAAAACGGGCCGGGAAACGAGAGCTGGTTGACCCTGTCATCGCAAATCACCGGCACACCAGCGATGTCCTCAACCGGCTCGAAGAACACCGGAAAGGCATTGCTGAACGGTTGGTCGACATAACAGGAACCGCGCCAGTCAATAACGAGCGTTCGCCCGGTCCGCTGCGCGTACGACCAGGCTGAGGCCAACGACCAGAGGCAATCACCAAAGCCGGTGCGCCTCCGAGAAACAACAAAGCGTTCCTTCGTCAAGTTATCAAACCCTTCTCGTTGCGCGAGCTCAGTTCTGTGTGGCGCACCAACTCATCTGCGATGCCGATCCACGCCGGGCGCTGGTCACTTGGACGCAAGTCACTTAACCCGCAAACTCATCCTGCACGGCACTGCGATTGGCAGGTCATGCAAGAGGGTCACATTGCGAACCTTTCACGACCGCGCAGTCTGTGACGGATGCAGCCGAATACGACGCTGATCCCACAGCCCGCGCAGTTCGGTCACGAGAGCTTCGCGCCTCGTCCTGTCAGAGGTGACCCTGGCGAGAAGATCGGCAAGAACAGCTTCCTTCTCGATGTGCATCAGCATGTCGAACAGGTCATGCGAGACGCGTACACTGTCATGGCTGGAGTGACCCATGCGGATCTCGCAGACTGTCTCCTGCCGGTCTCGGCCGGTATGAGCGCGAACCCGGTAAAGAGATACATGGGCCGGCAGTGATACAGCCAGCGCGGTCCAGTTTTCGAGCGTTGTTGCCCGCTTTTTGATGAGGAATGACCCGACCACAAGGCCATCCAGCTCGGTTGACAAAAACGCCGTAATCGCATCGGCAACGGAATCAACGATCGGTTCGGCATTGTTGTTGAAAGACGTGTTAAGCAGAATCGGGACGCCTGTCCGACTCTTGAACGCATTGATAAGTTCCCAATAGGCGGCATTGCTCGTGCGGGACACCGTTTGCAGCCGAGCCGTACCATCGATATGCGTGATCGCGCCCAGCAACGCACGCATGGATTCGCGTACGCGAACGACGAAGTTCATGAAGGGATATTCTGCACGACCATCCGGCAACTCAAAGAACGCACCCGCATCCTCCTCGAGAACCGATGGCGCAAACGGTCGATAACTCTCGCGCTTCTTGACCATCGCATTGATCCGGTCCTTGTTTGCCGCGGGCCTCGGGTCCGCAAGAATACTGCGGTTGCCGAGCGCACGAGGGCCGAACTCGGACCGGCCCTGTACCCACCCGATCACAGCGCCATCAGCGATCCACTCGGCTGCTCTGGCTGCGACGTCAGCGGTTCGTTCAATCTCGAGGTGTCCGGCCCATCCCTTGAGTTCCTGTTCAATGCTGTCGTCGTTGCCGACATCCGGCCCCCAATAAACCGCCTGTAGTCGCTCGCGGGGCGGAGCCTGCCCCGCCTCGTTCGAGACCATCAGTGCCGCGCCCAATGCGCATCCGGCATCATGCGAAGCCGGCTGCACGAAAATGTCTTCGAACAGGCCTGAATACAGCAATTTTCCGTTTAGCGTGCAGTTGTGGGCCACACCGCCAGCCAGGCACAACCGTTTCATTCCGGTCTGCTCACGATAATGCCGAAGAATGTGAAACACGATCCGCTCCAGCGCCTCCTGCAACGATGCGCTCACATCTCGATGCTGTTGCGTGAACGGCATTCCCCTTCGCCGGACCTCGATATTGCGCAGCAATGCTGGGCCGACACGGTCGAGGTGAACGCGGTAGTTACCGTTTGGGGAGAGCTCATAGAATTGGGAAAAAAGCTCGCGATAGCGTGCGGGATCTCCGTAAGGAGCCAATCCCATAACCTTGTATTCGTCGAACAGGCCGTAGCCGAGGTATCGGATCGTTTCCAGATAGAACAGTCCGAGAGAGTTGGTCTCTGGAAACGTCATGAGCTCGGTCATTTCGGTGCCCGACCCAACAGCCAACAGACCCGAGAGGAAGTCGCCACAGCCGTCGATCGCGAGAACCAGGCTTTCTTCAAAACCCGACATTGCCAAAGCGCTTACGGCATGGGCCTGATGATGGCCTACGAATGACACCCGCGAAGGGTCAACTTGGGTACCGAACTCTGCCGCGAGAAGGTGCCGCAACAGTAGATTCGCATCTAGCGGAATTGAGATCTCAGGTTGTGAGATGAACAACCGTTCGAGCATCGAATTGCAGTAGGCTTCAGTCGCGTAGAACGCAATACGATCGACGTCGCGAAGCTTCACACCCGCGGCTGATAGACAGTATTCAATCGCACTGCTCGGGAGCTTGTTCGAATGTTTGATGCGGTTGAGGCGCTCCTCTTCAACGGCGGCGATGACGCGACCGTCCTTGACGAGCACTGCGGCGCCGTCGTGCAGAAACGTGTTCGGTAGTTGCAGCGGGTTTTCATAGACCTTATCGAGCCCGCCACTCAATCCTAGACACAGCATCTTGCTCTCCGTTCATTCTGAGAGGCCTATTGGCCTATTTCGTATCGTCTGCTTCGCAAGTAGGTCACATGTCGCCACGGGGCCGATCAGGCATCGCCAACGAAACGAGGCTCACATAAGCGTCAGACGCGAATCGAACGTGAGTTGCGTCCGATGTCTGATCTCGCGGCGCTTTAGGTCTTGTTCCTCTCACCGCATCAGTCGCTGCCGAAGCAGCGCGGCCGAGACGATGAAGGGAATCGCTGCGTAGATGCAAAGTGCGCCCACATGCAAACCGACGCTGTCGACGGGCCGACCGAGCATTGCTGGACGAATGAGATCGACTGAATGTGTCAGGGGCAACAAGGCCGCTATGCGTTGAAATGAACCAGGCAACTGGCCGATTGGGAAGATCGCCCCGCTCAAATACATCATCGGCGTGAGGATAAGTGATTGGTAGAAGATGAAATAGTCGTGGCTCGGTGCAAGCGCTGAAACGACCATTGCGAGGCTCGCGAAAGCAACGCCAGTGAGGGCGATGGCTGGTAACGCATAGGGAATGGACGACCACTCTGCATAGCCGAGTGCGATGGCAACAATTGTGATCGCCGTCCCGGCGAGCAAGGCCTTGCTCGCTGCCCATGCCATTTCACCCAGAACAATGTCGCCGAGCGTAAGGGGCGTACAGAGCACTGCCTCCCACGTGCAACCTGTCTGCATGCGAGCGTAAGCCCCATAGATCGTTTCGAAAGTTGAGGAGACCATCGCGCTCGTGGCAACCATGCCAGCCGCCAGAAACGCAATGTATGAAGTCCCCTCAACGCCACCTACGATCATTCCGAGGCCAAAACCAAGACCGAAGAGAGAGCTCATCGGCTCGGCCAGATTTCCAAGAATCGATGCCAGAGCGACTTTCCGCCAGACCAGAAAGTTGCGGCGCCAAACCGCGATCCAATTCCATGGATTAGCAGGGAGCGCGGGCGCAAAACGTTGCCACATCGTTCAGTCCTTCATCTCTCGCCCGGTTAACCGCAAGAAGACATCCTCCAGATTTGGAGGACGCTGCAGAAGGCGGAGATCCGTACGGCAGGCAAGCCGGCGACGCACCTGCTCGGGATCCGTGACATAGCAAAACAGCGTCTCCCCGCTCACCTCAGCGTGCCGCACTTGGGTTCTGACCAGCGGCAGCAACTCATGCGGATTACCACCGTAAATCTCGATCACTTGACACCCGATCTGCTGCTCGATGAGAGCATGAGGCTGCCCTTCCGCGATTTTGCGGCCGTGCTCAAGCACGCACAGGCGGTCGCACAATCGCTCCGCCTCTTCCATGAAATGGGTGGTGAGAAGAATCGTTTTGCCGCGCGCTAATAGCCAGCGCAAGCGTTCCCAGATGAGATGACGGCCGTGCGGATCGAGGCCAGTCGTCGGCTCGTCAAGCACCAAGAGCTGCGGGTCGTTAATGAGGGCACGTGCCAGCGTCAACCGCCGCTTCATGCCGCCGGACAGTTCCGCGACGCGGGCGTCCGCCTTGTTCTCCAGGCGGGCGAATTCGAGCAGCGACGGTGTGACCGCTTTGACCTCGGTCGCGCTCATGGCGAAGTAGCGACCGAAAACGAGCAAGTTTTCGCGAACCGTGAGCTGAAGATCAAGGTTGTCGAACTGGGGGACAACCCCGATGCCCCGGCGCGCCAAGGGCGCACGTGCCGGCACCGGCTCGCCAAGCACGCAGATCTTACCTGCGTCGGGCGACGCAACACCCAGGATCAAACGCGCAAGCGTGCTTTTACCCGCGCCGTTTGGTCCCAGCAGACCGAAGCATTCTCCCGGCGCGACCGTAAACGAAAGAGCGTCCACGACGATCCGGTCCTTGTAGGACTTGCTCACCTCGAAAAGGTCGACTGCCGGGGCTGACATTTGCTTACGCCATCGCGACGGACGTTGTTCGCACCGCGTCCTGGGTCGCGTGCTTCTTTGTCCAAAGCAGGCCGTCACACCATACGTGATCGACGCGTCCCCACTGGCATGCGGCGGCAGCATCCGGGAAAAAGCCGCTTCCATGCAGATTAGCGCTGGTATTGCAAAGCAACGGGATGGCTGTGAGCTTCTCGTACTCGATGAGAAGCTCGACCACTTTATGCTGAGATGATCTGGAAACCGTCTGTAGGCGAGCAGATCCATCGAGATGCACGACGGCGGGAATTTTGTCCCGCCATTCGGGTCGCGTCTGGTGATCGAAGAGCATGTACGGATCCGGTACTCCGGGGCTAAAAATCTCCGCCGCACGATCCTCCAGGCATATCGGCGCTACCGGCCTGAAATGCTCACGAAGCTTGATGTCGTTGAGTTGATCTTTCATTCCCTCCCAGCTTGCAGCCGCGAGAATGCTTCTGCCACCCAAGGCCCGTGGTCCGAGCTCGGCACGCCCGGCAAGGAAGATCACGGGCTTGTCACTCGCGAGGATTGCCGCAAGTTCGCCCATCGTGCAGGGCGCGCCCTCCCATCCGGACGGGACTTCGCTGGGACGAACGGCCGGTCCACTATAGACCGACCATTCCAGAGCTCTAAAGCCTTGCTGTGCCACCAGGCCAGAGCAAGCAGCACCGATGGCTGAGCCGCTGTCGTTCGGAAAGGGCGGCACCCACACGTCATCGAACAGGCCGGTCGCACGAAATGCACTATTCCACTTGATATTCAGGCCGCAGCCGCCGGCTATGCAGAGGTTACGCACCCCCGCAAGGTCCGAATGCCGCTGCACAACATCAGCAATTGTGCGAACCAGCAGCCGCTCTAGAAACACGTGAAATGACGCAAGGATGTCTTCGGCCTGCTTGGCCTTCAATCGCAGCGCGCACGCATCGAAGAAGTCGTGCAGAGCTTCAAGTGGCGATTTTGAGCTGTTGATCTGTGCAACCTTGTGACAAGCGCCATCAGCATCCGTGGCAAAGTGCGTCTGATAAAGCTCCTGAAACGTGTTAATGATCTCCTCGTCGGGAGCTCCCAGAGCGATATAGGCCATCAGCTTGCCGGCGATACCTAGATCCCAGCTGGTCCGGTCTGCCCGCCTGTAAGGTCCAAAGTGATGTCCTGCCGTCGCATAAGCGTGGCCTATCATCGGAAACAGGCACTCG
The DNA here is from genome assembly GCF_055807435.1 of Bradyrhizobium sp. Ken51. NCBI lineage: Bacteria > Pseudomonadati > Pseudomonadota > Alphaproteobacteria > Hyphomicrobiales > Nitrobacteraceae > Bradyrhizobium > Bradyrhizobium sp. Ken51. Next base: position 2,002 of record NZ_JBVVPB010000030.1, on the reverse strand, counting down.
ATGAACCGGATGCCGTGCGGCTCGACATAGTAGAGGCGTGGAAACATGCAGCCGTCCCACACCAAGCAGAAAGCAGGCTGTGCGGATTCGGCAAACGAGCTGGTGCAGTATGCGGATGCTACGTGCCCGGTGACATGGGGATAGCTTTGATAGGGATATAGTTTTCCGTCAAGCATAAGGCCCATGCGATCGCGCGACGCGAGCGGGCTATCGCCTTGGCGTTCGACATACGGCGCGCCCTTGAGCTTGACGGTGGTCGTCCCACTAAGGACTTCAAACTGCGATTCGACCTCTCCATCCCAGCCATCAATGACGAACTTATCAACATCGCTCGGATCGAGCCCGTGCTCCGCCAAAGCGCTAACAACGGAATCCAGGTTGCCGATAGTTTGATAACGCGGATTATTGTTCAGCTTCTCCTGCTCGACGCAGAACACCAGTCGGCCGTCCTCGATCAGAGCGACTGCCCCGTCATGCGTCAACTTGATACCGCAGATTCGCATAGTGGCTCCTTTCAGGCTCGGCCGTTGGGTCGGATCGAAGATCGCTCCGGATTGCGAAAGCGGACCAACAGGCAGTCTTCGTCAGCCGACTGCCCCTGGCACTGCACGCGTTCGACCTCAATGAGCGCTTCACTCAAAATCGTGATGACTGTCTCGGCACCAGCGACATGCCCCCATCGCTTGCAGGCCATATCACGTGCAGATCCGAAGACCAGATGCCCACCCGGAGCAAGCATTTTGACCATGTTGTCGATTGCAGTACGCATTTGCGTCATGTCTTCAAGATAATAGAGAACTTCGGCGACGACGATCAGATCGAACAGCTCCGCGGTTGCGAACTGCAGAATGTCGGTCGCCGCCCAGCTGATATGCGACCACCTCTTGGTCCGCTGGACCGCTCGACCGATCGCTCGCGGCATAACATCGATGACCGTGAGCCGTTGGCAGTGAGGAGCAAGCTTCTCTGTAAACGCACCGGCCGCGCACCCTATTTCGAGGCCGTTTGACACGGCGCTGTTCGACAGCGACAGCCGCAGCAATTGGGTGTGACGCTCACGTTCGAACGGATTGTCGTCAAGCCGCCACGGGTCATCATTAGCCAACTCCCGCTCCAACGACTGGTATATGTTGTCCATGCTCACCACTGATCCCCTAGAAGCTGCTTAGTCAGTTTCGGCCGCAATGCCGTCCGACGCGATCAGCTGCGAATGAGCGCGTGAAAGACCTGCCCTGCGAATTGAGCCAGGCGTTTCCGATGCGAGGTTGAGGCTTGGTCCTGTTGTCGCGTCTTCCATCGAGGCAATCGATTCATCACCGTCTGATGATTTCGCTATTGTGCGCGAGAGCCAATCGCTGTTGCTCAAAGTACAGAGCGCATAGACCTTCATTGGGAGCAGGAGAAAAATGTTGATCGGGGTATGCAGCGAGAAGCCGAGAAATCGTAGTTCGCGAGCGCGAACCGCCGCTACGCTACATCGAGTCATGGTCATCGCGACGATAGTCAGACCGGTCCACCACGGCACGCTGTCCGTGAGCGCGAGCTGTGCGAGCGCGGCGATCGATGAGACGGCGAGCAGCAACGGCCCGAGGTTCTGTCCGAGCACATCGAGTGTGAGGTACCGATCGAGGCCGGGCAGCAGGTGCAAACCGAGCAGCGTGTCGCGGTAGGTGCTTCGCGCCCAACGGAGCTGTTGGCGCAGATAGGGCAAGAGCCTATCCGGGACCACCGTTGCGGCGATTGCGTCCGGAACGTACTCGGTTCGAAACCCTGCCTTGAGCATGAGGATCGTCAGATGACGGTCCTCACCGAAGTCGCTCGGCTTTCCTCGGAAGAACTGCGTCTCGTATTGGTCGAGCAGCAACATGAGCGCGGAACGCCGGTACATTGCACATGGCCCGCAGCAGCACATGACGGCGCCAAAGCGCGTCTGCGCCGCGCGCTCCTCGTTGCAAGCCAACCAGTACTCCATGTCGATCAATCGGGTCAGCCAGCTGTCGTT
>NZ_JBVVPB010000029.1:0-92035 GCF_055807435.1 Bradyrhizobium sp. Ken51 | reverse complement strand
AGCTGCGCCGCCAGGCCGACGTCTTCACCGACCTCGTCGAGCTGCAGTCCAAGCTCGGCCGCGACCCGTCCGAACGCCCCGCCCCGCGTGACCGCGGCGACCGCGAGGCGCGCCACCACGCTCCGCAGTTCCTCCAGCGCGCAACCACGATGGCGCCGGCGAGGGGCGATGACGACTTCGAGGAGTGAGGCGGCCCGGTCAAGCCGCCAGCCTCTCAGCCTCGTCCCCGACCGTGACTGTCCGCTCTGTCCGCGCCTGGTCGCTTTTCGCGAGGCGAACCGCGCGCGCGAGCCATTGTGGCATAACGCGCCGGTTGCGCCTTTCGGCGACATCAAGGCGCGCCTGCTGATCGTCGGCCTTGCGCCTGGGATGCAGGGCGCCAACCGCACCGGCCGTCCGTTCACCGGCGATTATGCCGGCGACCTGCTCTACGCCACGCTGCTCGAATACGGCTTCGCCAAGGGCAAATATGAGGCGCGTCCCGACGACGGCCTGAAGCTGGTCGACTGTCGGATCGCCAATGCGGTGCATTGCGTGCCGCCGCAGAACAAGCCGCTACCGGTCGAGATCAACACCTGCCGGCAGTTTCTCGCCGCGAATCTCGCAACGATGCCGAACCTGCGCGCGATTGTCGCGCTCGGGCGCATTGCGCACGATACCGTGCTCAAGCCGCTGAACCTGAAGGGATCGCAAGCCCCCTTCGGCCACGGCGCCGTGCATCAGGCCGGCGCATTCAGGCTCTACGACAGCTATCACTGCTCCCGCTACAACACGAACACCCGCGTGCTGACGCCGGACATGTTCCGCTCCGTGTTCGCGAAGGTGAAGGCCGACCTCGACTAATCCTTAGACAAGCCCTTGGCCGGATTGGCCTTCAGCCAGTCCAGGACATCGCCGGCGTTCCGGTCGGGCGGAAACACCGGATAGAACACATGCGTGATCCTGGCGTCGTCGACGATCAGCGCAAGGCGCTTGATCAGCGTCAGGCCCGCGACGTCCATCGTCGGCAAATTCAGGGCGCTCGTAAGCGCCAGCTTCTCGTCCGAGAGCACCGGGAACGGCAGATGCAGCCGCGAGGCCATCTCGGTCTGGTACGCGTTGCTTTGGGTCGAGAGGCCGTACACCTGCGCGGCGCCGGCGGCCTTCAGCTCGGCGAACAGATCGCGAAATGCGCAAGTCTGCGGCGTGCAACCGCGCGCGCCCGGGATCATGTCCCAATCATCGACCAGCGCGATCTTGCCGGGCTCGCCGGTGCGCGGATAGGCGAACACCACGGTCCGGCCACGCAGCGCCGACAGCGCGACTGACGTGTCGTCGGTGGCGAGCAGGCTGACCGGCGGCAGCGTCATGCCTTTCAGGTGCGCGGCGCCGCCGTCGTCCGCTGGTGCGGGAATCCGGGTCCAATCAACCTCGAGCAGGTTTCTCTGAGTCATCCCGCTATCCCCTCGCCCGCATCAGGCGGCCCTTCTCCCGGCTCCAGTCGCGCTTCTTCTCGGACTCGCGCTTGTCGTGCAGCTTCTTGCCTTTTGCAACCGCGAGCTGCAATTTGGCGCGACCACGCTCGTTGAAATAAAGCTTGAGCGGGATCAGCGTCATGCCTTCGCGGTCGACCGCACCCATCAGCTTGTTGATCTGCTTGCGATGCAGCAGCAGTTTTCGAGGCCGCTTGGGCTCGTGATTGAAGCGGTTGCCCTGGAGATATTCGGGAATGGTGGCGTTGATCAGCCAGATCTCGCCGTCCTTGGAATCGGCGTAGGATTCCGCGATGGTGCTCTTGCCGCTGCGGATCGACTTGACCTCGGTGCCGGTCAACGCAATGCCGACTTCGATCGTATCCTCGATCGCATAGTTGAAGCGGGCCTTACGGTTTTCCGCCATGACCTTGATCGGACGTTCGTTCTTGTCGGCCATGGATGACAAACCTGATCGGGATGCGCGAGGACGCTAACAGTTTGGATGAAGCGCGCGCGTCAAGACTTCTTGAGGAGATCGCGGATCTCGGTCAGGAGCTCGACCTCGGCCGACGGCTTTGGTGGAGCGGCAGGCTGCGCCTCGTCCTTGCGCTTCAACTTGTTCATGGCACGGATCACCAGGAACAGCACGAAGGCAATGATGATGAAGTTGATCGTCAGCGTGAGGAAGTTGCCCCAAGCCAAGACGGCGCCCTGCTTTTTCGCGTCCGCGAGGTTTGCGGCGGTGACCTTGCCCGAAAGCGGCGTGAAGTAGTTCGAGAAGTCGAGGCCGCCGGTGGCTGCGCCGATGATCGGCATGATCACGTCGCCGACCAGCGATGTTACGATGGCGCCAAAGGCCGCGCCGATGATGACGCCGACCGCGAGGTCGACGACGTTGCCCTTCATGGCGAACTCGCGGAACTCCGTGAGCATCCGCGTGCCTCTTTCCTCGATCGCCATGAAAGCTCCCCGATCGGCTAGCGCGTCAGTTGATGAGGCCGGCATGAACCATCGCGCTGCGCACGGCAACGCGGGTCGGCTCGGTGACCGGCACCATCGGCAGCCGCAACGTCTCGTCCAGCTTGCCGAGCAGCGACAGCGCGTACTTGATCGGCGCCGGATTGCTCTCGATGAAGAGATTATTGTGCAGCGGCATCAGCTTGTCGTGCAGCTTCAGCGCGGTGGCATGATCGCCCTTCGCCCAGGCGGCCTGGAACTCTGAGCACAGCCGCGGCGCGACGTTCGAGGTCACCGAGATGCAGCCATGGCCGCCATGGGCCATGTAACCGAGGATCGTCGCATCCTCGCCCGAGAGCTGGTTGAAGTCCTCGCCCATCGCCGCGCGCTGCTGCGAGACGCGGACCATGCTGGCGGTGGCGTCCTTGACGCCGGCGATGTTCTTCAGCTCCCACAGCCGCGCCATGGTGTCGACCGACATGTCGATCACCGAGCGCGGCGGGATGTTGTAGATGATAATCGGAATCCCGATCGCGTCGTTGATCGCCTTGAAGTGCTGGTACATGCCTTCCTGGGTCGGCTTGTTGTAGTAGGGCGTCACGACCAGAACCGCGTTCGCGCCCGCCTTCTCGGCGTGCTGGGCGAGCTCGATCGCCTCCTTGGTCGAGTTGGAGCCGGCGCCGGCGACGACAGGCACGCGGCCTTTCGCTTCCTCGATGCACCATTCGACGACCTTCTTGTGCTCGTCATGGCTCAGCGTCGGGCTCTCGCCGGTGGTGCCGACCGGGACCAGGCCGTTGGTGCCCTCTGAAATCTGCCAGTTGACCAGGGAGCGGAACGCCGCCTCGTCCAGCGAGCCGTTCTTGAACGGCGTGACCAAGGCGGTGAACGATCCCCGGAATTTCGTCTTGGCTGCCATGGACTTCCTCCGTACGCGGCAATCTTGAGCAAGCCGCATTCATATCGGGTCTATCCCGCCGGTAAAAGACCCGCCTCGGCGTGACGCACCGTTTAGGCCGCGATTTTGCCGCGGTGGTGGTGCAAACCCGGCGAAGGTAAGCGGCTGTTGGTATTTTGTCCGCATATTCAATCAAATACAGCCAGATCTTGTACAGCTGGGTCTTGAGCCAATTGACTGATTCGGGGCGACGAAACGCCGTGATCTCCTTTCCGCGCGCCGCATGGCGATCCACTACTCTGATCGTGTGCCTGATGGCAGGGCTGTCGGCCGGCTGCGCCGCCTGGGCCAAATCCAATGAGACAACCGCGGAGACCGTCAAGGAAACCGCGAAGGAAACCGGGAAACCCGCGGCCAAGCCAGCCGCCAAGGACTCTACGAAGGGGGCGTCCAAGGGAACCGGCAAGGAAATTTCGAAGGACGCCGCCAAGGGGGCAAGCAACGGCGCGACCAGTGCCCCCGCCAAGGATGTTGCGAAGAAGCCTGCCAAGGATGCTGGCAAGAACGCAGGCAAGAACGCAGGCAAAGAACCTGCGAAGGAGAAGCTGAAGCCTACGGCGGCCGCGCCAAAGTCAACGCCGACCGCTGGCGGCTCGGTCCCGAAGACCGCACCCGCGCCGGCTGCGACGGCCACCGTCAGACCGACCGTCCCGGCCCCCGCCAAGCCCCTCGCGGCTCCTGTCCTGGCTCCGGCGACCCGCCAGCATGCCGCCCCGCGCAAGCCGGTCACACCGGCTGCGGTTGCTGCGACCTCCTCGACGTCGCAAGCCGACAAGGACACGCTGGAGACCGTGATCGAGCTCGTGCGCAAGCGCAAGGCGGGCGACGCCAGCAATGCCGCGGCCACGATCTCCGATCCAGTCGCGCGAAAACTGGCGGAATGGATCATCCTTCGCAGCGAGGACAATGGCGCGACTGTGGAGCGCTACCGCGCCTTCCTGTCCGCCAATCCGAGCTGGCCGTCGCAGACCTTCCTGCGCCGGCGCCTGGAGGCCGCGATGTGGGACGACAGGCGCGACGACCAGGTCGCGTGGTCGTGGTTCGAGAACGAATCCCCCGTGTCCGCCAAGGGCCGCTTCACGCTCGCCAAGGCGATGCTGGCGCGCGGCGATCGCGCCAACGCCGAACGTCTGGTGCGCGATGCCTGGCGCAGCGATCCGATGTCGGAAGACACCGAGAACAACGCACTCGACCAGTTCGGCGCGCTGCTGACGCCCGGCGATCAGAAGGCGCGGATGGACACGCTGCTCTACGGCAGCGAGAACGAGGCCGCACTGCGTGCTGCAAAGCGCCTCGGGGCCGGCTATGTCGCACTCGCCAAGGCCCGCATCGCCTCCCTCAAGAAAGCGCCAAACGCTCGTGCGCTGCTCGAAGCCGTGCCGCGCGAGCTGCACGGCGATCCCGGCTTCATCTTCAGCAAGATCCAGCTGCTGCGTCGCGAGGAGAAATTTGCCGAAGCCGCCCAGCTCATGCTGTCGGCACCGAAGGATCCGGGCCGGCTCCACAATCTCGACGAATGGTGGATCGAGCGGCGCCTCCTGGCGCGCAAGATGATCGACACCGAGGAATTCCGCAGCGCCTATCTGATCGCGCGCGATGCGGCCCTGCCCTCCCGCGACATCTACAAGACCGAGCAGGAGTTCACCGCCGGCTGGATCGCGCTGCGCTTCCTCAACGATCCCGCGGCCGCCACCCAGCATTTTGCCCGCATCGGGATCGGCAGCGTCAATCCGACCGCGCTGGCGCGCGCCGGCTATTGGCAGGGCCGCGCCGCCGAAGCTGCAGGCCGCCAGCAGGAGGCGCGTAACGCCTACGCGCGGGCAGCCGAGCAATCCACTAGCTATTACGGCCAGCTCGCACGCGCCAAGCTCGGCCTGCCGCAGATCGAGCTCAACGCGCAGCCGCGCAGCCGCGGTGCCGAACGGCTGGAGATCGTGCGCGCCGCGCAGCTGCTCTACGAGCTCGACGAGCGTGAGATGGCGATACCTGTTCTCGCCGACATGGGCGAGAACGGCGATCCCGAAGCGCTTGCCGGCCTCGGCGAGCTCACCCAGCGCTACAGCGACGCGCGCGGCATGCTGCTGCTCGGCAAGGCCGCGCTCAATCGCGGGCTGCCGTTCGATTTCTATGCCTATCCCGTCAACGGCATTCCGCAGTTCACGCCGATCGGCCCCGAGGTCGAACGCAGCATCATCTACGCCATTGCGCGGCAGGAGAGCGCCTTCAATCCTTCGGTCGTCTCGCCGGCGCAGGCCTATGGGCTGATGCAGGTGACGCCGGACGCTGCGCGCTATGTCTGCAAGCGGCACGGCGGGACCTACGATCTGGGGCGTCTGAAGAACGATTCGGCCTACAACGCCACGCTCGGCTCGGCCGAGCTCGGTGGGCTGCTCGAGGACTATCGCGGCTCCTACATCATGACCTTCGCCGCCTACAATGCCGGCCGCGGCAGTGTGAAGAAGTGGATCGATCGCTACGGCGATCCGCGCGACCCCAAGGTCGACGCGGTCGACTGGGTCGAGCTGATCCCGTTCTCCGAGACGCGCAACTACGTGCAGCGGATCATGGAGAACCTTCAGGTCTACCGCGCCCGCTTCGGCGGCGGCACGCGGTTGCAGATCGAAGCCGATTTGCGCCGCGGCGCCGGCAGCGTGGAGTAGCGATCATCCTCCCTCGACGCGCTGCGGTGAGTCCGTTGGCGGCAGCTGCCATCGTCGCCAGTACTTGAGCCACCGGCGAAGAGCTGGGGTGCGAAGCGTCAGGCGGGCTTTCTCGCGATGCCCGTTGGCGGCAAAGCAAAGGGAGAACTATTGGCCTTCCTTGCGGCGACGCCTGGCGCGACGGGGCGGCTCCTCGGCCGGCGAGCGAGTTATCCCGACTATAATAGTGAGAGCCTTTCCGCAGCCTGACACGGGACCCGTCGGCCGATCCGAGAGCGATCACCGCTCCTCAGCTTGTGGCGAATCGGGGAAAGAGGCAATCAAATCAATCACTTGCAAATGCATCACTCGACAGAGGCGATCGGCGGCGAAGGCAGTCGTCCCCCGCGCGAGTGATCCGATCTAATTTGATAGCAAAATCAGTCGTTTACGTGGATAAAGGGAGCCTTTGTCCGCGCCAAAACCGCTCATCATACAGGCGCCAGAACCTCCAGCTTTGTGTCCGTTATCGCGGCGTTACGTTCTCGCCCCGGGAGCAAACCTCTTGGTTTCGGAATTCGCTGGGAATATTCGAGCAAAAACACACGCTTCCAAATTGACCAGCCCAAGTAATTAGATGCATAAGGCTCGCACCGGAGAGGTGGCCGAGTGGCTGAAGGCAACGCTTTGCTAAAGCGTCATACGGTCTCAAGCTGTATCGAGGGTTCGAATCCCTCCCTCTCCGCCACTCCTCAGCAGAATCTGAGATCTGTGCGTTCCTTCACCTGACACCCGACGGCGGTCTCATGCCGCTCCGAACCGGATGGAGGACCACGAGGGAACCTGATTCAGCGAAAGCCAGGTTCACCTCCGAAACGACGTCCGGGACCTGATTCTCCGCTCAGTGGGCGGAGACCCACGCCCTCGCGTCGCGCTGCGCGGCCGAGATATCGGCGTCCGACATCTGTCCGGCGACTTCCTGGCGCAGTGTCACGGCGTCCTTGCGGCCCTTGAGCGCGGCGAGGTTGAACCATTTGTGCGCGGCGACGAGATCGACAAGACCGGAGCGTCCGCTCGCCCAATAGAGGCCGCGCTCGAACAGCACGTCCGACAGCGCGCCTGCGTCGATGGGCGTCGCGGTCTCCAGATCGAAAGTACCCTGAAACATAACGCATCCCCTTTTTTCTTATGCCGCCTCGTCCCCCGAGCGCGGCTCCCGTCCAATCAACTGTTCAACTCATCCCGGGGTTTCTTGCCCGTGCCGTTTGCCGGCTTGTTGGAGGTAATGATGGCGGGCAAATTTGAATGGCAGTTTAAGTATCGCGATGAAGCAGACGTAAACGCGCCAGCCCCAGGGGCGCACGACAAATACAAGAAATCCCGGTTTCGCAGGCACTTCTGCAATTTGTTAGATTCGGTTTACCTTGGGATTTTGGGAGAACGATAACCATCGCGCACGGTGACGCGTGTCCTGTGGTGTCCCCGCCCGCTGCCGTCACCGGTATTCCAGAGACAGCAATGGTCCCACGAGAAGCCGCGGCGAACTGGATCGCCAGGTCGGAGCCAGGCGACGACACGGCGAATGGAGAAGCGGCGCGCGAACAGCGTGCAACAGCGCCGCAGCCTCCCTGCTCAAGAAGCGCGCGCATATGAAGAAACATATGGCTGGAAGTTCGACTGCGGCCATCCTTCGAGACGCCCGCCTGCGGCGGGCCGTCAGGATGGGGATGAGTATGCGGCAGCATCAACGCAGATGGACGCAGCCGAGCCTTATCCTGAGGAGGCCGCGAAGCGGTCGTCTCGAAGGACGAGGCGCTCGCTCAGGCGTCGCCGAGACGTCACATGCGAGAGCCCGGCCTGCTCAAGGCAGCACAGCCACGCCGCGGTCAGATCAACAATGTCGGGAGATGGGAATGCCGGCAATACCCCGGCCTCAAGAGAACGAGGGCGTCGGCGAACACGTCAGGACCAGATTCCACGTTGGCCCGAAGGCCGCTTGTGAAATTGCGGAGCCCTTACGGAGAACCGCACCGAACGAAGAAAACCTGTTTCTTCTGCCGGATCGGGCTTAGCGAGCGAACCCGCGAAGAGAACGATCCGACCGTTGACCTGATGTCTCGCCGACACCCTCTATCGTCGACCAGAACCTTTTGAGAGGCGCTGATGACGTGCCGGCTCTCTAGGAGCCGGCAACTTCAAAAAGCGAAGTTACTTCTTCTTGGCGACCTTGCGGGTCTTCTTCGCAGTCTTCTTCACTGCGCTCTTCGCCTTCTTCGCCTTCTTTGCCTTCTTAGCTTTCTTGGCCATGTTGCCCTCCGATGTGTGAGATGGCTTAATCGCTGCATGCAGTCGGGGATCGAGTGCACACTCATCCCGAATACACCAACACAACGAAAAAAACAGCGTCTCGCTTAAAGAAGTGTTGACGGCGAAACGCGCCTGCGCTGGCGAACGCGATGCAAGCGGACTGCATGAGTTGTGCTTGCGATCGCAGAGAGTGCCCGCGGCATCGACGTTTGCAAAAGATGCGACTGCAGAAAAACACTATGCAGCAAGTATTTTTCTGCACGCGCGCATCGCGCGCGATCGATGTCATGACGTATCGCGCCGATCGCGCGAGCGCCTCGCGAAGGCGCTTCGCGGACTCTGAGTCGCGACTTTTGGCAACGAAAATATTTTCATGATTAACGGCGCGAGGGCTCGTCAGAGCGTGTGCAAGTCGCCGTTTTGCGCGAATCGCGTGACGGCGATTCGGTCGGCGTGTCGCGTTCGATCGGGATGAAGTTCGTCGCCGAGGATGCGCGCGAGCGTCGCATCGTGAACCGAAAGCGAGGTGACGACTCCTGTCCGTCACCTCGTTCGAACGCGCGAGGTCAGATGCCGAGCTTGGACTTGAGCAGCTCGTTGACGCTCTGCGGGTTGGCCTTGCCGCCGGATGCCTTCATCACCTGGCCGACGAACCAGCCGAGTGACTGCGGCTTGTCCTTGACCTGCGCCGCCTTGTCGGGATTGGCCGCGATGATGTCGTCGACAACCTTTTCGATCGCGGAAAGATCCGTGACCTGCTTCATGCCGCGGCTTTCGACCAGCGCGCGGGGATCGCCGCCCTCCTGCCAAACGATCTCGAACAGATCCTTGGCGATCTTGCCGGAGATCGTACCCTCGCCGATCAGGTCGATGATCCCTGAGAGCTGTGCGGCATCGACCGGAGAGTCCGTAATGTCCCGGCCTTCCTTGTTGAGACGACCGAACAGCTCGTTGATCACCCAGTTGGCGGCGACCTTGCCATCGCGCGCGCGGTTGGCGAGCTTCTCCAGCACGGTCTCGTAGAACACCGCGCTCTCGCGCTCGGCGACCAGCACGCCGGCGTCGTAGGCCGACAGGCCGAGATCCGCGACGAAGCGCGTCTTCTTCTGGTCCGGCAGCTCGGGCAGCCCAGCCTTCAGCTCGTCGACAAAGCTTTGCGAGAACTCCAGCGGCAGCAGGTCGGGATCAGGGAAGTAGCGGTAGTCGTGCGCCTCTTCCTTGGACCGCATCGACCGCGTCTCGCCCTTGTTAGGGTCGTAGAGCCGGGTCTCCTGGTCGATCGCGCCGCCCTCCTCGAGGATTTCGATCTGGCGCCGGGCCTCGTACTCGATCGCCTGGCCGATGAAGGTGATCGAGTTCATGTTCTTGATCTCGCAGCGGGTGCCGAGCGGCGCGCCCGGCTTGCGCACGGAGACGTTGACGTCGGCGCGCAGGGATCCCTTCTCCATGTCGCCGTCGCAGGTGCCGAGATAGCGCAGGATCGAGCGCAGCTTGGTCACATAGGCCTTGGCCTGCTCGGCATCGCGGATGTCGGGTTTCGACACGATCTCCATCAGCGCCACGCCGCAGCGGTTGAGGTCGACATAGGACATGGTCGGCGACTGATCGTGCAGCAATTTGCCGGCATCCTGTTCCAGATGCAGCCGCTCGATGCCGATCGTGGCGGTCTTGCCGCCGTCCAGTTCGACCACGACCTCGCCTTCGCCGACGATTGGCGACTTGTACTGGCTGATCTGGTAGCCCTGCGGCGAGTCCGGATAGAAATAGTTCTTGCGGTCGAACACCGAGCGCAGATTGATCTGCGCGTTGAGGCCTAATCCGGTCCGGACAGCCTGCCTGACGCATTCCTCGTTGATGACGGGCAGCATGCCCGGCATCGCCGCGTCGACCAGCGACACATGCGTGTTCGGCTCGCCGCCGAACGCGGTGGAGGCACCGGAGAACAGCTTCGCGTTCGACGTCACCTGAGCGTGGACCTCCAGGCCGATGACCATCTCCCAGTCACCGGTTGAGCCCTTCAGAAGCTTGTGCGTGGCCGTGCTCATGTCTTGCTCCCGAGCAGCGTGGCAGCGATCCGCTCCCACTCTGCTTGTAATGAATCCGTTGCCACGGGCTGGCGGGCTTGGCGGTACCAATAGCCGGCATTGCCAAGGTCGCCCTCGACGCGATGCAGATAGGCGTGCACCCAGGCGGCCTCGCGGCTGCTCTCGTCCTGGACGATTCTGTGCGCCTGGTCCCAGTCACCCTTGGCGGCCCACCACAGTGCGGCGAGCGGCGCGCTGAGATCCGGCGGCGGCGCGGCGCCGTCAAGGCTGGCGATATACGCCGCCATGCTCACCACCATTTCGCCGGCGTGAAGCGGCCGGCGGCCTGCTCGATCACCTCGCCGAGCGAGAACAGCGTCTCCTCGTCGAATGGCCGGCCGATCAGCTGCAGGCCGAGCGGCAGGCCCTGCGCATCCTTGCCGGCGGGCACGGCGATGCCCGGCAGGCCCGCCATGTTCACGGTCACCGTGAAGATGTCGTTGAGGTACATCTCGACGGGGTCCGCGCCGCCCTTCTCGCCGATGCCGAACGCCGCCGACGGCGTCGCCGGCGTCAGGATCGCGTCGACGCCCTTGGCGAAGCAATCCTCAAAGTCCTTCTTGATCAGCGTGCGCACCTTCTGGGCACGCAAATAATAGGCGTCGTAATAGCCGGCCGAGAGCACGTAGGTGCCGATCATGACGCGGCGCTTCACCTCGGCGCCAAAACCTTCTGCGCGGGTGTTCTCGTAGAGTTCGTTGATGTTTCGGCCCTGCTCGCGCAGGCCGAAGCGCACGCCGTCGTAGCGGGCGAGGTTGGAGGACGCCTCCGCCGGCGCCACAATGTAATAGGCCGGCAACGCGTATTTGGTGTGCGGCAGCGACACCTCGACGAGCTCGGCGCCGGCCGCTTTCAGCCAGGCCGCGCCCTCGCTCCAGAGCTTTTCGATCTCGGCCGGCATGCCGTCGAGACGATACTCCTTGGGAATGCCGATCCGGATGCCCTTCACGGACTTGCCGATCGCAGCCTCGTAATCCGGCACGGGCATGTCGACCGAGGTCGTGTCCTTCGGATCGTGGCCGGCCATCGAGCGCAGCAGTATCGCGGCATCGCGCGTGCTGCGCGCGATCGGACCGGCCTGGTCGAGCGAGGAGGCAAAAGCGACGATGCCCCAGCGCGAACAGCGGCCGTAGGTCGGCTTGATGCCGACGGTCGCGGTGAACGCCGCCGGCTGACGGATCGAGCCGCCAGTATCGGTCGCGGTCGCACCCATGCACAGCAGCGCCGCAACGGCCGAGGCCGAGCCGCCGGACGAGCCGCCCGGCACCAGCGTCGTGTTGGAGCCATCACGCCGCCAGGGATTGCCGACGGGGCCGAAGCACGAGGTCTCGTTCGCCGAGCCCATCGCGAACTCGTCATTGTTGAGCTTGCCCAGCATCACCGCGCCGTCGCGCCAGAGCTGCGAGGTGATGGTGGACTCGTAAGTCGGCACGAAATTGCCGAGGATTTTCGAGCACGCGGTGGTGCGGACGCCCTTGGTCGCAAACAGGTCCTTGATGCCGAGCGGAATGCCGGCGAGCGGTCCCGCATCACCCTTGGCGATCTTCTCGTCGACGGCCTTCGCCATGTCACGCGCGCGGTCGGGCGTCTCCATGACGAAAGCATTGAGCACGCGCGCGGCTTCGATCGCGTTCAGATGCGCGTCGGTCAGCTCAAGGGACGTAAAAGTCTTGGCCGCGAGGCCCTTGCGGGCCTCCGCGAGCGTCAGCGATGTCAAATCGGTCATTTATTGATCGGGCTGCAGAAGAACGGAGACAGGGACTTGTCGTTGGCCGGGTCGTCTTTCTTGGCGGCCGCTTTCGCAGCCGCCTCGATCTCGTCGAGCACGGCATTGACGGCGACGTTGGGGTCGGCAGCCTTGCCCTGCCGCTCCATCTTGTCGAGATAGTTCATGTAGGCCTGATAGGCCTTCTCGTCGTCGCAAAGCATGCACATCGACAGCGTCCTAAGACTCTTTAGTTTGACGCGTTTTCTTTATGCGAACCGGTTTCCACTTCGCTCGAAAACGCTATGTAAATTACTCGACGACCTTGGGTACAAGATAGAAGTGACCTTCGGTCGCAGGCGCGTTGGCAACGATATCGTCGGCGATCTCGCCGTCATTGACCAAATCCTGCCGCTTCTTCATCTGCATCGGGGTGACCGAGGTCATGGGCTCCACACCCTCGACATCGACCTCCGAGAGCTGCTCGACAAAAGCGAGCATGGCGTTGAGCTCGCCCTGCAGATGCGGAACCTCGCCCTCTGAAACCGCAATGCGCGCCAGATGCGCGATGCGGCGGACGGTAGCGGCGTCGACGGACATTATATAAGGCCTCTCACGGCAAAACCTATGTGCCGTATAGCAGAGGCCGCTTTTGCGCCGCAACCGGCCGCGGGACCTATCCGGCGAGGGCCTTCATCCGGGCAAGCGCCGATTTGGCGAGATCCCGCGTCAATTCCGCTGCCGGGACCTCGCGGCCCAGGGCGATCGCCTGCCCGGCCCAGAGATTGGTGAAATCCACCCTGCCCTGCTTTTCGGCAGCCGCCTTCAGCGGTCCCAGCGCCGTTGCGGCATGGGGAAATGGCGGCGCGTCCGGCGAAATCGGGCCCGCCTCGCGCATCAGGCGGTTCTGGACGCCGCGCGCCGGCCGCCCGGTCATGACATTGGTGATGACGGTTGAATCATCCCGCCCCTCGGCGAGCGCCGCGCGTGCCGCCGCACCGACCTTGGATTCCGGACAGCGCAGATAGGCACTTCCGATCTGCACGCCGGCCGCACCGAGCGCGAAGGCGGCTGCGATGCCGCGGCCGTCCGCAAGGCCGCCGGCCGCAATCACCGGGACCTTCACCGCGTCGACCACCTGCGGTACCAGCGCAAAGGTGCCGGGCTGTTCCGAGATCTTGTCGGTCAGGAACATGCCACGATGGCCGCCGGCCTCCGCACCTTGTGCGATCACCGCATCAGCGCCGTGCTGCTCGAGCCAGACCGCTTCCTTCACCGTCGTCGCCGAGGAGATGACGAGACATCCAGCCGCCTTGACCCGCTTGAGCAGCGCGTCCTCCGGCAAGCCGAAATGGAAGCTGACGATCTCCGGCTTCAGCTCCTCCACGACCTCGCAGAAGCCGGCGTCGAACGGCGCGCGGTTCGCGGCATTGATGGGTGCGGCGGGATCGAGGCCATGCTCATTGTAGTAGCCCGCGAGGCGCTGTTTCCAGCGCGCCTCCGCCTCGGCCGTGAGCTCGACCGGTGTGTGGCAAAAGAAATTCATGTTCACCGGCGCGGAGACGCGCTGCCGGATGATGTTGACCTGCTCGCGCGCCTTCTCCGGCGACAGCATTGCGCTCGGCAGCGAGCCGAGCCCGCCGCCTTGCGCAACGGCGATCACCAACTCCGCGTCCATTACGCCGGCCATCGGCGCCAGCACGATCGGGAATTCGGTCTTGAAGAGATCGATCAGTCGACGGTTCGGCCACATGGTTGTTCTCTCGCACTTTAGGCGGACACGCTGGAATTGCGCCGACCGGTTAGCAGTTGCTCGGCCTCGGTCGCAATCCGTTCGACGATTTCGGCGGCAGACGGAATATCATGGATCAGGCCGACCGCCTCGCCCGCGATCACCGCGGCGATGTCGAAATTGCCGGCTGCCTTCGCGGCCGCATAGTCGGCCCCGACCGCGGCGACATTCTGCATCAGTTCGACCTCGCGGCCGATCCAGCGTCTGGCGTGATCGTTGACAAGGCACCGGCCGGTAAACGGCGCGGGCCAGACATTGTTGCGGGAGAGATCGAAAATGATTCCCCGCACCGTTGCGCCACTATCTGCCGCGCAGATGCGCCGCTTGGCCTCTTCCGCACCATCGGCCTCCTGGCTCGCGTAGAAGCGCGTGCCGAGCAGCACGCCGCTTGCACCGAGCATCATCATGGCCGCAAGTCCCCGCCCATCGGCAATGCCGCCGGCCGCGACCACCGGCACACGACCCGCGGCAAGATCGACGATTGCCGGCACGAGATCCATCGTGGTGCGCGAAGCGCCGTGACCGCCGGCCTCCGTCCCCTGTGCGATCAGGATATCAGCGCCCGCATCGAGCGCTTGCCGCGCCATCGTCTCGTCCTGCACCTGGCAGATCAGGCGTGCACCGGCGCATTTGATGCTCGCCGCGAAGGGTGCGGGATCGCCGAACGACAACATGATCGCGGATGGGTTTGCGGCGAGCGCAATGTCGAGAAGTTCGGGCCGCTTGGCGAGGCTCCAAGTTATAAAGCCGATCCCGAACGGCGCCTTCATGCCGGCGAGCTTGGCAATCTCCTGCTCCAGCCAAATCCTCTCGCCGTAGCCGCCGCCCAGGATGCCGAAGCCGCCGGCGCGGCTTACCGCCGCCACGAGGCGGCTGCCTGCCACGACGTCCATCGGCGCCAGCAGGATCGGATGCTCAATCTCCAATAGCGTGGTCAGCGACGTCGCGATCGGCATGGCACCTCCCAGGTCTGGACAGGGAGACTAGGCGCGAATACCATTCTCTAAAATTGAAATCTTGCGAACGCTGCCATCTCAAAAGAGAAACGATATTATGGAACTCAGCGACATCCAGACCTTCGCCGCCGTCGCCCGTACCGGGGGCATCACCCGCGCGGCCGAAGAGCTCAACACGGTGCAGTCCAACGTGACCCAGCGCGTGAAGGCGCTGGAGGCGGAGATCGGTACGCCGCTGTTCGAACGCCATAGCCGCGGCATGACCCTGACCGGCGCGGGCAAAAGGCTGTTACCTTACGCGCAACGGATGTCCGCACTGGCGCGCGAGGCCGTGCTCGCGGCCTGCGACGACGGCGAGCCCAAGGGACCGCTCGCGATCGGCTCGATGGAAACGACCGCGGCGGTACGGCTGCCGCCATTGCTCGCGGACTTTCATCACCGCTTTCCAGCCGTCCGGCTGAGCCTGCGCACCGCGCCCACCGCCGACCTCGTCGCTTCCGTGCTCGAAGGCACGCTCGACGGCGCCTTCGTCGCAGGTCCGATCGCGCATGCCGATCTCATCGCGACAAGCGCGTTCCGCGAAGAGCTGGTGCTGGTCAGCGCGCGGCGCTGGGCCACGCTGGCCGAGCTGCGCGCCGGCACGCCGGAATCCGGCCCGACCGCGCTGGCGTTCCGCACCGGCTGCACCTACCGGCAGCGGCTGGAACAGATCTTTGTCGAGTTCGGCTGGCCGTCAGCCGCACGCTTCGAGCTCGGCACGCTCGACGGCATGATCGGCTGTGTCGCCGCCGACATGGGCGTGACGCTGCTGCCGCGCGCCGTCGTCGAACGTAGCGCGATCAACGGCAGCGTGTCGATCCACGCACTGAGCCATTCGCACGCGCAGGTCGAGACGCTCTTCATCCAGCGTCGTGCCGGACATCAAACCAGTGCGCTGAGCGGGTTTGCCGGCTGCCTGAAGCAAGACGACGAAGTCATCGCAGCCTGAGATGCCAGCGCGTTCCACCGCGCGAAATTCACCGTCACAAATCTGTCGCACTTGATCCGATCGACGCTGGGCGCAGCGAGTGCTGCGTTCAGCCGCCGCAGCATGGCACCGCGAAAAGTTTTGAAGCCCGCGGCTTTTCTACGTTAGGATGAGCGACTGGCCAGCGCGAAATCATAACGAAGCCAAACACCGGCAAAAACATCGGGAGGACTATTGATGCGCAATACGCTCGTGTTGTGCTGTGTCGCCGCGTTGTCTGCGACGATCGAAACAGCAAGCGCCCAAGACTGGACCAAATCGAAATGGGGGCCGAACGACGAGATCGGTGCTGCCAACTACATGACGCCCGAACTCGTGCTGAAGGCCGCATCTCTGGTGAAGACCGGAAAGACCTACGCACTCGGCATTCCCGTTACGTCCAGCACGCCGGCCTATCCGCCGCGCAGCTTCAAGATCACCGTGGTGCAGCCGGGACAGGCGGGCAGCGCAGGTCTCGGACCGAACAAGGCGACCTATAACGACGACATCCTGGACACATGGGTCGGCATCGGCAGCCAGCTCGACGGCCTCGGCCATCTCGGCGTCGAGCACGTCTACTACAATGGCAACAAGCTCGCCGACTTCGCCGATCCCACCGGGTTGAAGAAGCTCGGTATCGAGAAGGTCCCTCCGATCGTCACCCGCGGCGTGCTGCTCGACATGGCGGCGTATTACAACACTGATATCGTGAAGGAAGGCACCGCCTTCAACGCCAAGGAGATCGACGAAGTCGCCAAGAAGCAGGGCGTCGAGATCCGACAGGGCGACGTCGTCATCTTCCACACCGGCTGGCTCAGCCTGATCGGCAAGGACGACAAGCGTTATTCGGCAGGCGAGCCCGGTCTCGGCGTGGAAGGCGCAAAATACCTGACCAGCAAGGGCGTCGTCGCGATCGGTGCCGACACCTGGGCGCTCGAGGTGCTGCCGTTCGAGTCCAAGAACGTGTTCGAGGTGCACCAGATCCTGCTCGCGATGAACGGGACCTACATCCTCGAGAATATGGACACGGCCGCGCTCGCCCGGGACAAGGGCTACGAATTCCTGTTCGTGCTCGGCCAGCCGCGCTGGACCGGCGGCGTGCAGGCGATGATCAACCCGATCGCGATCCGTTGATCGGGAGCTGCCCATCACGGGCGAGGATGGCCTGCCGCCCGGCAGGCCGCCTCGCCCGCTTTTCGTTTGTCCCGCCCGTCATCGCGGCCTGAGATGCCTACGCCGCAGCGCGACGACGGCCCGGATCGCCTGGGGTCTCGCAACACCCCTCCGCAGCATACCCGACCGCGTCCGCCTAGATTCGGATCTCCTCGTAGGACTCGATGAGACGCGGGCCGACCGAGGTCTCCTCGTGCGAGTCCGCGTCGGCAAGATTGCCGAAGCCGAGCTTGGTCAGCTTCGCAAGATCCGCAATCGAGACCTGAAATACGCTGACATCTTCCTCGGACATGCGCTCGAGCAGATCCGCCTCCTCGATCCGGTCGATCCCCATGACCAGCTCTCTCTGGCTCATCAGGAATGCCGCCGCCTTGAGGACATCGTCTTCGCGGTCGCGCCGGATCAGTATCTTCCAGAAATACTTCGGAATCTGGATACCACCGAAGCTCGGATCCTTGTGCGGCCGACCGGACGGATTGGGCAGGTTGGATCCATCGGCGTCCGGTCCGTTGAAGACCGGTCCGTTCATCACGATGCCCTTCTCCTTGCCTTCAAGCAGAACATTACGCGTGTAATCCTCCAACCCTGCCCAAAGCTGCTTGCCCTGGTTGAACGAGAAGAACTGCGGCGAGCAATTGGTGAAATGGAAGGAATCGTCGCCGTGTTGCTTGGCCTTGGCGACCGTATCGCCCCAGGTCGCATCCAGGCGGCGCACGAGATGCCCGCGGTCGAACGGATTCTTGCTGCGATCCGCCTCGAAAGTGGCCTGCTTGCGGTAGAACTCGTCGCCGATCTGGGCGTCCTCGTCGATGCGCGGATCGCGCAGCCAGGAATCACCCTCGCGCTTGCCGACGTCCTGCTGCTTTCCGCCGTCGATATTGACGCAGCTGAAGAAGGCAAGCCTGCGCTGCTTGTTCATGACGACGCTATAGTTGAAATACTTCAGCTCGAACTGTTTGGACTTCCCCTTCAACATCGCAATCTCGGGTTTAAGTTCAGCGGGAATCTTCGGCAAGGCGACGGAGAATTTGCCGCTGCCGAGAAAATTAGCCTTGAATCCCGGACGGGATTTAAGCGTGCTCTGGTCGATATGCACTGCCTCCATGGGCAGACCGTTGTTCGCGCTGATGTGAGGCAACAAGCCGACCGGCGGAGCGACCAAAGGCCTGCTGCCGTTCTGCTTGCCGCCATTCGGTGCCCCTCCGTTGCCTCCGGCCGGGACTGGCAGGCGAGCCAACGGAGGCAAAGAAACATCCTTCCTGAACATGGGCAGCGGCACGCGAAACGGGACCACCAGCGACGTGCCGTCGACGGATTGCTCGACCCAGACGTTGGTGCCGTACGGCGCTGTCACGATCGAAGGCGGCTGGGCTCTCTGGACCTCGTGCCGGGTCGGCGGCTCAACCTCGTCAAGAACCGGTCTGATCAGGGCATGGGAACCAACGGCAATCTTGAGATCGGCAACGATTGCACTGATCCGGATGCCTTCGTTGGCGATCCAGTCGATCGAGGTTTCATCCATCGATGGATCCCAAACCTTGCCGTCCTTGGTGAGAGTGCGGCCCTGCGCATTTTTCTTTGGAATACCGCTGTGGTGCAGCGCGACCACCTGCCAGAAGCGGTTGAACGCCGGCGAACCAGACGACCCGGCCGTCGTATCGGTGTTATACCAGAGGAAGTCTCCGACATATTTAAGCAGCTTGTTCTCGCGGACGCAGACCTGCTTCATCTGTCCGCTGGGATGCTGGATGATGGTGAGGTACTCGCCGGGGTCCGCCTTGCCGGGCGCACCGCTGAGCGGCAACCAACCCCAATTCTCGAGCTCCTCGTGACCTGACAGCGAGGTCGGCGCCATCGCGACGATTGAGAAATCGAGTCTGTCGTTGGTGTAGAAGAATTTGGCCGGTTCGAATCCGAACCGGATCGGCACCCGCTCTTCTCCCGAAATGTCCAGCTCATAATCGAAATCGGCGATCGAATTGGCTGCGTCGACCGGCTTGCCGAAAACGTGATGGTTCGTCATCAGCAGGCCCGGCCCGATCAGAAAGCCCGAACCATAGCCGAGCAGATTCGACTTCATGTCCCTGAGCTGAATGCGACACACCGAGCGCGAGGCCGCGGTGCCCTTGGCGAGATAGTTGATGCTGTCGAGATCATTGCCCTGGATGATCCGCTCCAGGCCAATCTCTGCCGCCTGCACGTTCCCCGTCTCCGCGAACAGCTGGCGCTGGCGCAGGATTTTCTTGTCGGAGCTTATCTGGATCGGGCCATCGCCTAATTTTCGGTTCAGGGCTTCAGGTGAAAACTCGGCTTGCTTAAATCGCCTTTCTGAGCCTGCGATCAGGCTTGGCTTGATGAGCATGATGACCTCTCAAAAATGACTGGACGAATTCTGGACGTTGTCGGGAGCGCATCGAAAATTTGCGCGAAGGTTGCAGCGCCGCCGGACTGTCGGGTGCTGCCCATCGTTCTGGAAATCGGAGGCTTCGCCCCGCACTACTTTAGACTATAAATTTAACTTACCGCAACCAGAGCGTCAATCGATGCGCGCGGCCGGAGACGCGACATCATGCCATCGTCCGCGACGTCACCCGTGTGAGATTTGCCACAAATGGTCGATACACCTGCGCATCACGATTTCGCGCGTCGTGGTGCCGCCGGACGATCTACGGCCTGAGACGCCAGCGCCGCAGCGCCACGACGGCCCAGATGGCCTCGACCACGCCGAACGGCCAGGCCCCTTGCAGGAAGCCGTAGGCCGAACCGAGCACGCAGGACATTGCGAACAGCAGCACGAACCAGTGGCTGCGGTCTTCCAGGGCGTAAGTGACCAGCATCGCCGTCACGGCGAACAGGCCAAATAGTGTCAGCGCATCCATGTTCCGGGTTCACTCCGCAGCGCGACGCGTGATATGCGCTAACACCATGCCGGCTCTTATCCTGCCTCTCGTCGATGCTGCAATCCACTGGCCCGAACGCGGCGGGTTGGTCGGCCTTGATCTGGGTACCAAGACCATTGGCGTTGCCGTCTCCAATCCGGACCGCCGGTTAGCGACCGGCGTCGAGACGATCCAGCGCAAGGCGTTCAAGCAGGATGCCGCCCGGCTGCTCGCGATTGCCGGTGAACGCAAGGCCGTCGGCTTCGTGCTCGGCCTGCCCATCAACATGGACGGCAGCGAGGGCCCGCGCGCGCAATCGACCCGGGCGTTTGCCCGCAACCTCGCCGGCCTGACCGTGCTGCCGATCGGTCTCTGGGACGAGCGCCTGTCGACCGCTGCGGTCGAGCGCGAGCTGATCGGCATGGACGTCAGCCGCGCCAAGCGCGCCGAAGTGATCGACGAGCACGCCGCGATCTTCATCCTGCAAGGCGCGCTCGACCGCCTCGCCAATCTGCGCGCAGCCCCGGGGCCCGGCTGATCCATGGCCGTCGTGATCGCGGCGCTCCTCCCCGTCTTCATCCTCATCGTGCTCGGCGTGGTGCTGAGGCGCACCCTGATGCGGCTCGACACGCAATGGAACGGGCTGGAGCGGCTAACTTATTTCGTCCTGTTCCCGATGCTGCTGGTCCAGACGCTGGTAAAGGCCGACCTGTCCAGCGTGCCGGTCGCCGGCGTCGGCGGCGCTCTGCTGCTGTCGGCGCTCG
This sequence comes from Bradyrhizobium sp. Ken51, assembly GCF_055807435.1. Classification (NCBI taxonomy): domain Bacteria; kingdom Pseudomonadati; phylum Pseudomonadota; class Alphaproteobacteria; order Hyphomicrobiales; family Nitrobacteraceae; genus Bradyrhizobium; species Bradyrhizobium sp. Ken51. Next base: position 71,361 of record NZ_JBVVPB010000029.1, on the reverse strand, counting down.
CGATGTCGCTGCTCTGCCTCGCGCTCCGCCCGGCTCTCGCACGGCTCGACATCGACGGTCCCGCCTTCACCTCGATCTTCCAGGGCGCGATCCGCTGGCAGACCTATGTGGCGCTGTCCATCTCCGCCAACATGTTCGGCGAGATCGGGCTGGCGCTCGCCTCGGTCGCGATGGTGGCGATCATTCCGCTGGTCAACGTCCTCAGCGTCGCGGTGCTCGCGCACTTCGCCGCGCCGGAGAAGCAATCCGCGCGCGCGATCGTCATGACGGTTGTCCGCAATCCCCTGATCTGGGCCTGCGCGATCGGCCTCGTCATCAATGTCATTCATCTGCCGCTGCCTAGGATCTGGCATGAGGTGGCAGACGCACTCGGCCGCTCCTCCCTCGCCATCGGCCTGCTCGTCACCGGCGCCGGACTGCATCTTGAAGGCCTGCTCCGCCCCAGCGCGGGCGCCGCTATCGGCGTGGTGTTCAAGCTGGTGCTGATGCCCATGGTCGCGCTGGTGCTCGCCGTCTGGTTCGGACTGTCCGGCGACAGCCTCGCCATCGTCGCGATCTGCGCCGCAGTGCCGACCGCGACCAGCGCCTATGTGCTGGCCCGCCAGATGGGCGGCGATGCCCCGCTGCTGGCGCAGATCATCACGCTGCAAACGATTTTGGCGGCGATCACCATGCCGATCGTGATCGCGCTGGTGGCCTAACTCCCCAGCCACATCGTCAGCACCACCGCTGTCAGATTGTTCAGCGCGTGCAGCACGATCGTGAGCCAGAGCGAGTTGCTGCGGTAACGCATGTAGCCGAACCACAGGCCGATGGAGAAGACCTCGGCGAGGAAGTACAGGTCGTATTGCAGGTGCACGACCGTCCACAGCAGCGACGACAGGATGATCGCGCCGGGCACGCGCAGGAAGCTCGCGGACCAGCCGCGATAGAGAAAGCCGCGCGCCAACACCTCCTCGGACATCGGCGCGGCCACGCTGAATGCGAACAGCAGGAAGAAGGCTGCGCCCTTGTCGCGGCCAGATTTCAACAGATCGGTCATGAAGCCCGGCGTGGCCTCGCGGCCGAGGCTCCGCGACATCGTCTCCCAGGCCACGACGATCAGGATGAGGCCAACGGCGCCAAACAGGAGTTGCTTCCAGGACGGCCAATGCAGCGCGAGATAGTCGACGAAGGAGGCCTTCTTGATCCGGATGGCAAGCCACACCGCGGCCAGTGTCGCCGGCAGGCCCATGATCACCGACAGCGCCAGCGCCTGCGGCTCGCCGCCGACGAGCTGAAGCGAGGCGAGGTCCATCGGCAGGCCACGCTGCACCGCCAGCAGAACGATGGCACCGATCTGCCCGACGAACATTGCAGCGAAAATGACGGCGCCCCATATCGCCGTGCCCCAGAATTTCCAGACGCGCGGCGCCTCGTGCGCTGGCGTCGCGGTCAGCGGCGGATGATCCGGATTGAGCGAGTCCATCAAGGCGCTTTCATTGGGGAGCATTCCGGGCTGGTCGGATTGCGATCTACTTCGTCCGCGGCGGAATCGGGAAATCATAGGCCGCCCCGCCCGCCCCCGGCAGGGAAAAATGCCACCACTCCTTCGCATAGTTCACAAAGCCTTGCCTCGCCATCGCTGCCACGAGCCGCTTGCGCCAAGCGCGCTGGTCCGGACTGATCGACGGCGCGGTGGTATGCCCTTTCACGTCGGTGCAGTCATAGCCGGTGCCCATGTCGACGCTGCCCTCGGGCGGGCGCGACTCGACCGGCGCGGTACAGTCAGCGTAGGCCTTTGACGGGTCGTATTTGCCTGAATTGTCGGCCTTGAGATCGACCAGCGTGAGATCGAGCGCGGCGCCCGTCGAATGCTGCGAGCGGCTTGCGATGTAGCCGAGGCGGAACAACTCGGTCTTGGGAATTTTGGGATTGTAGCGTCGCTCGGCGGCCGTCTCGTGGCCGTTCTGCGACCACCTGACCATATCGAGCGAGGCCCGCGCCGGCCGGTAGCAGTCGAACATCTTCAGCGAGAGATTTTGCGCCGCTAGTTCCTGCTGCACCGCCTTCAGCCGCAGCCCAACCTCCCGCTTCACCACGCACTCGCCAGCGCCGTAGCCGGCGAGCGGACGGCCGACGAAATTGTTCGAGGTGGCGTAGCGGATGTCCTGGACGATACTGGGGTCGACGTCGCGCAAATAGACGAAACCGCCGGGAAGCGATTGGGCATGGGCGGATGAGATGAAGCCGATTGCTACAAGAACGGTAAGACCTGTTTTCACGATGCCTCCACATCCTCCGGCGTCATTCCGGGGCGGCTCGAAGAGTCGAACTATGGTGCGGCGGGCTCCCGCACCAGAGAATCTCGAGATTCCGGGTTCGATGCTTCGCATCGCCCCGGAATGACGACAAGGTACAGATCGGGGGATAACTCCCCGCCCGGGCTTTGGCCCTTGCCCCCCCGGCCATCCCCGCCTATAGCTCTCGCTTTAATGACATCGAAATCGACCTTCGTCCTCGGCCACCGGCATTTGCTGGGCATCGAGGGCCTTTCCGCGGCCGACATCACCGGCCTCCTCGACCTGTCCGAAGAATATGTCGAGCTCAACCGCCAGGTTGACAAGAAGCGCACCGTCCTGCGTGGACGGACGCAGGTGAACCTCTTCTTCGAGGCTTCCACCCGGACCCAATCCTCGTTCGAGCTCGCCGGCAAACGGCTGGGCGCCGACGTCATGAACATGTCGGTCTCCTCCTCGTCCATCAAAAAAGGCGAGACGCTGGTCGACACGGCCATGACGCTCAACGCCATGCACCCGGATATCCTGGTGGTGCGCCACCACGCCTCCGGCGCGGTGGAACTGCTGGCCCGCAAGGTCGACGGTTCCGTGATCAATGCCGGCGACGGCGCGCATGAGCATCCGACCCAAGCCCTGCTCGACGCGCTGACCATCCGCCGCAACAAGGGCCGGCTCGAGGGTCTCGTGGTCGCGATCTGCGGCGACGTGCTGCATTCGCGCGTCGCCCGCTCCAACATCATCCTGCTCAACGCGATGGGCGCCCGCGTCCGCGTCGTCGGCCCCTCCACGCTGCTGCCGCCCGGCATCGAGCGGATGGGCGTCGAGGTCGCGCGCGACATGCGCGAGGGGCTCAACGGCGCCGACATCGTCATGATGTTGCGGCTCCAGCGCGAGCGCATGAACGGCTCCTTCGTGCCGTCGACCTCCGAGTATTTCCATTATTTCGGGCTGGACCAGAAGAAGCTGGCCTACGCCAAGCCAGACGCCCTCGTCATGCATCCCGGCCCCATGAACCGCGGCGTCGAGATCGACACTGCGGTCGCTGACGGCGCCCAGTCCCTGATCCGCGAACAGGTGGAAATGGGCGTGGCCGTGCGCATGGCGGTGCTGGAAGCGCTCGCCCGCAACCTGCCGAACGCGTGATGCTCATGTTGACCGACCGCCGACCCATCCTGCTTGCCAACGCCCGCGTCGTCGACCCCTCCCGGGATTTCGATGGCCCCGGCGATGTCCTGATTGCCGACGGCATCATCCGGGAGACCCGCCGCGGCATTGGCGCTGCCGGCGTCCCCGAGGGCACCGACGTCGTCAACTGCGCCGGCAAGATCGTCGCGCCCGGCCTGATCGACATGCGCGCCTTCGTCGGAGAGCCCGGCTTCAGCCATCGCGAGACCTTTGCCTCCGCGAGCCAGGCGGCTGCGACCGGCGGCATCACCACCATCATCTGCCAGCCCGACACTTCTCCGGTGATCGATAACTCGGCGACGGTGGACTTCGTGATGCGTCGCGCCCGCGACACTGCCATCGTCAACATTCAGCCGATGGCGGCGCTGACCAAGGGCATGCGCGGCGAGGAGATGACCGAGTTCGGCCTGCTCAAGGCAGCCGGCGCGATCGCCTTCAGCGACTGTGACAAAAGCGTGATCAATGCGCAGGTGATGCGCCGCGCCCTGACCTACGCGCGCGATTTCGACGCGCTGATCGTGCACTACACCGAGGATCGCGATCTCGTCGGCGAAGGCGTGATGAACGAGGGCGAGTTCGCGTCGCGGCTCGGCCTGATGGGCATCCCGAACGCGGCGGAAGCCGTGATGCTGGAGCGCGACATGCGCCTGGTCGCGCTCACCGGCGGCCGCTATCACGCGGCCTCGCTGACCTGCATCGAGTCGCTCGACGTGCTCAAGCGCGCCCGCGACGCCGGGCTGGCCGTGACCGCCTCGGCCTCGATCAACCACCTTGCGCTGAACGAGAACGACATCGGCCCTTACCGTTCATTCCTCAAGCTGTCGCCGCCGCTGCGCACCGAGGACGACCGCCGTGCGCTGGTCGCCGCCGTTGCCTCCGGCCTCGTCGACGTCATCATGTCCGACCACAATCCGCAGGACGTCGAGGTCAAGCGCCTGCCTTTCGCGGAAGCAGCCCCCGGCGCCATCGGGTTGGAAACCATGCTCCCGGCGGGCCTTCGGCTCGTGCATAATGACGAGCTGGACCTCAAGACGCTGATCCGGGCGATGTCGACGCGGCCGGCCGAGATTTTGGGATTGCCTGGCGGAACCCTGCGTCCAGGCAGTCCGGCGGACGTCATCGTGATCGACCCCGATGTCCCCTGGGTGGTCGATCCCGCCGACCTCAAATCGCCCTGCAAGAACACGCCATTCGACGAGGCCCGCTTTACAGGCCGCGTGGTGCGCACCATTGTCAGCGGACGGACGGTGTACGAGCATGTCTGACGTGCGGAGCTGCAGCCACGGAATTTGCAGACATGGCGCTTGAATTGTTCCTGCCGGTGGCTTTCGTCATCGGATACCTGCTCGGCTCGATTCCGTTCGGTTTGATCCTGACCAGACTCGCCGGCACGCAGGATATTCGCTCGATCGGCTCCGGCAGCATCGGCGCCACCAATGTGCTGCGCACCGGACGGAAGAGTCTGGCCGCGGGGACCCTGCTGCTGGACGCACTCAAAGGCACCGTGGCGGTGGTGATCGCCGGCTACATCGCCGGTCCCAATGCCGCGATGCTGGCCGGACTCGGCGCCTTCCTCGGCCATCTCTTCCCGATCTGGCTCAAGTTCCGCGGCGGCAAGGGTGTCGCCGTCTATATCGGCGTCATGCTCGGGCTGTTCTGGCCGGCCGCTGTTGTGTTCTGCCTGCTCTGGTTGGCGACCGCGTTCACCGCCCGCTATTCCTCGCTCTCGGCCCTGGTGGCCTCGTTCATCACCCCGCTGTTCCTGTTGTGGTTCGGCCAGCCCGCGCTCGCGGCGCTGGCGGCCGTGCTGACGCTGCTGCTGTTCTATGCTCATCGCGAGAACATCAAGCGACTGCAATCGGGCAAGGAAAGCCGGATCGGCGAGAAGGCATAAGCCGGGAATCCACGGATACCGCGGCACCCCTTCTGCATTATATCCAAATGGTGTTCGCAACTTGCAGCCGAATCACGGCTGTATGGACGAACGGGTTCCTGGCTTGGCCCTGATCGTGGGCATGGCTCTACGCGGTTGCTCAGAATGAGCGAGAAGATTGTCGGCGCGCATGTTGAAGGTGGCTTGCAGGGCACTGCGGCAAGCCGGATGCTCTCGACGACGGACATCTGGTCCGGTGCGCCCTCGCCGCTTGTCGCACCGGAGGCTGCTTCCGTCTCGCCACCATCGCGCGAGCCCGATCCGATCGTGGAAGCGCGGAAACCGGTCGAAAGCGTAACTGTCGCAGCGCCCATCACGCACGATCGAACGCCGGGGCAATGGCCGCCGCAAAAGCTGTCGCTGGCGCTTCAGGGCGGCGGCACCTTCGCCGCTTTCACCTGGGGCGTGCTGGAGCGGCTGCTGGAAGAGCCATCCATCGCGATCGACACCATCAGCGGCGCCAGTGCCGGCGCCATCAACGCGCTGCTGCTCGCCTCCGGTTTCGCCGAGGGCGGCCGCGAAGGCGCGCGCGCACGGCTGAACCGGTTCTGGATCCGGCTGATGCACGAGGCCTCGTTCCGATCGCTGATGCTGATCGGCGGCTTCTCGCCGGCGGGAAGCTCGGTCGCGTTCGGTCCGACGCTGCGCTCCGGCCAGTTCGATCCGTTCGATCTCGATCCGCTGCGGCAGGCGCTGTCGCGCGACATCGACTTTTCCGCCTTGCGCGACCCGCGCTGCCCGAAGCTTCTGATCGCAGCGACCCGGATCCGCGACGGGCAGCAGCAGATCTTCCGCAACGACGTGATCACCGCCGACGTCGCGCTGGCCTCGACCTGTCCGCCGCTGGTTCATTGCGCGGTGGAGATCGAGGGCGAGGCTTATTGGGACGGCGGCCTCGGCGGCAATCCGCCACTGCTACGGCTCGTGCAGGACACGACGTGCACCGAAATCCTGCTCGTCCAGGTCACGCCGGCGCGCGACAGCTATGTGCCGATCACGCTCGCCGCGATCGACCGCAGGCTGGATCAGATCGCGGCCAACGCCGCCCTCAATGCCGAGATCGCGGCGATGGAATGGGCGCAATCGCAGACCGCATCGTCGTTGCGGCTCTCAAGAATCGCCGCGGAAGATTTCGTCGACGGCCTGGCGCAGCGCTCGTCCACCGATCTCGGCCGCGGCTTCATTCGCGCGCTGCACCGGAGCGGCCGCGAGGCCGCGGGGCGCTGGCTCAAGCAAGGTACCGATCACAGTCCAGCGCCGGCCGCATCGGGCCAGCGCGTCGTCGCTCTCGAACCTGCGCTAGCCTGATTTCGCCAGCGCCTGCTCCAGGAACCACGCCGTCGCCAGCGCATGGGCGTCGTTGCCGAAGCGCGCGATCACCTGCACGCCGATCGGCAGGCCATTGGCCTTGAGCACCGGCACGTTGACGCAAGGGTTGCCCATCAGCGTCCAGAGCCTGTTGTAGCGGGGGTCGCCGGTGCTCGCGAGCTCCTTGGCCGGCGGCGTGCCCGGCGCCGAATATGTCAGCAGCACGTCGAACCTCTCGAATAATTCGCCGACCTCACGGCGCCCGCGACGGCTGACCCGGCGTGCGTCGTCATAGTCCTTGGGTGTGAGACCGACCGTCGCATCGAGACTGGCGCGCAGCATCGGCGCGATCTCGTCGTGGCGTTCGGAAAATTCCCAGGCGAGCGCGCGGTGCGCCTCGAAGTCCTGAATGATCGGATGGATGCGCCAGGCCTCCTGCACCGCCTGCGGCAGATCGAGGGTCTGCACGCTGGCGCCGGCGTGCGTCGCCGCCTTGATCGCGGCTTGCAGCCCCTCTTCGGCGGTCGGCTCCACCGCTCCGGCGAACTCCTGCCTGATAACGCCGATGCGCGGCGCCTTCGCCGGGGCGATGCCGGCGAATTCGGTGCGACCGGTCATTGCGAGCAGTCCGCGCGCGAGATCTTCCGCGCGCGCGCCGAACAGGCCGACCGTGTCGAGCGCCCACGAATAGCATTTGACGCCGACCGTCGGCAGCATCCGGAATGACGGCTTGATCGCGGCGGCGCCGCAATAGGCGGCAGGCCGGATCACCGAGCCGCCGGTCTGGGTGCCCAGTGCCAGCGGGATCATGCCGGCACCGACGGCCGCGGCCGAGCCCGAGGACGAGCCGCCCGGCGTATGTCCAAGATTGTGCGGATTGAGCGTCGGGGTCGGATCGCGCGAGGCGAACGCCGTGGTCGTGGTCTTGCCGATGATGGTGGCGCCTGCCCGCTTCAGCATCATCACGACAGGCGCGTCCGCGCGCGGCTGCCAGCCGCGATAGATCGACGATCCCATCTCGGTCGGGAAATCAGCTGTGTCGATGATGTCCTTGATCCCGACCGCGATGCCGCGCAGCGCCCCGGCGCCTTGCGCCTTCGCGGAGCTGTCGTGACGGACGAAGGCGTGGACGTCCTTCTCCCTGGCCTCGATGGCTGCATGCGACTGCGCGATGGCGGCCTCAGGCGAAAGCTCGCCCGCTTCGATGCGGCGCTGGAGGTCGGCGAGTGAGATCATGGCAAAACCCTTCTTATTGGGATCGCTTTTAGCATCGCGACGAAGCCGCGCAAGCGCACGCCACTGTTGCCCACGCCCTCAGGTTGTTCCATGCTGTGCCTGCAAGGAGCCGCCGTGGACGCCATCAATCCCAGCGTAGAGCTGACCGAAGCCGACAGGATCGACCGCCTGCGGCTGATCCGGTCCGACAATGTCGGGCCGCGCACTTTTCGGTCGCTGGTCGATCATTTCGGCACGGCGCGCGCGGCGCTGGAGCGGCTGCCGGATCTTGCACGCCGTGGCGGTGCGCAGCGATCGGCGCGCATCTGTAGCGCCGACGAGGCGAAAGCCGAGCTTGCCGCCAGCCGCAAATTCGGCATCGCCTGGCTCGCGCCCGGCGAGGACGGCTATCCGGCGCGGCTGGCAACGCTCGACGATGCGCCCCCGTTGCTCGCCGTACGCGGCGACAATGCAACGCTGGTGCGGCCGATGATTGCGATCGTCGGCTCGCGCAATGCCTCCGGTGCAGGCTTGAAATTCGCCGGTCAGCTCGCCCGCGAGCTTGGTGAAGCCGGCTTTGTCGTCATCTCCGGCCTCGCCCGCGGCGTCGATCAGGCCGCGCACCGCGCCAGCATCGAGAGCGGCACCATCGCCGTGCTCGCCGGCGGACATGACTGCATCTCCCCGCCGGAGCATGGCGATCTCATCGCCGCGATCCTCGACCGCAAGGGTGCTGCGATCTCCGAGATGCCGCTCGGCCATGAGCCGCGCGCCCGCGACTTCCCCCGTCGCAACCGGCTGATCTCGGGCGCCGCGCTCGGCGTGGTCGTGGTCGAGGCGGCGCACCGCTCGGGCTCGCTGATCACCGCGCGCATGGCGGCCGAACAGGGCCGCGAAGTGTTCGCGGTGCCGGGCTCGCCGCTCGATCCGCGCGCCGCCGGCACCAATGATCTGATCAAGCAGGGCGCGACGCTCGTCACCGAAGCCGCCGACGTCGTCAACGCAGTCGCACCGATCATGGAGCGGCCGCTGATGCGCACCGCGCGCGAGCCCGACAGCGAGCCGTTCGAAAGCGATCCGCAAGGACACGACCGCGATCAGATCACCGGTCTGCTCGGCCCTGCCCCTGTCACGATCGACGATCTCGTGCGGATGTCCGGCGCCTCGCCTGCCATCGTGCGCACCGTGCTTTTGGAGCTCGAGCTCGCCGGCCGGCTCGAACGCCACGGCGGTGGCCTTGTCTCGCTGCTTTAAGGAGTGTTCCGCTCGTCGAAGCGCGTGCGCGCCGAGGCGATCTGCTGCTGATGCGTGATCGCCCATTCGCCGAGTGCCTTCACCGGCTGCTGCAATCCGCGGCCGAGATCGGTCAGCTCGTAATCCACCCGCGGCGGAATGGTCGGGAAGATCGTGCGCGTGACCAGGCCGTCGCGCTCGAGCCCGCGCAGTGTCAGGGTCAGCATCCGCTGCGAGATGCCGTTGATCATGCGCTTGAGCTCGTTGAAGCGCTTGGGTCCATCACTCAGCATCATGATCACGAACACGCTCCATTTGTCGCCGACGCGCGCGAGGATCGAGGCGACGCCACGGCAGTCCGCGTGGTCGCGATCCGGCATCGGCGTGGCAGGCAAATCGACGTGCGCAGGTTTCAAAGATGTGCCCATGGCTCAAAAAGGTGCGTTCTTGCGGGGATTTCGATAGTCACTCATGTAGCTCTGGTTACAAACTTATACCAGGGTGATCCCGAATGAAACTCCTCCACATCGACTCCAGCGTGCTCGGCCCCCACTCCGTCTCCCGGCAGGTCTCGGCCGCCATCGTCGACCGTCTCAGGCAGGCGACGCCATCGCTGGACATCGTCTATCGCGACCTGACGCAGAGCCCGCTCGCCCATCTCTCCGGCTCGCATCTGGCGGCCGCGCAAGGCGCGCCTGCGCCGGCGGAACTCGGCCCCGACCTCGCCGCCAGCAAGGCCGCGCTGGACGAGTTTCTTGCAGCGGACATCGTCGTGATCGGCGCGCCCATGTACAATTTCACGATTCCGAGCCAGCTCAAGGCCTGGATCGACCGGGTCCTGGTGGCGGGGAAGACGTTCAGCTACGGAGCCAACGGCCCGCAGGGCCTTGCCGGCGGCAAGCGCGTGATCTTCGCGATCTCGCGCGGGGGCTATTACGGCGCCGGCTCGCCCGCCGCGTCGCTGGAGCACCTCGAAAGCTATCTGCGGGGCGTGTTCGGCTTCATGGGCATCCATCACCCCGAATTCATCAGCGCCGACGGAATCCAGGTCGGGCCGGAGCATCGCGAGAAGTCGCTTGCAACCGCGCTTCAGGCGGCAACCAGCCTTCGCGCGGCCTGACGCAACGCGCACATCGTCAGCCGCCGCAACTCGGTCGCGGCGGCTGATCGAGCGGTGCGCGATCGGCGAAGCTAAAACCAGGCGCCCTGAATGCCGAGGATGACGGCGACGAGCGAGACGAACAGGCCGATGCCGGCAAAAAGAGCGACCCCGATGAACTCGGAGGTGTCGGAACGCTTGGCGGGAACGGTGGTATTTTCAGTGTAAATACGCGGTGCTGAAATCGGGGAAATAATACGAGCTGCCTTTGGCATATCGGGCTCCCTTGAAAATGAGTCTTCGTGACCCCTGCCCGTAAAAGGGTCTTGGCAGCCAAAGCGAAGGTTCAAAGCCTCACGCAACGTTCAGAAAATACAGCTCGCGAGAGGTGGGGATCAGCCGGCGCAACCGCTTTGCGTGCGCCGACCGATTCAATTTTCACTTCAATTGATCAGCCGCGATAGATCGGCGCACCGCTCGGCGAGGCGACCGCACCGCCGTCGACGAAGATTTCCTGGCCCTGCACATGCGCGGAATCGTCTGAGGCCAGGAACAGCACTGTCTTCGCGACGTGATCTGTTTCGCCGATGCGCCCCAGAGGCGTCGTCAGCGCGATCCGCTTCTCAAACGCCTTCTCGGCTTCGGGCGTCGCGGTCGCAGGTCCCCAGATCGGCGTGCGGATCGCACCGGGCGCGACCACGTTGACGCGAATGCCGCGCGGCGACAGTTCTGATGCCATGATCCGCGCCATCGCCCGCACGCCGGCCTTGGCGGCGCCATACGCCGAATAGCCGGGAATGCCGAGCACGGAGATCACCGAGCCGTTGAGGATGATCGAGGCGTTGTCGTTGAGATAAGGCAACGCGGAATGAACGGTGAAGAACACGCTGGTCAGATTGGTGCTGATGACCTTCTCGAAGACCTCCAGCGTGGCCGACCCCAGCGGCGTGCCGCCGGCGATACCGGCATTGGCGAACACGATGTCGAACTTGCCGAATTTTTCCGCGCCCTTCTTGATCGCAGCTTCGGTCGCGGCAATGTCGGTGGCGTCGGCGGCCAGCGCGAGCCCGTTCGGCCCGAGCTCCTTCGCGGCCGCCTCGAGCGTCTCCTTGTTGCGCCCGGTGATCACCACCTTGGCGCCCTCGGCCACGAACAGCTTTGCCGTCGCCAGTCCAATGCCGCTATTGCCGCCGGTGATCAGGGCCGTCTTGTTCTTCAGTCTCACGTTCGCCTCCAGTGGTTGCATCATAAAACTATGATTGCCATCTAGGGCATATGGTTTTATGATGCAACCACACAAGCGCGTGATCGGCTCTGAGATCGGGCGATCGCGAAAGGACTAAGCAATGGTGAAACGAACGAGCTTCGAGGGCGATACCTGTCCGATCGCACGCTCGCTGGAAGCGATCGGCGACCGGTGGTCGCTGCTGATCATCCGCGAGGCGCTGTTCGGCCTGCGCCGCTTCGGCGAGTTTCAGAGCAAGCTAGGCATGGCCAAGAACATCTTGTCGGCACGGCTGCGCGCGCTGGTCGACCACGGCATCCTGACCACGGCCCCCGCCTCCGACGGCAGCGCCTATCAGGAGTATGTGCTGACGGAAAAGGGCCGCGGTACTTTCCCGATCCTGGTAGCACTGCGGCAATGGAGCGAGGCCTTCGACGATCGGCCGTCGGAGATCGCGACGATTTTGGTCGATCGCGAGAAAGGCCGCCCGGTGAAGAAGCTCGAACTGCGCGCGGAGGACGGGCGACTGCTCGCGCAAGCCGATACCACGCTGAAGCCGCGGCCTGCGCCGCGCCGACGGTCGGCGGGATAGCGGCGCGTTATCTCTCCAACGTCGTCCTGGCGAAAGCCAGGACCCATTAGCCCAACGAGCAGTTTGGCGAAGACGTGTCACCCGGAATTCCCACCGCGCTCAGGTCGATAGACCTCGCGGTATGGGTCCTGGCTTTCGCCAGGACGACTCCGGAGAGAGAGCGAACGAGACCGATTCCGCTCGGTCTTCCCGGATACGACAGCCCGCGCTTGCTCCGCAGTTGACCCACTTTCATCGAAGGCGGGTCGGCCTGTAGCCGAGCGTCCGAACTCGCAATGACGGCGTGGCGGGACTTGTACAAGACATCGACAGCGTCAAAGATGGCGAGGTCCCACCAAAGTGGCACCACCATGCCCCTGCTCGCCATCGTCTATTTTTCCATCTCCGGCACCACCGAGAAGCTGGCGCATGCGGTTGCGCGCGGAGCGGATGGCAAGGCGCAAGTCACCCTATGCCGCATCACCGGCGGCGACATCGTATCAGGCCGCTTCCAGAATGAGAGCTTACTGGAAACGATCGATCGCGCCGACGCAGTTGCGTTTGGCAGCCCGACCTACATGGGCGGACCAGCTGCTCAATTCAAAGCGTTTGCCGACGCTTCAAGTGATCGATGGAGCCGGCAGCAATGGGCCAACAAGATCGCAGCCGGGTTCACGACGGGCGCCTGCGCAGGCGGCGATCAACTCCACACGCTGACCTACTTTTCCATTCTGGCCGCGCAGCACGGCATGCTCTGGTGCGGACTGGATATTCCGGGTGGGGAGGACCCGAGCGGCCGCAATCGCTTAGGCAGCCAGCTTGGCCTTGCGACGCATCTGGTCGACAGCAGCTTGCCCCAGAGCGACCTCACCACGGCCGAATATCTCGGCCAGCGATTGGCCAAAATGGCAAGCCGCAACGGCTAACCGCACCGTCGTTGGAGCAGCACATCGCCCTCTTCACGACAGCCTGCGCTTGCTCCGCAGCCGCAGATGCTCGTCGGCTTCCAGCTTGGTCATGCCCAGGAGATAATGCAGCACGTCGAGCTTGTGCCGCTCGGCAAGCTTGCGCAATGCCCCGACCTGCTCGGCGATGAAGGCGACCGCCTCCTCGACGCCGCCCTCCCCCGGTTCCTCGTGACGCGAGCCTCCAGCCGCGCGCGATGCGGCGCCCGCCCGTTTCTTTCCTGGCTTAGTCACCAGCCCCCACCCGAATCCATGCCCCGCAGAAACATTACGCCGACATCGGCCGCAACTCAAAGGTGGTGTTTTACAACTTTCTCGATATGAAACTTTTCCCATCTGGATGGCTTTCAACACCCCTCGATTTGACAGCGAGGGCCTCACCACCCATGTTCGGGACGAAAGGGCCGACCCGAATCTCATCGAATTCGGCCCCAAATTTCCCCATAAGTTACTGGAACTACATGAATATCGTCATTGTGGAGTCGCCGGCGAAAGCCAAGACGATCAACAAGTATTTGGGCTCGTCCTACGAGGTTCTGGCCTCGTTTGGCCATGTCCGCGACTTGCCCGCGAAGAACGGCTCCGTCGATCCCGACGCCAATTTCAAGATGATCTGGGAGGTCGACCCCAAGGCGGCCGGCCGGCTCAACGACATTGCCAAGTCCCTCAAGAACGCCGATCGCCTGATTCTGGCGACCGACCCTGATCGCGAGGGCGAGGCCATCTCCTGGCACGTGCTGGAGGTCCTGAAAGAGAAGCGCGCGCTCAAGGACCACAAGATCGAACGCGTGGTGTTCAACGCCATCACCAAGCAGGCGGTCACGGACGCCATGAAGCATCCGCGCCAGATCGACGGTGCGCTGGTCGACGCCTATATGGCGCGCCGCGCGCTGGACTATCTGGTCGGCTTCACCCTCTCCCCCGTGCTGTGGCGCAAGCTGCCGGGCGCCCGCTCGGCGGGCCGCGTGCAGTCGGTCGCGCTGCGGCTGGTCTGCGACCGCGAGCTCGAGATCGAAAAGTTCGTTGCGCGCGAATACTGGTCGCTGATCGCGACCCTGCTGACGCCGCGCGGCGACGCCTTTGAGGCACGTCTCGTCGGCGCCGACGGCAAGAAGATCCAGCGCCTCGACATCGGCACCGGCGCGGAAGCCGAGGACTTCAAGAAGGCGCTGGAAGCCGCCAGCTACGCCGTGACCGCGGTCGATGCCAAGCCGGCCCGGCGCAATCCGCAGGCGCCCTTCACCACCTCGACGCTGCAACAGGAAGCCAGCCGCAAATACGGCTTCGCGCCGGCGCACACCATGCGCATCGCGCAGCGGCTCTATGAGGGCATCGACATCGGCGGCGAGACCACCGGACTCATTACTTATATGCGGACCGACGGCGTGCAGATCGATCCGTCCGCGATCACCCAGGCACGCAAGGTGATCGGCGAGGATTACGGCAACGCCTATGTGCCGGACGCGCCGCGCCAGTACCAGGCCAAGGCCAAGAACGCCCAGGAAGCCCACGAAGCGATCCGGCCGACCGACATGTCGCGCCGTCCCGACAGCATGAGCCGCAAGCTCGAGTCCGATCAGGCGAGGCTCTATGAACTGATCTGGAAGCGCACCATCGCGAGCCAGATGGAATCGGCCGAGCTGGAACGCACCACGGTCGACATCACCGCGAAGGTCGGCGGCCGCACGCTGGACCTGCGCGCCACCGGCCAGGTCGTCAAGTTCGACGGCTTCCTCGCACTTTATCAGGAAGGCCGCGACGACGAGGAGGACGAGGACTCCCGCCGCCTGCCCGCGATGAGCCCCAACGACGCGCTGAAGCGGCAGTCGCTCGCCGTCACCCAGCACTTCACCGAGCCGCCGCCTCGCTTCTCCGAAGCCTCGCTGGTCAAGCGCATGGAAGAGCTCGGGATCGGCCGGCCCTCGACCTATGCCTCGATCCTCCAGGTCCTCAAGGACCGCGGCTACGTCAAGCTCGAGAAGAAGCGCCTGCACGGCGAGGACAAGGGCCGCGTCGTGGTCGCTTTCCTCGAAAGCTTCTTTGCCCGCTACGTCGAATACGACTTCACCGCCAATCTGGAAGAGCAGCTCGACCGCATCTCCAACAACGAGATCTCCTGGCAGCAGGTGCTGAAGGATTTCTGGACCGGCTTCATCGGCGCGGTCGACGAGATCAAGGATCTGCGCGTAGCCCAGGTGCTCGACGTGCTCGACGACATGCTGGGGCAGCACATCTATCCGCCCCGCACCGATGGCGGCGACATCAGGCAATGCCCGAGCTGCGGCAACGGACGGCTCAATCTCAAGGCCGGCAAGTTCGGCGCCTTCGTCGGCTGCTCGAACTATCCGGAATGCCGCTACACCCGTCAGCTCGCCGCCGACGGCGAGGCGACGGCCGACCGCTCTCTCGGCCAGGACCCTGATACGGGTCGCGATGTCTGGGTCAAGGCCGGCCGGTTCGGCCCCTACATCCAGCTCGGCGAGCAGAAGGATTATGCGGAGGGCGAGAAGCCGAAGCGCGCAGGCATTCCGAAGGGGACTTCCCCTGGAGATGTCGAGCTCGAGCTTGCGCTCAAGCTGCTGTCGCTGCCGCGCGAGATCGGCAAGCATCCGGAAACCGGTGAGCCGATCACCGCAGGTCTCGGCCGCTTCGGCCCGTTCGTGAAACACGAGAAGACCTACGCGAGCCTGGAGGCCGGCGACGAAGTGTTCGACATCGGCATCAACCGCGCCGTGACGCTGATCGCGGAGAAGATCGCCAAGGGCCCGAGCCGCCGCTTCGGCGCCGATCCCGGCAAGGCGATCGGCGATCATCCCACCCTCGGCACCGTCACGGTGAAGGGCGGCCGCTACGGCGCCTATGTCACGGCGGGCGGCGTCAATGCGACGATCCCGAGCGACATCGAGAAAGATGCCATCACGCTGCCGCAGGCGATCGCGCTGATCGACGAGCGCGCGGCCAAGGGCGGCGGCAAGAAACCGAAGAAGGCGGCGAAGCCGGCCAAGGCCAAGAAGGCTGCGGCGAAGGCCGCCGACGGCGACGACGCCGCGCCAAAAACCAAAAAGCCGGCCGCGAAGAAGGCGGCCAAACCCAAATCCGAATCCACCAGCAAGGCGCGCGCCGCCGTGTCGTCGACGGCCAAAACGTCGCCGACCAAGGCAGCTGGCGCCAAAGCTCCGGCCAAGAAAAGTGCCGGCACCAAATAGAGGTTAAGTGAAACGCAAGAATGACCGTGGCTTTCCCGACAGGGCAGCCATCGTCGCCTTCATTAAGGCAAATCCTGGCAAGGTCGGAACCCGCGAAATTGCACGCGAGTTTGGCCTGAAGAACGCCGACCGCATCGAGCTCAAGCGCATGCTGCGCGAGCTCGCCGACGACGGGCTCGTCAAGAAAAAGCGCCATACGATTTCAGAGCCGGACAGCCTGCCGCCGACGCTGGTCGCCGACATCACCGGGCGCGACGCCGACGGCGAGCTGGTCGCCTCCCCGACCGAATGGGACGAGGTCGAAAGCGGCGAACCGCCAAAGATCCTCATCACGATGCCGCGCCGGCCCAAGCCCGGCACCGCGGCCGGCGTCGGCGATCGCGCGCTGCTGCGGGTCGAGCGCTCCGATGAGACCGAAGGCCCGGCCTATCGCGGCCACATCATCAAGGTCTTCGACAAGACCAAGAGCCGCATCCTCGGCGTCTTCCGCAGCCTGCCCGAAGGCGGCGGACGGATCATCCCCGTCGACAAGAAGTCCGCCGACCGCGAGCTGAACATCGCCCCGACCGAGACGCACGGCGCGCAGGACGGCGATCTCGTCAGCGTCGACATCATCCGCTCGCGCGGCTTTGGGCTGGCATCGGGCCGCGTCAAGGAGAAGCTCGGCTCGGTCAAGTCGGAGAAGGCGATCAGCCTGATCGCGATCTACGCGCACGACATCCCGCTGCAATTCCGCCCCGCGGCGGAGCGCGAGGCCGAAGCGGCGGAGCCGGCCACTTTGAAGGGGCGCGAGGACTGGCGCGACGTGCCGCTCGTCACCATCGATCCGCCGGATGCCAAGGATCACGACGACGCGGTGCACGCGCAGCCGGATCCTGATCCCAACAACAAGGGCGGCTTCATCGTCGATGTCGCCATCGCCGATGTGAGCTTCTACGTGCGGCCGGGCACCGCGCTCGACCGCGACGCGCTCGATCGCGGCAACTCGGTCTATTTCCCCGATCGCGTCGTGCCGATGCTGCCGGAGCGCATCTCCAACAATCTGTGCTCGCTGGTGCCGGGCGAGCCGCGCGGCGCGCTCGCAGTGCGGATGATCATCGGCCCCGACGGGCGGAAACGCTCGCACAGCTTCCATCGCATCCTGATGCGCTCCGCAGCCAAGTTGAACTATGCCCAGGCGCAGGCCGCGATCGACGGCCGGCCGGACGACACCACGGGCCCCCTGCTCGATCCGATCCTGCGGCCGCTCTATGCCGCCTATGCCTGCGTCAAGCGCGCACGAGACGAACGCGATCCGCTCAATCTCGACCTGCCCGAGCGCAAGATCCTGTTGAAGAGCGACGGCACCGTCGACCGCGTCGTCGTCCCCGACAGGCTCGACGCGCACAAGCTGATCGAGGAGTTCATGATCCTCGCCAATGTCGCGGCAGCCGAGATGCTCGAGAAGAAGTCGCTGCCGCTGATCTACCGCGTGCATGACGAGCCGACCCTGGAAAAGGTCCACGCGCTTGCGGAATTCCTGGAGACGCTGGACGTTCCGTTCGCGAAAGGCGGCGCGCTGCGCCCCGCTCTGTTCAACCGCGTACTGGCGCAGCTCGAAGGCCACGACCACTTTCCGCTGGTGAGCGAGGTCGTGCTGCGCGCCCAGGCGCAGGCCGAATATTCCTCGGAGAACTACGGTCATTTCGGCCTGAACCTGCGCCGCTATGCGCATTTCACCTCGCCGATCCGCCGCTATGCCGATCTCGTCGTGCACCGTGCGCTGGTTCGCGCGCTCGGGCTCGGCGAAGGCGCGCTGCCCGACACCGAGACGCCGGAAACCTTAAGCGAGGTCGCAGCCCACATCTCGGTCACCGAGCGGCGCGCGATGAAAGCGGAGCGCGAGACCGTCGACCGCCTGATCGCGCACCATCTCGCCGACCGCATCGGTTCGAGCTTCCAGGGCCGCGTCTCCGGCGTCACGCGCGCCGGCCTGTTCGTCAAGCTCGCCGAGACCGGCGCCGACGGCCTGATCCCGATCCGCTCCCTCGGCACGGAATATTTCAACTATGACGAGGGCCGCCATGCCCTGGTCGGCACGCGCAGCGGCACCATGCATCAGCTCGGTGACGTCGTTGACGTCCGCTTGATTGAAGCAGCCCCCATCGCAGGCGCGCTACGCTTCGAGCTGCTGTCGTCATCGTCCGGCGAGACCGCGCCGCGGGGCCGCAGGTCATCCGGTCCGCAGCGCCGCCCCTCGTTCAAGGCGCACCCCGGGCGCAGTCCCGACAAGAAGCGCAAGCCGGACAAGCCGAAGAAACCCGGCAAGGGCAAAAAGGCCAAGGGAAAAAGCAAGGGCAAGGGCCAGAAGGGCAAGGCATGGTGAGCGCAGCCCCGAAGATCTGGACGCGCGAGACCGGCCTCGTCGAGAAGCGTGACGTCTTTGCTGCGATGAGGCGCGGCTTTCGCGGCCGCTGCCCGCGCTGCGGCGAGGGAAAGCTGTTCCGCGCCTTCCTGAAGACCGCGGACAATTGCTCGGTCTGCGGCCTCGATTTCACGCCGCATCGCGCCGACGATTTGCCCGCCTATCTCGTCATCGTCATCGTCGGGCACATCGTGGTGCCGGCTATTCTGTGGATCGAGACCAACTACACCACGCCGGTCTGGATCAGCTTCGCGGCCTATCTGCCCTTCACCTTCGTCGCCTCGCTCGCCCTGCTGCAGCCGGTGAAGGGAGCCGTGGTAGGATTGCAATGGGCTCTGCGCATGCATGGGTTTGACGAGAACCCGACCGATGGTATTCCGCCGGTGTAAGCAAAATAAGCAAAAGTGGTTTGGGTGAGGACATGACGGATACGGCGCAGGCAGAAAAGGCGAAGATCCACGAGGGCAAGGAAGCCGACCATCATCCCTATTTCCGCCCGCGGGATGCGGCGACACTGATCCTGGTCGATCGCAGCGGCACAACTCCAAAAGTCCTGGTCGGCAAGCGCCACGACAACGTGGTGTTCATGCCCGGAAAGTTCGTCTTCCCCGGCGGCCGTGTCGACAAGGACGATTATCGCGTGCCGTGCGCGGCGCCGGTCACCGCCGAGTTGGAAGCCAATCTCGCCAAGGGCAGTCCGAAGACGCCGGCCTCGCGCGCGAAGTCGCTCGCGGTTGCCGCGATCCGCGAGGCCTGCGAGGAAACGGGTCTCTGCCTGGGACGCAAGGCGGAGATGAAGGCCAAGCTCGAAGGCCCCTGGAAGCCGTTCGCGGATGCGGGACTGTTGCCCGATCCCTCCAGCCTGTTCCTGATCGCGCGCGCGATCACCCCGCCCGGCCGCGTCAAGCGGTTCGACACGCGCTTCTTCACGGCGGACGCCTCCGCGATCGCTCATCGCGTCGACGGCGTGATCCATGCCGATGCCGAGCTGGTCGAACTGGTCTGGGTCGAGCTCGGCTCGAAGCCACTCGCCGACCTGCATCCGATGACGCGCAACGTGCTCAACGAGCTCGACGCGCGCCTTGCCACCGGCCCGCTCCGCCATGATGCGCCGGTGCCGTTCTTCCATTTCTACGGCGGCAAGATGCAGAAGGATATTTTGAGCTGACTGGCCGCGCGGGCCCACGTCTCTCCTCCGTCATTCCGGGGCGCGCGAAGCGCGAACCCGGAATCCATTCATCACCGTCCTTGCTGCTCGATGATTCCGGGTTCGCCGCTACGCGGCGCCCCGGAATGACGGGAATGTGCTGAGCGGCCACTCAAAAACAAAATAATCTTCCCGCCTCCCCCGATGGCGGAGTTCCAGGGCATGCCTATGTCTTCCGGAACGACACCAAGAACGGACACCGGGCGATGGCACAACGGCAACTCAAGCTTGGCGCGTTCATGCGCCCGATCAGCATCCACACCGGCGCCTGGCGCTATCCCGGGGCCTGGCCGGACGCCAATTTCAACTTCGGCCACATCAAGACGCTGATCCAGAAGCTGAGGCCGGCAAGTTCGACGCCTTCTTCATGGCCGATCACCTCGCCGTCTTGAACATGCCGGTCAATGCGCTCAAGCGCAGCCACACGGTCACCTCGTTCGAACCTTTCACGCTGTTGTCGGCGCTCTCCGCCGTCACCGAGCGGATCGGCCTGATCGCGACGGGCTCGACCACATTCGACGAGCCCTATCACGTCGCGCGGCGCTTCGCCTCGCTCGACCATCTCAGCGGCGGCCGTGCGGGCTGGAACATCGTCACCACATCGAACCCGGATGCGGCGCTGAATTTCGGTCTCGACGACCACATGGAGCACGCCGAGCGCTACAAGCGCGCCCGCGAGTTCTACGACGTCGTCACCGGCCTGTGGGATTCCTTCGCCGACGACGCCTTCGTGCGCGACGTCGAAAGCGGCGTGTTCGTCGATCCCGCCAAGATGCATGTGCTCGACCACCAAGGCAAATATTTGAAAGTGCGCGGTCCCCTCAACATCGCCCGGCCGGTCCAGGGCTGGCCGGTGATTGTGCAGGCTGGCGCCTCCGAGGACGGCCGGCAGCTCGCCGCCGAGACCGCGGAAGCCGTCTTCACCGGCGGCGGCAGCCTTGCCGACAGCCAAAAGCTTTATGCCGACGTCAAGGGCCGCATGGCGCAGATCGGCCGCGACCCTGAGCACCTCAAGATCCTGCCCGGCGCCTTCGTCGTGGTCGGCGACAGCGTCGACGAGGCCAGGGAGAAGCGCGCGCTGCTCGACAGCCGCGTGCACTACGACAGCGCCATCGCCTCGCTTTCGGTCGTTCTCGGCACCGATGCCTCCGGCTTCGATCCGGATGGACCGCTTCCCGAAATCCCCGAGACCAATGCCAGCAAGAGCGGCCGGCAGCGCATGGTCGACCTCGCCGCCCGCGACAAGCTCACCGTGCGCCAGCTCGCCCAGCGCGTCGGCGGCTATGGCGGGCTGTCCTTCGTCGGCACGGCCAAAACCATCGCCGACCAGATGGAGGAATGGCTGGTCGGGCGCGGCTCCGACGGCTTCAACATCATGTTCCCGTTCCTGCCCGCCGGCCTCGACGATTTCGTCGACAAGGTGGTCCCGGAGCTGCAGCGCCGCGGGATTTTCCGGAAAGAGTACGAAGGGCCCACTTTGAGAGAGAATCTGGGCCTGCCCCGGCCTAAAAACCGGTTCTTCGAGGCGTAATCGGGCCGATTTGAGCGGTTTCCGACCCCTAAAATCTTGACATCAAGCCGTTTCTGGCTAGGTTGCCGGCCAACGCGGGCCATTTGGCCGGCTCCAGATTCCCTTCATTCCTGAGGTTCTGAACATGGCCAAAGCGGTCACCATCAAGGTCAAGCTCGTGTCCTCGGCCGACACCGGCTTCTACTACGTCGCCAAGAAGAATTCGCGCACCATGACCGACAAGCTGGTCAAGAAGAAGTACGACCCCGTCGCGCGCAAGCACGTCGAATTCCGCGAAGCCAAGATCAAGTAAGCAAGATCGCGGAACGTAGAAGACTTTCGCGGGGCCCTTTCGGGCCCCGTTTCATTTTGCGCCCAGCCTCTCGGGTGCCGGACGCGCTGCGGCCGTTACCCGGCCATCCATCGTCGCTGCAACCACGGGCTCAGCCCGAGCACGCCGAGGTGACCAAGCGGCAGTTCGACGACGTTCTTCGTAGGCAGGTATCGACGCGCCCTCTCCGCTAACGCCTGGCTGCGGGCTCGCGGAACGAGACGGTCAAAACGTCCAACGACAATCCGGCTATCCCGGTGGACACTGTGGATCGAATCGATCGGGTTGAGATTCCTGAGCGCGATAGAGAAATCATTCCGCGAAAATCCCATGCGCACCGCATCGCGCTGGACCGTACGCGCAGCCGGGCTCGACCATATCATGAGGTCCCCCCTGTCAGCCGACGCGAAGCTCCAGAGCGGTACGCCGAGCGCTGCAGCGACAAGCGTCGCCGGAACTGTCCCCATGCTGTAGCCCACGACGGCCCGCGGCAGGTCATGCAAACGTGCACGCCGAACCGCAATGTCGACCATGTCGCCGATGCGAGCCGCACAGATCAGGGGATTTGGGCAGACCACATCGTCTGGCAGGCGGTAACAGGCGGCGAACGCGGAGTTCGGAATTAATCCGACCTTCTGCGCCAGCCCAAACCCCGTTCGCCACGGCAGGAAGTAGATCGGCCCTGTCCGGGCGCTGCCTTCCAGAATTGCGAACTGGTCCACCGGCCCGCGTTCACCGATAACTGACTTGTCGGTCCGCCGACGCTGTACGTGCGAGCGCTCCAATCTGCCAGATCGCCGAGAGCGCCACGACCACATAGATCACGCGGGATGCTGCCGACGATGTCGCGGTCTCTGCCGCGCCGTTGCCGAAGATGGCACTCACGAGATCAAAGTCGAAAAGTCCGACCAGGCCCCAGTTCACACCGCCGACGATAACCAGAAGCAAAGAGATGATGTTGACTGCGCGCATTATTGACCTCCGAGCTAAAAAACACGCGCAGTCAAAGCACCCGGCCAGCCACCGTTCCTGAGAACACCAACGCGCATTAACTTGGATCAAGCAAGAACCTGGATCAAAGGACCTGCTTCAGCGGTCTTGCCTCGGCCATTTTGTTCCTGCTGACGATGATCGCGGGTGGGCTGGATGTGATCATTCCCCACAATGCAGTGCTCGCGTTGTTCGGAACGGCAACAGCGTTCGGCGGATTCGGTCTCGTCATTGCCGCCACTGTGCTCGTGATCTTCGACGCGTCCTACAGCCAGCGCCAGCTCGACACCGAATTGCTGGACGTGCCTGATCTTGCAAACAAGACCGGACAGAAGCCCGGCAAGGTTGCGCGTCAGCAGCCTCGGAATATCGCCAAGGTGCGCGACTGACCAGCTGACCTCAGATTGGCAAGCCCAAAAACCTCGCCGATCTGTTGGCCACGATGCCGGCTCTCGCGTGTCGACAGGAATATCCTCTCTACCCCCGGTTGCTCGGCGCAAAATGTATGTTACCGTGCACTTGCCGGGCAGAATGTCCGTCCCGGCTTTGGAAGGACATGGTCATGAGATTCTCATCAAGCCTTGTCGTGCCTTCAGCCGTCGCTGCCTTGTCAACAATCTTGCTGTGCGCGCCGGCAGCGTCGCAAATCCCAACCGGCTCCGCCGCCACGATTCCCCCTGTCACGGTCGACGCGCCGAAACAGGTGGCAAGGCCGCACGTGCTGGTGCGGGGTGCAAACACAATTGCGCCGCGTCGGACTGCGCCAACAGCTCAAACGTCAGCCGCGCGCACGCCTTCTTACGCGCCGGGTTCTGTGATGGGGAGAATTGCCAGCCTGGAGAAAGTCGCCAGCAGCTGCAACGGTGGCTGTGCATCGAGCTTTCCGAAAGGCAAGGAGCCTTGGATCGGATGTAGCGAGTCGGGCGGCCAACTAGACTACGGACCCTTCTCACCAACCTGCCGAGACACCATCACCCACACATCTTACCTGGGTTGCGTCGAAACAAAGACGTTCTTGGGCGAAGGCCGCAACAAGGCCCACTGGTTGTGCAGCAGCCTGGCCGCCGGCAACAGGTTTAAGGTCGCCGATCTCAAGCGGTCAGGACGCACGCGTTAGTTCATACCGCTGGCGTAGCGAACAACGAGCCGCCAGCCTGCCCAAAAGCTGGCGGCTTTTCATTTTGCCTTGCTGCAGTACCGCTGCGCTCATTGCATCGAATTTGATCTCCCTCAATCTTGCTTGCCGATTTTTCCCATAGCCTCAGTTGGGTTCCGCGCAAGCGGGGGAGGAACGATGCTCGTAAGAAAGCAACAAATTGTGCCTCAACGGCCAAGCTCGAGCGAATTGAATGCGCTCGCCGGGCACGCTGTGTTTTGCAGCGAATTCAATATCGACGCGGCACCGAGATCTTCGGAGAGGCGGAGCCGATCCAATATCTTTACCAGGTCAAGAGCGGGGCGGTTCGAAGCTATAAATTGTTGGCCGACGGTCGGCGGCAGATTATGGCCTTTCATCTGCCGGGTGACATCTTCGGCGTCGAGAACGGTGCAGTTCACCGATTTACCGCCGAGGCGATTGTGGAAACGATTGTCCGCCTGACCGACCGCCAGAATGTCGCCGAGCACGAGCGTGGCAGTGCGACCGTGACCAACAACGTGCTCAGGCTCGTCACCGGCAGCCTTCAACATGCCGAAACTCACATGCTGTTACTCGGGAGGAAAACGGCAATCGAGAAGGTCGCGGCTTTCTTGATCGAGATGGACGTCCGCTTGACTGCGGCCGGAATTATGAGCCTCCCCATGAACCGTCGCGATATCGCCGACTATTTGGGGCTGACGCTGGAGACGGTGTCACGTGCTCTGTCACAACTCAGGGATCGTGACATTCTCAGCTTCATCGGGCAGTCCCAGCGACAAATCATATTGCGGGATCGAGCAAAATTGACCGAGTTCGATCAATGAGCGGAATTGATGCATTTGGCCCGGGACAGACCAAGTGTGACCCACCTCGCAGAGCGCCGTGACCGGTTTCAATATCTCCAGCGGGATCGTTGCATGAACCTGGTCCATTCCCGTGAAGAGCCATTTGCCGTTGCTGGATCCGCTGCGCTTCGCCGCCGCCCTCGGCGTCGCCATGTTTCACCAGATGTTCTGGTCCTGGGCTTGGACCTCGATCGGCGTCCCGGGTTTCGAGCGCACCGTCGCCGCCGATGTTCTCTACCCGTCCGCCGCGCCCTACACATGGTTCGGCTGGGTCGGCGTTGAAATCTTCTTTGTCATTTCCGGTTTCGTCATCGCGAATTCCGCGAGCACATCTTCGCCGGGCGAGTTTCTCCTTGGCCGCGCGCTCAGGATTTATCCGGCGGTCTGGGTTTGCGCCACCGCGACCTTCCTCGTTCTGCTCCTCTTCGGAAGCGGACCCGCATCCGAATTCATTCTGCCCTATATCCACGCCATGCTGATGGTCCCGAAGGGCGTCACAGGCCAATGGCTTGACGAGGTCTACTGGACGCTGGCCGCCGAGACGGCATTTTATGGTCTCGTGTTCTGCGCGATGCTCACGAAGAGGATCACCCTGCGGCACCTGGCCTGGGGGCTCACCATCTACAGCGCAATCTTCAATGCCGTCGCGCTGCTCGTGCTGTCTTGCACGACGCCGTCCGACTTGCCTTATCTGGTCATTCTCATGTTCCGGGTGCCGTGCGCGGCGTTCCTGCTGACGCATGGCTGCTTCTTTGCGCTGGGGATCTGGCTGTTCATCTCCGCGAACAGACAATTGACGGTGCTCGAACAGATCGCAATTGCCATCACGTGCCTTTCGGGCGCGGCGGAAATCTGCTTCTTTGCCTCGTTTTTCTTGACGTCCATCCCCGCCATCGCGGATCAATCAGCCCTAGTGCCGATCATGGTGTGGGCGGCTGCGGTGCTCCTCATTGCCCTCGCCGCGAACCGGCACCGGCGCTCTGCGGGCATCGCGTCCCCCAAGACGCCAGCCTATCTGAGAACGCTCGGACTGATCACCTATCCGCTCTATCTCACGCACAACGTCATTGGCACCGCGATCATTCGGGCTCTGGTCGATGCCGGGCTGGATGCCACCTCGGCCGTCTGGATCGCGCTGGGCCTGCTTGTTCTGGTCTGCTGGGCTATTTGCGCGAAGATCGAGCCCGCCGTCAGAGGCGCGCTGATGCAAACTCTTTCGTATTTCGGAAAGCTGCCGGAAAGGCAGCCGGCATCGCGCCGCCCGGCACTGGCGCGGGGACTGCGACTGTACCCCGCACGTTCCCTCTCCCGTCCCGGACGCGCTGCAGCGTGAAACGCTGCTGCGCAGAGCCGACCCCAAACAAGTCCCGTGCTAAACTTGCGCCTCCGCTTTCGCACCTTGGCCATTTCGAACCAAACGGGGCTCCGTCCCGGCCAACAGCCTTTGTATGTTCGCACGATGGCGGATGATCACGTAGAGGCCGCCTCCGATCACCAGCAACCGGTACGGGAATGGGTGCTCGACCGCGCAGACAAGAACGATTGCCGTCAACGCCGCGAGCATCGAGCTCAAGGAAACGATCCGGGTGATAGCCAGCACGAAGCCAAAGGCGGCTGCAGCCCCCAATCCAACGGGCCAGGACATCGCCAGCAACACACCGAGTCCGGCGGCAGCCGACTTGCCGCCCGTGAAGTTCAGCCAGATCGATCGGCTATGTCCCAACAGCACGGCAATTCCAGCCAGACAAACAGCCCACGGCACCCACAGCTGCAGATCAGACGCTGTCGGCGGCGTGGCTAATTCTGCATAGAGCCAAGGACAGAACGAGCGCGCGACGATGATGGCCCCCACGCCCTTCAGCACATCGCCGACGAGCACGAACAAGGCAGGCCCTTTGCCGAGAGTGCGCAAGACATTCGTTGCCCCGGTGGACTTGGAGCCATGCCTTCGGATGTCGATACCCCTGAGCAGTTTCCCCGCCAGATGTCCGGTTTACCGCCAACATCGGCCGCAGACCTGAAGGCCTTCGAGGTCGCAGATGGGCCAAATGCAGACCTCGCCGGGTTACTTAACCTAAGGCGACCTGTTGCCTTTTGCGGAAATAGAACCAAGCCGCCTTCACAGCAGCGCTTGCCATGAATAACGATCCGCCAAGAATCACTGTCCAGAAATTTATCGCATACCCGAGCAGGACATCGAGACTTTCATTTGGCTTAGCGGCCTCAATATCGACCGCCTCTCCCATGACCCAAACCGCCGCGCCAATGAGCACGACCGCGAGCAAAACCACACGGAACAGCCATCTAAAATTCGGGACCATCATCGCGACCAATGGCGATAACAGCCCGGCGCACAGTACAGCTTTTGCAATTGTGTTTGGAGAGGGCACAACATTCCTCGCAAAGAGAACCCAAAACAGCCGGTTCAGGCCACAATCGAGCGTCACCGTAGCTGCCCCAGAGCATCCAACGATAACCGAACGTGTCAACGACAGACCTCAGTCAAACGCTAAATTTTGATCAAATGGTGAGGTCAGCTACGGGCCACAAGCGGCCGATCACGGCCAAGCAGCGCGGCGTCCGCTGTAAACTCCAAAGCGGACGCTCATGAGGACGCGTCCCTACGCAGTCCGCAACACCGGCGTCGGCGGCTGCGACGGCCGGATCAGCGCGAACGCCACCTGCACGATGCCGCCGGCCAGCCCCAGCGCGACGCCGATGCGCCAGGCCATCGTATATGAGCCGAGCGCGTCGTAGAGCACCCCTCCCCCATACGCTCCGAGGAAGCTGCCGATCTGGTGGCTCATGAAAGCGAGGCCCTGGATCATCGCCTGCCAGCGCAGGCCGAACATCTCGGCGACCGCGCCCGCGACCAGCGGGCCGACACCCATCCACAGGAAGCCCATGATCGCGCCGAACAGCAAGGTCGAGGCAGGCGTCGCCGGCAGCATGAAGTACCAGGCCAGCGCGAGTGAGCGGAAGATGTAGATTCCGCCGAGCAGCGCGAGCTTGTTCCAGCGCTGGCCGGCCCAGCCGAAAAACAGCGAGCCGAGCACGTTGAAGCCGCCGATCATGCCGAGCGTCTGCGCGCTCAGCATCGGATCGAGGCCGCAGATCGCGAGATAGGACGGCAGATGCGTGGTGAGGAACACGAGCTGCATGCCGCAGACCAGATAGGCGCAGGTCATCACCACGAATGACGCGTTGCCGAACGCGGTCTTCGCCGCGATCATGGCCGTGGCATCGACGATCTCGTCAGTCGCGGGCTTCGGCAGCGGGACCGCGTCGACGCGCCCGGCATACCAGGCCGCCGGGATCATCAGCACCGACATCACCACGAAGCCGGCGAGCCCGACGCGCCAGCCGAATCCCTCGTTGAGCATCTGCCCGATCGGCGCCGATAGCAGCGCACCGAGCGAGCCCGCGCCCGAGACGATGCCGAGCACGGTGGAACGCACCGTTGCGGGCACTGCGCGCGCCGCCACCGACATCGCGATCACCGCCGCGGTGCAGGCCAGCGACGTCCCGATCAGCACGCCGGCGCCGATCATGATGGCGACGAGGCCGTTCGCGGTTGCCATCAGCACCAGGCCCGCGATGTACATGAACGAGCCTGCGATCATGATGGGACGGAAGCCGTAGCGCGTGGTCATCGCGCCGGCGAGCGGCTGAAGAAAGCCCCAGGCGAGGTTTTGCACGGCGAGCGCCAGTGTGAAGTCGGAGATTGACAAATGGATGTCGTGGGTCAGCGGCTGCATGAAGATGCCGAGGCTCTGCCGCAGCCCCATGCTCAGCGTCAGCATGATCGAGGCGCCGATCAGGATAGGCAATGTCGGGCGCAGGACCTGCAACAGGGGCATTTTCTTCTCCCTCATCGGCGCGGCGGGGGCGCCGTCGTCTGCAATATCGGTTGATTTTGGTTACACAGACCTGTGTACTTAGGCTATGGATAGCGTGCGCTGTCAAGCGAACAGGACATTCACCGCCGCATGGCTCCCCCGCCCGCCCCACAGACGATGAAAGAGCGGATCCTCGAGACCGCCGACAGGCTGTTCTATCTGCAGGGCATTCGCGCCATCGGCGTCGACACCATCGCGGCCGAGATCGGCATCTCCAAGCGCACGCTCTACAACCACTTCCCCTCCAAGGACGCGCTGATCGCGGCCTATCTGGAGCGCCGCTTCGTGCAGCCCCGCCCCTCCGACAAGCCTCCGGCCGAGCAGATCCTCGCAACATTCGATTCGCTGGAGCGCCGCTTCGCCGCAAAAGACTTTCGCGGCTGTCCGTTCGTGAATGCGGTCGCCGAGCTTGGCCCGGCCGACCGCGCCGTGAAGAAGATCGCAATCGCCTTCAAGGAAAGCCGCCGCATCTGGTTTCGCGACCGCCTCAACGAGCTCGGCGTTGCGAACGCGGAGGCGCTCGCAACGCAGCTCGTGCTGCTGGTCGACGGCTCGATCGCGCAGGACCTCGTCCGCGACGACCCCGCAATGGCCCGCGCCGCCAAGGAAGCGGCGACGGTGTTATTGCGGAATGCGGGGGTGGATGTGGGCAATGAGGCTGCGGTGAAGCCAGGGGAGCGGGCGGCCCGGCATCCCTGACGCAGCCGAAGGACCAGAACCCGATCCGCTCGCCGCAAAAAGGCCGGAGGCGAGCACGCACCGCAATGTCTGTTGAAGGAAGTGAACTGAAAGGAACCATCGCCATTTCGGCGTAGTTGACCTTCTTTACATGGAGAAGGTCATGAATCGAAAAACGCTTCTTCTTACAGCCGCGCTGTCCTTCGCTGTTGCCGCCCCCGTCCTCGCACAAGGCGGCGGAGGAGGAGGTGGTGGTGCCGGCGGCGGCGCGGGTGGCGCGGCCGCGAGCGGCGGCGCGTCCGGATCATCCGCGAGCTCAGGCGCAGGTACTGGCACGTCTGGCGCCGCTAGTGGAGGCCCCTCGGCGCCATCCGGCATGGGCACAAACGGAACCTCAACCGGCGCTCACACCAACAACTCTCCAACCAACCCGAACGTTCAGCCCCCGACGCCGAACGGCAATACCGCGAGCACACCGGCCGCACCGGGCAGCTCGGGCACGAGCGGCACCGCGTCCGGGTCGACACAGACGGGCACGCAAAACGGGAGCGACAGGTCCGGCATCACGGCGACCAACGGTGCCAACAGCGACAACAGGGGCCAGATGAGCCCCGCCGAGCAAGCAAGGACGGGCATCAAGACGCTTCCGCAAGATCAAACTCCTGGAGCCGTCAGTGCGCCGGGCGTTGGCGTCGGTCATGCGGCGAACGGCTTGCCGATCGGTACGCCAGGTTCGGGGACCAGCAACGTCGATCAGAAGTAATCCGGACTTTGTCCATCTCCACAGGGCCCGCTACGGCGGGCCTTTTCTGTGACGTGCTGAAGGGAGTGGAAGGCCAAGGGCTGCGAGGGGGAGACATGGGGTAAACTTGGCATCAGGCGGCCCTGCCGATACACTGGTTTCTTTTTGGGGCGTGCCCATGATTAGATTTTCGTCGTTGCTACCAATTTCATTTCTGATCATCGGCACCCAGGCCTGGGCCGACGAGATGAATATCCAATTCACGTTTGGACCTCCGCGGCCCTGCACCACCGTCTTTCCAAATCCCGAAATCAAGATGAAAAGTGTTCCGCCCGGCACGCGCACGATCGTCGTCAAGTTTCGCAGAGAGAAGAACTACGAGATGGGGGGCCAGGAGATCCCATTTCCTTCAGATAACATCGTGAAGCCGGAGAGCTTACGAACCTGGGGCCCCTGCAATTCCGGCCTGTACACTTACGAAATCATCGCAAAGTCCAGCACCGGCGCGGCCCTGGCCAA
Organism: Bradyrhizobium sp. Ken51; assembly: GCF_055807435.1. Classification (NCBI taxonomy): domain Bacteria; kingdom Pseudomonadati; phylum Pseudomonadota; class Alphaproteobacteria; order Hyphomicrobiales; family Nitrobacteraceae; genus Bradyrhizobium; species Bradyrhizobium sp. Ken51. Next base: position 40,879 of record NZ_JBVVPB010000029.1, on the reverse strand, counting down.
GGCAGAATGGTCGGAGCCGTATCCTGCCTGACTTGAAGGGTGGACGCCCGCTTGTCCCGCCGTGGCGTGCTGGATTCCTCGCCTGCGCGGGGAATGACGGCGGAGTTTTTGGGATGTTCGGGATGCTACCAGCATGCTCCTGTTTTGCCCGACGAGTCAAACGGCCTGCCGCCTGCTTCAGCCGTTTTGCCACCCGCGTAAGCTATTGACTTAGCTGGCGTCTGCTACTGTGCATGGGGTTGTTTTCGCGTTTTTTTGCGCCGGCCTGTGCGAGCGGCCTCACGCCGCGTGCGACACCACGCGATTGCGGCCGTCGTGCTTGGCACGATAGAGCGCGGTGTCGGCGCGCTTGAGGACGTCGCCAACCGCCTCGCCCTTCTGCTCCAGCGTGGTCAGGCCGATCGAGATCGTGACCTCGATGCGCTTGGTGCCCTTGTGGATCGCAAAGGGCTCGCCGGCGATCGAGCGGCGCAGGCGCTCGGCCACCATGCCGGCGACGTGGAGATCGGTCTCCGGCATCACGATCACGAATTCCTCGCCGCCGTAGCGGCAGGCCAGGTCGATGCCGCGGATCGACTTGCGCACCCGCACGGCGAATTCTCGCAGCACGTCGTCGCCGGCGTCGTGGCCGTAATTGTCGTTGATCGATTTGAAGTAGTCGATGTCCAGGATCATCAGCGCCAGCGGCTTGCCGCGGGTCGCGGCCTGCTCGGCCAGCGTCGCCAGATGGCTCTCCATGTAGCGGCGATTGTGCAGCCCGGTGAGCGCATCCGTGATCGCCATCTCGATCGAGTTCTGCACGTTGTCGCGCAAATGGTCGGTGTAGCGGCGGCGGCGGATCTGGGTGCGGGCACGCGCCAGCAGCTCGATCTTGTCGATGGGACGCAGCAGATAGTCGTTGACCCCGATTTCGAGCCCACGCAGCAGCCGCGTCGCGTTCTCGGGGTCGGCGATCGCCAGGATCGGCACATGCCGCGTGCGCTCCAGCGAGCGCGCCTGGCTGCACAGCCGCAGGCCGTCGAAATTGTTGAGGTCGAGCGAGACGATCAGCAGGTCGTAGTTGCCCTCGGCGGCGTGGAACAGCGCCTCCGTCGGGTTCGGCTCGACGTCGATGGTGTGCTCGGCGGCGAGGATCGTCGCCAGCCGCTCATAGGAAGACTGGCGGTCGTCGACCAGCAGGATGCGGCCGCCCTTGCCGGTGTCCGAGATTGCACTGCGCTCGGGCGCCTGCATACCGATCTCGAGCGAGGTGATGGCGCGCATGCGCAGCTCGTCGGTCATCATCTTCAGCCGGGTCAGCGAGCGCACGCGCGCGATCAGCACGACATCGGAGACGGGTTTTGTCAGGAAATCGTCGGCACCGGCCTCCAGCCCGCGGTTGCGGTCGGACGGGCTGTCGAGCGCGGTGACCATCACGACCGGAATGTGATGGGTGGCCGGATCGGTCTTGAGGCGGCGGCAGACCTCGAAACCGTCCATGTCCGGCATCATGACGTCGAGCAGGATGATGTCGCATTCGGCGCGGGCGCAGATCGCCAGCGCCTCGGTGCCGTTTGCGGCGGTCATCACGTCGAAGTATTCGGCGGATAGGCGGGCTTCGAGCAGCTTGACGTTGGCTGGGACGTCGTCGACGACGAGGATACGCGCGGACACTGTGAACTCACTTCCTATCCGATGAAACGTCGGACCGTCTCAATGAATTTGCCGACCGAGATCGGCTTGGACAAATAGGCTTCGCAGCCGCCCTCGCGGATGCGCTCTTCGTCGCCCTTCATCGCGAACGCCGTGACGGCGACGACGGGAATACTGCGCAGCTCCGGATCGTCCTTGATCCAGCGCGTCACCTCCAGGCCCGAGACCTGCGGCAATTGGATATCCATCAGCACGAGGTCGGGCCGCATCTTGCGAACGAGGTCGAGCGCCTCGTAGCCGTTGCTGGTACCGGTGGTCTGGTAGCCGTGCGCCTCCAACAGGTCGCGGAAGAGCTTCATGTTGAGCTCGTTGTCTTCCACGATCAGGACGGTCTTAGCCATCCCGCCCTCCTGATTGGTCCGCAGACCGATGCATGTGACGCCTCAGGCGCCGGTCGCCGGCGCTTCGAAAACTGGATTCAAACTAGCCTCGAATTCGCTTGAGTTTCGTTAAACCCGAGGGCCGACTTTCTGCGATGTGGTTTCCAGTTGCTTGTCGGGGGTCGCAAGACTCAGGAACGAGACTCGGGCATGGTGGCCCCAAAGTAGACACCGAAAGTTAACGGAAAGGCAAACCGGCCACGTGAAAAAGCCTGTTCACAACCCCCGCGAAGTCGCTGAAATCGTTGCGCTTCAGGCGCTGTCTTTCGTCGCGGCCGAACCCGAGCGGCTGGGCCTGTTCCTGGCCGAGACAGGGGTCGGCCCCGAGATGCTGCGCAATGCCGCCTCGGACCCCAATTTCCTCCTCAGCGTGCTCGATTTCGTGATGCGCGATGACGCCACGGTGAAGGCCTTTGCCTCGTCCGCGGAACTGCATCCGACCAACGTTGCCGCAGCGCGGCAGGTTCTCGGCGACGCGCTCGGCGACCCCAATTGGGAGCGCGACGTGCCGTGACCTCCCTGCAGACGGCCGGGCCCCGCTGCTTCTGCCGGGATTGTTCGGCCGATCTGGATATGGGCGTGCGGCGCTGTTCCGCCTGCGGTTCCCCCCGCCTCGCCCGCCACCGCGCGCTCGCAAGCCTGACCATCGCCCATATCGACTGCGACGCCTTCTACGCGACCGTCGAGAAACGCGACAATCCCGACATCGCCGACAAGCCCGTCATCATCGGCGGGGGCAAGCGCGGCGTGGTGTCGGCTGCCTGCTATATCGCGCGCACCTACGGCGTGCGCTCGGCCATGCCGATGTACAAGGCGCTGGAAGCCTGCCCGCATGCCGCTGTGATCCCGCCGGACATGGCGAAATATGTCCGGGTCGGGCGCGAGGTGCGCCAGGCCATGCAGGCGCTGACGCCGTTGGTCGAGCCGCTCTCGATCGACGAGGCGTTCCTCGATCTCTCCGGCACCGAGCGGGTGCACGGCATGATCCCGGCCAAGGTGCTGGCGCGGTTCGCACGCAACATCGAGCACGACATCGGCATCAGCGTCTCGGTCGGCCTCTCCTGCAACAAGTTCCTGGCGAAGATCGCCTCCGACCTCGACAAGCCGCGCGGGTTTGCCGCGCTCGACCAGGAGGAAGCGCGCGCGATGCTGGCTTCGAGGCCGGTCGGTTTCATTTTCGGCGTCGGCCCCGCGACGCAGGAGCGTCTGGTGCAACGCGGCTTCCGCATCATCGCCGACCTGCAGAAGGCCGACGAGATCGAGATGATGCGGCAGTTCCCGAGCGACGGCCGCAGGCTGTGGCGGCTGGCGCGCGGCATCGACGACCGCCGCGTCGAGCCCGATCGGGGCGCCAAAACGATTTCGAGCGAGACGACGTTCGAGACCGACATCCGGGATTTTGCGACGCTGGAGAAGATCCTGTGGCGGCTGTGCGAAAAGACGTCGTCTCGCCTCAAGAGCAGCGAGCTCGCCGGCCTGACCGTCACGCTGAAGCTGAAGACCGCGGATTTCCGCCAGCGCACGCGCTCGCAGTCGATCACGGCCCCGACGCAGCTTGCCGCGAAGATCTTCTCGATCTGCCGCGAGATGCTGGCGAAAGAGATCGACGGCACCGCCTTCCGCCTGATGGGCGCCGGCGTCAGCGCCCTGCGCGAGGGCTCGGTTGCCGACGACACCGACATGCTCGACCGCCGCGCCGCCCATGCCGAGCGCGCGGTGGACAGCCTGCGCAAGAAGTTCGGCAGCGCCGCAGTGATCCGCGGCATCGCGTATGAGGGGCCAGAAAAGGCGCAGGAGTGATGAAAGGCGAATGCGATCTCGACGCGCTGCTGAGAGACATGAAGCCGGATCGGCGGCCGGGCATTTTCGTGTTCTGCGCCATCCCGACAAACCAGCCGATCCCCGCGGCGCTCAGCCCTTTGCTGACGTTCCGCGAGCAGGAAGGAACGACGCTCGTGATCCCACGCGAACAGGCCGAAGCGGCGGGACTACGGTACGCATTCGCATCGTGCCTGATCACCCTGACGGTTCACTCCGCACTCGATGCGGTGGGCTTCCTGGCGGCGATCACGGCGCGTCTCGCCACAGCCGGCATCAGCGTGAACGCCGTTTCGGCGTTCCACCACGATCATCTGTTTGTGCCGGCTGACAGGGCGGACGACGCGATGGCTGTCCTGCAAGAGATGTCCAAGAAGACTTACTCGTAACCCGGATTACGCTTCGCTCCATCCGGGCTACGGGAAAGACCTCAATCCGCGACCGCGACCGCCTCGATCTCGATCATCCATTCCGGCGCGGCGAGCGCCGAGACGCCGACGAGCGTCGAGGCCGGCGGCTCCATGCCTTCGAAGAAGGCCGAGCGTGCCTTGCCGATGATCGGGCGCAGCTCCGGCTTGTAGTTCACGACGAAGGTCGTGATCTTCACGATATTAGCGTAGCTCGCGCCGGCTGCTTTCAGCGCGTGCCCGAGATTCTGCATCACCTGCGTGGTCTGCGCGGCGATGTCGCCCTCGCCGACGATCCGCCCCTCCTCGTCCACCGACACCTGGCCGGAGATGTAGATCGTCCGCGCACCGGTGGCGGTGACGACATGCGAATAGGCGGGATTGTGATGCAGGCCGCTGGGGCGGAGATGATCGAGCTTGGGCATGATGAGCCTCCCGGTTGTTTGTGTTTGGGAGGGAGCGTAGCCAGAGACCGCGTTGCAGACCAGCCCTCAATTGCAGGGCTTGCTGTCCTTCGCGTCGAACTTGCCCATCGCGCCCGAAATCACAAAATCGTTGTAATCGAGCACAAGCTGGCGCGAGACACCGTTCTCGTAGAGCTCGAACGCCATCGCGTAGACCGGCGTCTGCTCGCCTTCCTTCCGCTGGGCCTCGCGGTCGAAATAGCTGACGGTGACGGGCCAGCGCTTGAGCGCCTTCATGTGCTCGTCGGATGTCGACGGATCGGGCGGGCCGGCGCGCTCAGCGGGGATCGGCTGGCCGATCACGGTCAGCGTGTTGTAGACCTTCTGGCCATCGTCGGAGCCGTCATAGACGGAGAGCTCGAGCAGCGACTTGCCGTCCTTGGCAGCGGCAATGATGCGCTGGATCTGTTCGGTCGGGAATACGATCTTGCCGTCGAGCGTAAAGCTCTTCGGCGCCGGCAGCTTCAGCTTGACGTTGATGTGGTCGCCGTCGCGCTCCGCCGAGCCGTCGACCCGGCCGGCATCCGCCTCGTTCATCCGCGTCTCGATCTTGAAGCGGTAGCTTTTGCCGCCGGCGTCCTCCCAGGAATTGGAGCGGAGGTCGCTGAGCGTGACCTTGCCCTCGCCGCTGTCGAGCTCGGAGACCTGGCGGAATTCGGAGGTGTAGCCCTCGCACGAACTTCCGGTGAAATTGTAGAGGATGCGGCCGCGCGCGCTGTTGATCGAATTGGAGCGCGATTTCACCAGGCTCAAATCATAGAGCGCCTGATGCGCGAGGAACGGACCGTTCGCGGCCAGCGCCCCGCCTCCGGGGCCGAGAGCGGCCGCCGCGAGCGCCGTCACACCGAGCGAAGTCCGGAAAAGGTGCAGCATGTCTGGTCCCTTGGGGAAAGCGCAGATTCGACATTTTAATGACCGTTCCATTGCGTCGCAACTGAGGCCGTTTCACGTAAAGTTGCGGCCCCTGGGTTGAACCTTCTGCCCCGCCTCAACAAATTGCCACCCCCGAGGGTTGCTTGCATGTGGCGGCACGATGGGCGAAACAGGGCTCGCCCGCGCTGCAACAGATGCGCCCGGGCGGATGGATTTTGGACAACGAGGGTCGGACATGGCGGGCACGGTCGAGCAGAAGCTGGCGGAACAGGGCATCAAGCTACACGAGGCCCCCACCCCGGTAGCCAATTACGTGCCGTTTGTGCGCACCGGTAATCTGCTGTTCGTCTCGGGCCAGGTTTGCTTCGATCCCGCCGGCAAGCTGATCGCCAAGGGCAAGCTCGGCGCCGGCGTGACCATCGAAGACGGCGCCGCAGCCGCCCGCGGCTGCGCCGTCAACCTGCTGGCCCAGGTCAAGGCGGCGCTCGGCGACCTCGACAAGGTCGTGCGCGTGGTGCGCCTCGGCGGCTTCATCAACTCGGCGCCGGACTTCCTGGACGGGCCGAAGGTCCTCAACGGCGCCTCCGACCTGATGGTCGCTGCCTTCGGTGACAAGGGCCGCCATGCCCGCACCACCGTCGGCGTCGCCTCCCTGCCCGCGGATGCGGCGGTCGAGGTCGAAGGCGTGTTCGAGGTCGCCTGAGGCGAATGCGCGCTCCTGATTGGCTGACAGCCCGCCCGGTCGCCCATCGCGGCCTGCACGACATTGCCCGCGGCATCGTCGAGAACATGCCGGGCGCGGTACAGGCCGCGATTGCGGGCAATTTCTCGATCGAGGTCGACATCCAGCTCTCCGCCGACGGCGAGGCCATGGTGCATCACGATCATGCGCTCGGCCGCCTCACCGAAACCACCGGGCCGCTGGTCGACAAGACCGCCGCCGAGCTGAAGGCGCTCACCTTCAAGGACACGGCCGAGCGGATGATGTCGCTCAGCGATCTCTGCGGCCTGGTCGCCGGCCGCGTGCCGCTGGTGATCGAGGTCAAGAGCCATTTTGACGGCGACCGCAAGCTGGTGAAGCGGATGGCCGAGGTGCTGGCATCCTATGACGGCCCCGCCGTCGGCATGTCCTTCGACCCGGACCAGGTACTGGCGCTGCGCGAGCTGTTGCCCTCCCGCCCCCGCGGCATCGTCGCGCAGCGGAGCTATGAGGACGAATACTGGGCTTACCTGACCCAGCAGCAGCGCGACAGCATGCTGTACCTGCGCCACGGCTTCCAGACCCAGCCGGATTTCGTCGCCTTCAGGGTCGACGACCTGCCCGCCCCCGCCCCCTGGATCGCCCGCAATGTGTTCGGCTGCGCTCTGCTCGGCTGGACCGTGCGTACGACCGAGCAACGGACGCGGGTCACACAATATGCGGATCAGATGATCTTCGAGGGCTTCGTGCCGTAGGCTTGATGTTCCCCACTCTTGAAGTCGCTGCTGCAATGCACGATCTTGGGCATGATGGCACCATCCGAAATCACCCTTGAGGCCGTACCTTCCATTGGCGAAGTATCGCCGGACGACTGGGACGCCTGCGCCAATCCCGGCAAGTCCTGTAACGGGCATGGCAAGGGAACCTCATCCGGGCTTCCAGGCGATTCCCTCGGCCTCTCAAAGCCTGCCTATAACCCTTTCGTCTCCCACGCGTTTTTATCCGCCGTTGAGAAATCGGGTTCGGCAACGATCCGCACCGGCTGGGGGCCGCGGCACCTCGTGGCCAAGATCGACGGCCGCGTCGCCGGCGTCGTGCCCTGCTATCTGAAATCGCACTCGCAAGGCGAATACGTCTTCGACCGCGGCTGGGCGGACGCCTACGAGCGCGCCGGCGGGCGTTACTATCCGAAGCTGCAGGTTTCAGTTCCCTTCACGCCGGCGACGGGACCGCGGCTGCTGGTTCGCGACGGCGTCGACGGCGAGCGCATCACGGAGGCGCTGGCGAGCGGGCTGGTGGCGCTGTGCGGCGTCAGCAAGGCTTCCTCGGTGCACGTCACTTTCGCGCGCGAGGCGGAGTGGAAGCTGCTCGCCGAGCACGGCTTCCTCCAGCGCACCGACCAGCAGTTCCATTGGCACAACGAGGGCTTTGCGAGTTTCGACGATTTCCTGGCGACGCTGAACTCCCGCCACCGCAAATCGATCAAGCGCGAGCGGCGCGATGCGCTGGCTGCCGGGATCACCATCCACTGCCTCACGGGCAAGGACATCACCGAAGACGCATGGGATGCGTTTTTCATGTTCTACATGGAGACCGGCTCGCGCAAATGGGGCCGGCCATATCTGACGCGGGAATTCTTTTCGCTGATCGGCGAGACCATGAGCCAGGACGTGCTGCTGGTCATGGCACGCCGCAACGATCGCTGGATCGCGGGCGCGATCAACTTCATCGGTTCGGACACGCTGTTCGGCCGCAACTGGGGTGCGGTCGAGCATCATCCCTTCCTGCATTTCGAGGTCTGCTATTATCAGGCGATCGACTTCGCCATCAAACGCGGCCTGGGGAATGTCGAGGCCGGCGCGCAGGGCGAGCACAAGATCGCACGCGGCTACCTGCCGCGGACCACCCACTCCGCTCATTTCATCGCCGATCCGGGCTTGCGCCGCGCCATCGACGATTACCTCAAGCGCGAGCGCGCCTATGTTGCGGAAGCCGGATGGGAGCTGGCCGAGCTCGGCCCGTTCCGCAAAGGCGCCGACGAGGCGCCTTGACGGTTCGTTGCGGCTGGTGACAGTAAGCGCAAAATTCCAGGGAGCCGCCGCCATGACAGCCTACGACCCCAACAACATCTTCGCGAAGATCCTGCGCGGCGAGTTCTCCTGCCACAAGGTTTACGAGGATGAGCACGTGCTCGCGTTCCTCGACATCATGCCGCGGGTACCGGGCCACACGCTGGTGATTCCAAAAGCTCCTGCCCGCAACATCCTCGACATCAAGCCTGATGACTACGCCCATGTCGCCCGCGGCGCGCACAAGATCGCTGCCGCAGCGATGACGGCGTTCAGGGCCAACGGCATCACCGTGCAGCAGTTCAACGAGGCGGCCGGCGGACAGGTGGTGTTTCATCTCCACATGCACGTGATGCCGCGCCACGACGGCGTGGCGATGCTTCCGCCCGCCAGCCGCAAGGAAGACGTCAAGGTGCTGGAAGAGAACGCGACCAAGCTGATCGCAGCGTTGAAGGCGGGCTGACGCTCTCCACCCGTCATTGCGAGCGCAGCGAAGCAATCCAGACTGCCTCCGCGGCTACAGTCTGGATTGCTTCGTCGCAAGAGCTCCTCGCAATGACGGTGGGGCGGAGCGCGCCTCTCATTCCGTCTGGAAATCCCCCGGCTGCGGCGCGGCAAGCGGCGTGAACTCGCAACGATCCGGCTTGATGTCGATCAGCGGCGTGTTGTCGAGGCAATCGAGCCCGCGCACCAGAATCGCGTTGCCCTCAATGCCGACCAGCTTCACGATCGAGGTGCCGATCGGATTGGGGCGCACCGGCGAGCGCAGAGAAAACGTGCCGCGGGTCTTCTCGTTGTTCTTCGGGCTTTGCAAGATGATGTCACGGCGCGACTTGTCGAGCCAGTAGAGCACTTCGAGATTGCTGTAGAAATCGACACCCTTGATCGCCGGCACGAACGGCTCGAAGATCTCGAGGCGGCATATCGGGCCGTCTGTCCGGCCCTGGCGCGGGGTCTCCATCCGCGAGCTCCAGGGCGTGCGGATGCGGCCGATGAAGACGAGGCCGGCATCCTGCGTCGGCGGCAGCTCGATAGAGACTTCACCCTCGCGGAGCTCGTTTTCGCGAACCATATTTCCAATTCCCTGCTGTTCGCCGGCGGTTTTAGCCCAACCACCACTTGCCGGCCAGCATGAAGACTTCACCCGCGACCACGCCCGCGAAGATCGAGCGGCGGGTCAATAGGAAGACGACGAGGCCGGCGCCGACCGCACCGTAGCGTAAGGCATCCGGCACACTCGCAAGCGCCCCGGGCGGCTCCACCACGATCTGGGCGATGACGCCGGCCAGGATCGCGGTGGCGACCGCCCGCACCCAGACCAGAAGCTCGGAGCCCTCGTCGATGCCGCCCCCGAACCACAGGCCCAGCATGCGCCATATCTGGTTGGGAACAACGCCGGCGACGAACAGCACCGCCAGCGCGTGCCAGTCGCCAATGAGTTGCGCAAAGCTCATGCGCGCACCTCCCGCCACCAATGCACGCCATAGGCGATCGTGCCAGCCACGAGGCCGCTGACGAGAATGTCGAGGCCGGAGTTCATCTTCGCGGCCAGTGGATAGAGCAGGATCCCGAGCGTCAGCGCGACGACGTCGGCGACCTCACGGCTGTTGCGTGCGGTCGAGAACAGGAACGACAACGGCGTCAGCAAAAGGATCGCCGCGCCAAGCGTCTGGGTCAGGTTGGCGGCGAGGAAATAGCCGACCGTGTTGGCGGTGAGACACACCGAGACAAGACCGAAGCCAAGTCCGTTGACGAAGGCGATCCGGCGTTCACGCGGCACCTGCGGCAGGAAGCGATGGCATTCGACCCACAGTGTCACCGCGGTGAGATGCGCCGCAAAAAACAGCTCGCGCCGTTTCGTCGTGGGCGTGCGCATCAGCGGCAGCACCGAAACCACCATCGGAAACAGCCGGATCGCACTGACGGTGACCGCGATCGCGGACTGGACGATTGTTGCACCGGAGCCAAGCGTGGTGATCAGGATGATCTGCGCCGGACCTGCCCAGACGAACAGCGTCGAGCAGAGCGCCCATAGCAGGCTGAAATGGGTATCGTGCGCGAGCGCGCCAATGCCGAGATAGGTCGCGAACAGGACCAGAGTGAGGATCGTCTGCGTGATCGAGCGCAGCCCCCACGCAAAGGCGCGCCACGGACTTTGCCATTGAGGTGAATCGAGCGGAGGAAGCGCCACGGGAGTCTTGGCTGGGAGGAATCGTGCCCCATAACGGGCAATACAGCGGTTCGCGTCAAGAAAGCGTGCGGCGGGGCTGGCATGCACCGTCAACGTTGCCTAGCGCCAGGCGATGCCCGGAGAGATCACATCGAACAAGCCGGTCCACACCATGATCGCACACGGGCCCAATGAGCCTGCCAAGGATAGCCGTTCAAAAGCATGAATGGACGCCCGCCTGGTCACGATGAAATATGCGAGAGCGATGGCGATCAATGGCAGCTTGAAAGTGTACAACAGCGTAAGCGGCACCGACTGGACAATCAGTTTGGCGACGGGCAGATCAAAAAACTTGATGTCGACAACGCTGGAGCCGATCCAGGCAACGAGAGTGACCGCCAACAGCGCCAAAACGGCGGTCATTCTTATCTGGTACCGGTGGCAGATGAGCCAGAACGCCAACGAGCTCCAGCCGAGGCAGATGACGACCTTGCTCACCCCGACGGTTCCGCTGATCGGATGCCCTTCCAGCTTCGCAGCCCACAATAGAGCGTTGGAGAAGTCTGCATTCAAGGCAAGCCAGAGCACTAGGCTCGCCACACAAGCGCACGCCAGAGCAATTCTTTGGACCGTTCCGGCGGAATCTGCGGGTGTTGCGTCGCCGATCACCTGCATCAGGTTCCGAAGCTCCACTCTCCGCGGTCTGTTCGCGCGTCGATTGTCCTTTCACACGGTTGCATCCAACGCGCAAGATCAAGCAATGCTTGACCTCGCTCCTCACCACGGAGCAGCTCCAGCTCTCTCCTACCCGCTCACACCGCGGTTCTTCAGCACGAAGCACGCCCCGCCAGCCTTGCGGATGCGACCGCAGAGTTCATCCGCCTCGCTCCGCGTATCGGCGCCGATGCGCACCTGGTAGAAGGCGCGCGTGCCGCGGCTGCGCATCACTGAGCTGAGCAGGCTCGGATCACGTGCGCCGATCACGGCGCTCAGCCGCGTGACCGCACGGGAATACATCGCCAGCGCCCGGTTGCGGTCAAAGCCCGCGGCGAGCTGCACGCCCCAGATCTTAGCGGCCGCGAGCTCCACATGCTGCTCGAGCTCGGCGACGAAGGCATTCGGCGCGCGCTTCAAAAGCGCCATCAGATCGCGGCAGCTCGTCGGTGGCGCACTCGGCGGCCCCTTGCCGGTCGCGCCCGCCTTGGCCCAGGCATCGACGCTCGTGCCAGTGATGGCAAGAACGTAATTGCGGGTCTGCTCCGGCATGCCGCCGGTGCCGGCGAGCCATTCCTGCACCCGGCGCGGCCCGGCATTGTAGGCGGCGGCGGCCAGGCCGAGATTGCCGAACTGGTTGCGCAGCTCGTTCAGGAATTCCGCCGATTTCGGCAGCGCCTGCACCGGATTGAAGGGATTGAGCAGCCCGCGCTCGCTCGCGGTGCCCGGCATGAACTGCGCGATCCCCTGCGCCCGCTCACCGCTGCGCGTCACCGGCCCGACCGCATCGGTCTGGAAGCGGCTCTCCTGCCAGATCACGCGGGCGAAGAACTCCAGCGGCAGATTGGCATCGCGCGCCGCGGCCTCGATAATCAGGCAGATCGACTCCCGCGTGTCGCTCTCGCGCGCATCCGCGGGCTTCGCCGGCGGCATCGCGAGCTCTTCGACGCTGGGGACGGCGACATCGGTCTTGGCGGGCGAACTGTCCCACGCCGCCGCCCGTGTCACCGAGACAAGCAACGCGGGGATGATGCACATCGCAATCTGCACCCATCCTGTGCAGGCATGGCGGTGGCGCGCCTCGGCGCGGCATGCGACAGTGCGTTCAACAATGTTGTGGCATTGTGCCATGGTTTGACGAGTCGCCAATATATGCTGCCTGACCTGTTTCTCCCAATGCGTTACCCCGCCAAACGGATCCGCGCGATCCTTGTCCTCGCCGCACTCATCCTGAACGTCGCGCCAGCGGCCGCGCAGGTGACGTCTCAAGTCGCGTCTCAAGTCACATCCCAGGTCACCTGGCGGATGACCACGGAATACCCCGAGAATAACATCTCCGGGATTGGACTCACGACCTTCGCCAGCCGCGTCTCCGAGCGTACCCACGGTTTCGTGACCGTGATGAACGCCTTCGACAACCAGCTCAAGATCAACTCGGGCGAGATGCCGCGCGCGACGCTGGACGGCCGGATCGCGGGCGGCGATGCCTTCGCGGGCGCGCTCTCGGGCCTCGACCCTGTGTTCGGATTGTCTACCCTGCCCTTTCTGGTGCAATCGGTCGATCTCGCCCGCGCTACCAATCTGCGGGCGCGCCCGCTCTATGAGAAGGCGCTCGCGGCGCGCGGCCTCAAGCTGCTCTATGTGACGATCTGGCCGGCCACGGGCCTCTGGTCGGAACGGTGGCTCGATGGTGCCGACGATTTGCCGAAACTGAATTTGCGAACCTACGATGCCAATTCCACCGAGGTCATGCGCGCGGCCGGCGCGAACGCGCAATTCCTGCCGATGGACGCGGCGCTCGCCGGACTGAAGGAGCACCGGCTGAATGCCTTCCTCACCTCCGGCGACGGCGGCGCGGGGCGCAAATTGTGGGACTTCCTGCCGCATTTCACGGCCATCAACTACGCGATGCCAATCTCGATCGCCTTCGTCCGCAGCGATGCCTTTGCCGAACTGTCCGAGCCGATGCAGCGCGAGGTGCTGGCCGCGGCGGCCGAGACAGAACAGAGCCAGCTCGCACTACTGACCCACCGCACCATCGAGAACTATGCGCGCATGCGCGACAATGGCGTCCATATCGCCGAGCCGGCGCCTGCGTTCCTTGTCACGGAGCTGCGGAAGGCAGCAAAGGACGCGATCGCCGCCTGGGAAACCCGGGCAGGCGCGGAGGCGACCGCCATCGTCGAATGGGCGAGACAGCAATGAGGGAGCGCTAGCGGCATCAGCAATGAACGCTCCGCCGGTGTCGCTGCCTACTGCCTTAGTTTTTGACCGGAACCGGGACTTCGCCCCGGATGGCGCGGTCGAGGGAATCGATCAGCGCCTGGATCTCGATGAACTTGTTACGCGCTCGCTCGGCGGTGTCGCGCACAAAGGGGGCGGCCAGCACCTTCGCATGCGCGTCCCTGTCCTCGATCATGCGATCACGGGCCTTCTTCAGAGTTTCAAGTCGCTCGCTCATCCGGCCTCTCCTGAAAATTGTCTCGATCTCTCGTCCGGGTTCGCCGATCAACGAGAACGCGGCGAACGAGCAACCCTCAACAGCCGCGGCAGATGTTCTTCAGCTTCGCTGCCGTTCTGGCCTCTTCCGCCACGAACGGGTCCTTGTAGGCAGCACGGGACCCATCGCCCTCCGCAGCAGCGGGCTTTTTTTCCTTCGGAGGAAACGCAGCATCGTAGCAGGCGAGACGTCCGCTCGTGCTTTCGATCGCCCGGCAGTCCGGTCCTGCCGCGACAGCGCCTTGCAACAATGTGCCAAGTATCAATGTGCCAAGTATCAATGCGAGAAGAAGCGCTCTCCGGCGGATCCAGTCGACCAGACGAACTCGAGTCATGCACGCTCCTGCTCAGTCGGCGGGAGCGCTGGTGACCCTCAGTCACCGGTCGATGCCAATGGAAGGCGGTGATGGCGCCACTCTACGCTTCCCTCCCGCGAATAGCGAGCTTTAAGGGATAGGCCATATCAGGAGGGCCGGATTTCGGCGTGACAATGGTTGCGCGTTTGCCTTGGTCCGCGGCCTCGTTTAGGTCTGGCAATAGGCGGCGGTATCAACACAGGCGCGGCAATATGGTGACACTCTATTTCGATCTCGACGGCACGCTGACCGACCCCAAGCCAGGGATCACGCGCTCGATCCAGTACGCTCTGGAGCGGCTCGACGTCGCGGTGCCGAGCGAGGACGAACTGACCTGGTGCATCGGGCCGCCGCTGCATGCCAGCCTGCAAAAGCTCACGGGCAGCGCGGAACTCGCCGACCGGGCGCTGCTGCTCTATCGCGAACGCTTCAGCGATGTCGGCTTGTTCGAGAACGAGGCCTATGCCGGCATCATGGATACGCTGACAACGCTTGCCGCGACAACACCGCGCATGTTCGTGGCGACCAGCAAGCCCGCGGTCTACGCCACCCGTATCGTCGAGCATTTTGGCCTAAAACCGTATTTCGAGCGCGTATTCGGCTCCGAGCTCGACGGCACGCGCGTCGACAAGCGCGACCTGCTGCGCTACGCGCTCGACGAAACCAAGGTCGATCCCGCCAGCGCGATCATGATCGGCGACCGCAGCCATGACGTGGTCGGCGCCCGCACCAACGGCATGACCGCGATCGGCGTGCTCTATGGCTACGGCAGCGAGGCCGAACTGCGGGACGCCGGCGCGCATCACATCTGCGCGGCGCATCCCGAGCTGCTCGGCCACTGCGTCATTTAGTCGATCAAGCGTGGGCTGTCTCCACCGCCGCCAGCATGCCGGTCTTGGCGTGACAATTCAGATATTCGAAGAGCTGCTCGTCGGCAGTTGCCACGGTGACCTCGTGATAGAGCCGCAGTTTTGCCGAGGGGCCGAGCGTCGACAGGTACTTCATCGCGGCGCCGAATATCCTGACGTGGGTCGGATGCGATTCCGCCCACCGCTCCAGCGCAGCCAGGCTCTTCCACCAGCTTTGACCGTAGGATTTTTCACTCGCGTCCCCGTCGGCTGCAAGCACGCGCATGTAACGGTTGGCGTAGCAGCCGATGCCGAGGCCGTCATCGCGCAGGAAGTCCATGCCC
Source organism: Bradyrhizobium sp. Ken51 (assembly GCF_055807435.1). Lineage (NCBI taxonomy): Bacteria > Pseudomonadati > Pseudomonadota > Alphaproteobacteria > Hyphomicrobiales > Nitrobacteraceae > Bradyrhizobium > Bradyrhizobium sp. Ken51. The sequence goes on along the minus strand of NZ_JBVVPB010000029.1, from coordinate 25,545 downwards.
TCGCGCAACACCGGTTCGACCTCGTCCAGATAGAGCTTTCGCTCCGACGACTCGGTATCGCTCCAATCCTGGCCTGATCGGATCAGGCAGAGATTGTCGTGCGCCTTCACGCGCAGCCGCGCGCCGTCGCGGATCAATTCGGGATTGCCGCCGGGCGACATCGGATCGGTCTGCGACAGCGGGATGCGGTCGCGCATGCCGCCCCAATAGGCGTGCTCCTGCACCTCGCCGCTCATGCCGCCGGCGATTGCGGCGACGCCCTCGGGCCGGTCGAGCGAGGAAAACAGCGTCTCGTGCCGGGCCACCGTGGGGCGCAGCACCTCGATGAACGTGCCGATACCCTCGGTCGCCTTTCCGGTCCAGGCCTCGCGCGCCGGTGCAAACCATTTGTCGAACCGCGCAATGTCGTCCCAATAGGCCACCGAGACGACGTTCTCATAGCCAGCCTGATCAACATATTGCGCGCGGTCCCAATGTGAAGGACCGCCTTCAGCGGCAAACCGCACCGCGATGTCAGAGAGCGCGTCCGTCGCAGCCGCCGGCGCCGTGCCGCGATACTGCAGGCCGAAATAGGCCATCACGACGCGGTTCACGGCAGGCTTATAGCGCGCCACGAAGGACGGGTATGGCGGCTGATAATCGTCCGGCACGCGCTTGTGGCGCGTGCGGGGGCTCTCGAGATGCAGAGGAATTGCGGATTCCATGAGCGTGCCTCCCTCGATTGCGGCGATCAGCTCGCCGCCGCGGCAATGTCCGTGGGCTCGACGGTGTCGACCGGCAACGCAAACTGCTCGACGCGCTGATATCGCTTCTTGTTGAGCAGGAGCCGGGTCACGTCGGGGCGCGAATAGTGCCCGGCCGGATCAGCGGCGTTCTTGGCGACACCGATGGCGCCAAGATCGATCTCGGCGATCAAGAGGCCTTCCTGGTCCGGCGCGAGCTTGTCGCCAATCTGGCTGCCATCGGGACCGTAGATCGCAGCGAAGCCACCGCCGGCATGCAGCAGCGCGTGCTTGTCCGGCCGGTCACACAGCTCGTCGATCATCGCTTGCGAGACCGTTGCGCAAGGCGCGAGCACGAAGCAGGAGCCCTCCACCGCATAAACGCGCGAGGCGGCGTTGTTCACCTCGGCGCCGAGCGCCGGCGCGAAGGGATCGTAGAGCGAAAAGCTCGGCCAGGCCGCGACATGGACCTGCTCGTTCTGGGCGTACATGGCGTATTTCGACAGCGGCTGGAGATGCTCCCAGCAGCACAGTGCGCCGATGCGGCCGATGTCGGACCGCGCGTGCACGGCGAGATCGCTGCCGTCGCCCTCGCCATAGACCGTGCGCTCGGCATGGGTCGGCCGCAGCTTGCGGCGCTTTGCGATGGTCTCGCCATCGGGCCCGATCAGCCATTGCGCCAGATAAAGACTGCCGCCCTCGCGCTCGGAGAGGCCCAACACGGCGGTGAGCCCTGCCTTGCGCACGGCATCGCGCAGCCGCTCGGCCTGCGGACTGTCATAGGACAGCGAATTGTCGAAATAGCGCTGCACGAAGCCGCGGCCGATGGCCCAGGCGGGCGAATCCATCCAGATGTGCCAGGGGTAACCGGGGATGAAGGCTTCCGGAAAGGCGATCAGCTTGGCGCCCTTCTCGGCGGCGTCCCTGATCAGGGCGATCGACTTCTCGATCGAGGCGTCGAGATCGAGCCAGGCGGGCGCCGCCTGCACCACGGCGACCTTGTATTTCGGATGTTCGATGCCCATTGCCACCTCTTGCCGGTTGATCGAAAGCCAGGTCCGATGCAGTCTATTTGACCCAGTCGGGCGACGGGCGCTCGACCGCGGCGGAACAAAAACTCGACCGGACGGGATCGCCGGCCCGGTACGGGATTTGCCTCCGGTCAGACGAGACCTGCGCCAACACGCGATGTTGCGGGATGTGAAAGGGAGGCTCTGCAGATGCCAATCCAGTTCACCACGGACGACAGCCCAGGCCATCGCCGCCTTGCGCTCTGGCAGGATATCGTCTGCGACGTCTTCGTCGGGCTCGACTGCAAGTCCGATCTCGGCAGCGCCTTTCGTGGCTCGGTCACCCGGGCACCACTGGGCAAGGCGGAATGCTCCGAGGTCTGCTCCGACCGTCAGCACGTGTTGCGCACGCCCTCGCGCATCGCGCGCTCGGATCAGGATTTCATCCTGATCGCGCTCGGCAATCGCGGCACCGGCGGCGTGGTGCAGGACGGCCGCGAGGCCGTGGTGCATCCGGGAGAGTTTGCGCTCTATGACACCACGCGGCCGTACGAGCTTAAATTCGACGGCACCTTCACGCAGACCATCTTCAAGGTGCCGCGCGAGATGCTGCAGCGCCGGCTCGGCGCGACCGAAAACCTGACTGCCAGCTCTTTCGGACCAGACTCGCCGCTGCAGAGGATCGCCTACGATTTCATCTACCGGCTCTGCCAGAGCGCAGATCAGATCGATCCGCACCACGCCGCCGCTCTGTCGGAACAGGCCGTCGATGTCCTGGCGATGGCACTGGGCGAGCGGCTAGGCAAGACGCCGCTGCCGTCCTCGACCCATCGCTCCGCCCTGCTCTACCGGCTGAAGGCGCATATCCGGGCTCATCTTGCCGATCCCGACCTCTCGCTGTCCGAGACCGCCGCGGCGCTCGGCATCTCCTCCCGCTATGTCAACGATCTCCTCGCCGACGCCGACACCTCGTTCCAGCGCTACGTCCTCGGTGAGCGCCTCACTCAATGTCGGCGCGACCTCGCCTCCCCCGTACTCGCCCACCGCCACATCAGCGAAATCGCCTTTGCCTGGGGCTTCAACGACGTCTCGCATTTCGGCCGCGTCTTCCGCGAGCATTTCGGGATGTCACCGCGCGACTTCCGGCAGAGCCAGTCGCGGCATTGACGCAAGGTTTGCCGAGAGCATCGCCTACGGCACAAGCGCATCGCTGGGGGATGCGACGCGGGCCTTCATCGCTTCGCTCATGGGAAGCTGGAGGTTCTGCCCTTTCGGCGGAATCGGCGACTCGAACCACTTCGCGTAGAGCCTCCCGAATTCACCGGACACCATCTTCTCCTTGATCGCGGCATCGACGACGGCCTTGAACTCGGGATCTTCCCTGCGGGTCACTAGCCCATAGTAAGAAGGCGCATAGGTGGCCGCCAACATCCGGAAAGCCCTGGGATCGGAGGCGTTCGCGACGAGACCGGCAACCAGGATATCGTCCTCGAACCACGCGGTGGCGCGACCCGTTCCCAGCATGAGGAGCGACTCGGCGTGGTCCTTGGCCTGCACGATCGTCACATTCAGCTTCTGGTCATCGAGGAGCTTCTTGGCGACCCCGAAATTCAGCGAACCCTGCGTGATGACGACCGTCTGCCCGTCAAGTCCTTTCGGCTCCATCAGCTGCGACGAGGCCGACACCAGCCAGCGCGGCGATGCCACATAGGTCGCAACGGAGAACGCCACCTGCTTTTGCCGTTCGGCCGTATTGGTCGTGCTGCCGCACTCGACGTCGATGGTACTGTTCTGGAGCAGCGGGATGCGATTGGACGCATTCACCGGAACGTATTCGATCTCCAGCTCGAGCCGCTGCAACATGACCTTGACCTTGTCGGCCACTGCGGCACAGAGGTCGAGCGAGAGCCCGGTCGGTTTCTGATCTGCTCCGAGAAAGGCGAACGGAATCGACGCCTCGCGGTAGCCGAAGCTGATCTTGCCGACCTCCCTGATCTTTTCCAAAGTCGGACTCGCCGCTTGTGCGGCCCCCACCTCGAGCAGCGCGAGTGATGCGGCGGCAATCGCGAGCTTCGGCGCGTGTACGCGGATCATGTCAGCCTCCAACCAGTTGCTAAGCAGTTGGATTTCGCGACAGCTCGTCGAGACTTTCTCTCAAAGCCCGATCAAGTATCTCAACGGCCCGGTCGATCTCCTCGGTCGAGACGGTCAGCGGCGGCGCGATACGCCACACCGATCCGCGCTCGGGGCGGCGGCGGATGTTCATGCTCAGCCCGTACTCGAAGCACTTCTTCGTGGTGAGGCCGCCAAGCTGGTGGGCTGGGCGTCGGCTGTTGCGATCACTGACCAGCTCGACGCCAAGCAGAAGGCCCATGCCCCTGATGTCGCCGATCTGCTCGTATTTCTGCTGGAGCCCTTCGAACCGGCCTCGCAGGTAGGCACCCATCTCGTTGGCGCGTGCGACAAGTTTCTCCTCAGTGATCACGCGCAGCACCGCGAGCCCGACCTCGGCAAGCAAGGGATCGGAGACGTGGCTGGTGTAATAAGTAAAGTGATCCTCGTGGAGGTTGCTCTCGATCGCCTCGGTGGTCGATACCGCCGCAAGCGGAAGCCCACCGCCGAGCGTCTTCGACATGGTCATGATATCCGGAACGACCCCGAAATATTCGGATCCCGTCTTCTTGCCGATACGCCCGAAAGCAGTCTGGGCCTCGTCGAAGATCAGCAGCATGCCGCGTTCATCAGCCGCCTTTCGCAGGGCCTCCATGAACGCCTTCGGCGGCACCAGCACGCCGCCGGCGCTGATCACGGGCTCCGCGATGATCGCAGCACCCCTCCCGCTCGACTGCATGTCGAACATCTTCAGGGCGAGTTCGAGATTGGCGAGCGCAGACTCGTCTTCGCTGCCCTTCGCGATGTAGGGCCGGAAGGCGTTCGGCTCCGGGATGACGAACACGCCGGGCGGCGGCACGCCATATCCCTTGCGGTCGCTTGCCATCGAGACCGATGCGGCACCGCCGGTGATGCCGTGCCACGAGCCGCCGAGAACGAGCACCTCGTAGCCGCCGGTGTACATCTTGGCCATGCGTAGCGCGACTTCCGTTGCCTCCGAACCGGTATTGATGAAGATCGAGCGTTTGAGATCGCCGGGCAGCCAATCCCTCGCCAGCACCTGGGCGAGTTCGGCGACCACTTCGGGGATCATCCCGCTGAAGAGATGGAAGGCCTTCTTCCCTGCACTCTCCACCGCCGCGACGATAGCCGGGTGGTTGTGGCCGATGGTGGCGCACATCTGGCCCGAGGTGAAATCGAGATAATCGCGCCCATCGCTGTCGGTCACAATCGTCCCCTTCGCCAAGGTGAAGAGGTTCGGAAACACGTCTCCGCCATAGCGGACGAGGAATTCGTCGGCGGCCTGTTTCAGCGCTGAAGTCATGGGTTCTCCTCGGGCAAGCGGCATCCGCCGCACAGCCGTGCGGTGTGGCGATGCACTCGCCGTTGTCGGGTCGGTCTTTTGGGGCACGAAGCTGTTGCTTCAGGGCGTTTGCGGTACAAGAATTGCCTGAGCAACGGATGAATTCGTACCGGGCAGACATGATGGGCGCCAGTTCAAAAAACTCAGCAGCCGATGAGGCGGAGTCAACACCGCGGTCGCGAATGCCGCCGCTCAAGGCGCTATCGGCATTCGAAGCCGCTTCGCGCCACGGCAGCTTCAGCCGCGCCGCAGAGGAGCTCGGGGTTACGCCCTCCGCGATCAGCCACCACATCCAGAAGTTGGAGGATTTCCTCGGCATTCGTGTTTTTTCGCGGCACGCCGGCCGCGCGGTGCTCACCAATGCCGGCCGCGTCTATGCCGCCGAGATCGAGCGCGCATTCGGAATGATCATGGGCGCGACGCGGCTGGTCGCGCCGCAGTCGCAGCGCAATCATCTGTTCATCGCGAGCGGCCCGAGCTTTGCCGCCAAATGGCTTCAGCCGCGGATCGGGAATTTCATCGGCGAGCATCCGGAGATCGGGATCAGGCTGTCAACTATCGCCGACTTGCGCGAGCTCGATACCATTCGCTTCGATCTCGCCATCGCCTATGGACGCCCGCCCGTCCTCAACGACCGGCAGATCGAGCCGCTCCTGGCTGAGCGTCTGCGTCCGCTGTGTAGCCCGCTTCTGATCGAGCAACTCGGACTTCACGAGCCCGGCGATCTTGCCCGCGCCACGTTGATTCATTCGTCGAACGCGCTGACCTGGACCGACTATCTGAGAAAGGTCGTCGGCACGACGATCAAGGCACGCCACGAATTATGGTTCGATCGATCCACCATGGCCATCGACGCCGCTGTCGAAGGTCTCGGCGTCGTCCTGGAGAGCGAGATCCTCGCCGCCGACGAGCTGGAAAAGGGCACCCTAGTCGCGCCGTTCCGTCAGCCCCAATTCGAGGTCGAGACCGTGTCTTATTATCTCGTGCGGTCCGCCGAGGCCAAAGGCCGCGGCCATGTCGACGCGTTCGAAGCCTGGCTGCGCGCGAAGATCACGGCTGCGAATTTGAAGGGGACAATCGTGGCGTAACGCGTGCGGCCCCAGCAGAGCCGCTATGTGAGCACGCAATAGGACACGGCGCGTGCTTGCTCTACCATCCGGCACAGGGGCCGCGGGGATCGATCAGCGGCCAGCCGAGGAGCATATTGATGGAATACCGACGCTTGGGCCGCTCGGGCCTGATGGTGCCCGCCTTGAGCCTTGGGACCGGTACCTTCGGCGGCGTTGGCCGCCTCGCTGCGTGGGGCACGACTGACGCGACCGAAGCGCGGCGCCTTCTGGATATCTGCCTGGATGCCGGCGTGTCGATGTTCGACACCGCGAACGTCTATTCGCTCGGCGAGTCCGAGCGCGTGCTCGGCGAAGCCATCAAGGGCCGTCGCGACAAGGTTTTGATCTCGACCAAGGCGACGTTCCGCTTCGGCGACGGCCCCAACGACATCGGGTCGTCGCGGCAGCATCTGCTCTCGGCCATCGATGCTTCGCTGAGCCGACTCGGCACTGATTACGTCGACCTGTTCCAGCTCCACGGCTTCGACGCCTTCACCCCGCCTGAAGAGGTGCTCGCGACTCTCGACGTGCTCGTGCGCGCCGGCAAGATCCGCTACGTCGGCGTGTCGAACTTTTCGGGTTGGCACCTGATGAAATCGCTCGGCGTTGCCGACAAGCATGGCTTCCCGCGCTACGTCGCCAACCAGACCTATTACTCACTGATCGGACGCGACTACGAATGGGAGCTGATGCCGCTCGGCCTCGACCAGGGCCTCGGCGCAGTGGTCTGGTCGCCGCTCGGATGGGGACGCCTCACCGGAAAGATCCGCCGCGGCCAGCCAAAGCCTGACGTAAGCCGCTTGCCCAAGACGGCCGAGTTCGGCCCGCCCGTGCCGGACGAGCACGTCTATCGCGTCGTCGATGCGATCGACGAGGTCGCCAAGGAAACCGGCAAGAGCGTCTCGCAGATCGCGCTGAACTGGCTGCTGCAGCGTCCGACCGTCTCGACGCTGATCATCGGCGCGCGCAACGAGACGCAGCTGCGCGAAAATCTCGGCGCAGTCGGCTGGTCATTGACCCAGGACCAGATCGCAAAGCTCGATGCGGCGAGCAAGGTGACGCTGCCCTATCCTTACTGGCACCAGCGCACGGCCTTTAGTGACCGCAATCCGCCGCCGGTTTAGCGACCGGGCGCACGGCGCAGGGCCGGCTTGAGCTGCATCAAGCCGGTCCGCGCCGACGGTGGCATCATGCGCACCCGCGAGGCAGCCCGATGCGCCGATTTGCCATGAAGGCCCTGTTCACCGCTCTCAATCTCAAGCGCGCCGAGCGGAGCGGGATCGATCGGGATCGGACCATCCTGATCGTCTCGACCGCGGTGACGGTTGGGCTCGTCGCGCTCTATGTGTTCGGGAAGTCGACCTCGCGCTGGTGAGCCCGCGAGAGCCGTCCCGACCCATGCCCGCGGTGCCGGGAGACCCGCTCCTGGCGCAGGAACCGCCCGTATCCTGCCGGGTTGCGATGCATCTCGCAATTTTCTAGTCCGGAGACGAACCACGGCTCGAATCAAGCACGCCGCCATCATGTCGCCAGCCCAAATGGAGCACGCCGACGGCCTGCCGCAGCCGCAGCGCAGCCAGGCGGTCCTGACCATTGCGCTCGGCATCATTATGGCAGTGGTCGACAGCGCCATCGCCAATGTCGCGCTGCCGACGATCGCGGCCGACCTCGACGCCAGCCCGGCGTTCTCGATCTGGATCGTCAACGGCTACCAGCTCGCGATCACGATCTCGCTGCTGCCGCTGGCTTCGCTCGGCGAGATCGTCGGCTATCGCCGCGTCTATCTGGTCGGCCTGGTGCTGTTCACGCTTGCCTCCGCATTCTGCGCGCTGGCGCATACGCTGCCGCTCCTCACGATTGCCCGCATCGTGCAGGGGTTCGGCGCGGCCGGCATTATGAGCGTCAACGCAGCGCTGGTGCGCTTCACCTACCCCCGCAGCCAGCTCGGCCGCGGCATCGGACTCAACGCTCTCGTCGTCGCCTTCTCGGCCGCGGTCGGCCCGACGCTCGCCGCCGGCATCCTGGCATTCGGCAGCTGGCCCTGGCTGTTCGCCATCAACGTCCCGCTCGGCGCGGTGACATTGGTACTGGGCCTGCGCAGCCTGCCGCACACCAGGCCTGCGAGCCATTCCTTCGACTGGCAGAGCGCGGGACTGTCCGCGATCACTTTCGGCGTCGGCATCGCGGCCGTCGATAGCGTCGGTCATGGCGAAGCGGCGATCACCTGCCTCGTGCAGTTCGCCGTAGCTCTCGTCGCCGGCGCACTGCTGATCTACCGCGAGACCCACATGGCCTCGCCGCTCTTGCCGGTCGACCTGTTGCGCATCCCGGTGTTCGCCCTGTCGATTGCGACCTCGATCGCCTCGTTCTGCGGGCAGATGCTGGCCTTCGTTGCGATCCCCTTCTACCTCCAGAGCCGCTTCGGCTATTCGGCGGTGCATATGGGTCTCTTGATCACGCCGTGGCCGATCGCGGTGGCGTTCGCAGCACCCCTCGCCGGTCGCCTGGTCGAGCATTATCCGGCCGGCCTGCTCGGCGGCATCGGGCTCACGCTGTTCGCCTGCGGCCTCGCTGCGCTCGCCTTGTTGCCGGCGGCGCCCACACCGCTCGACGTGATCTGGCGGATGGCGCTGGCTGGCGCCGGCTTCGGCCTGTTCCAGACCCCCAACAACCGCACCATGATCGCGGCCGCCCCGCGCGAGCGTGCCGGCGGTGCCAGCGGCATGCTCGGGACGGCGCGGCTGCTTGGGCAGACCACCGGCGCAGCGCTGGTCGCGCTGTTCCTCGGCCGCTATCCGATCGAGGGAACCAGGATCGCGTTGCTGACCGGCGTCGGCTTCGCGCTCTGCGGCGCGGCGCTGAGCATGTTGCGGCTGTCGCCCGCGGGCGCGCGCGGCGCCGAGCATGTTCGCGTGCAAGACGACCAGCGCCTGCGCGGCGAATAGCGCGTAACCATTTGGGAAGGCCGATTTCGGCTGCGTCCGCCGCGCCTCACATCTTCACCATCTCGGTGCGATATTTCGGCAGCAGTGCTGCGATCAGCTTACCCTTCTCAGCCATTTCTTCCGGGGTCGGCTTCGGCGGTGGCGATGTGCGGCTTTCGACGGGAAAGCCAACCGCCAGGAAGAATTCGTCCTGTCCCGCTGGCGTGCACATGCAGAGCATACGGGCTGTCTTGCTGGAAACGTTCTTGAACGCGTGCGGCGCGTTGGCCGGAACGTTGACGGTCGCCCCCGCACTTACGGTATGGGACTTACCGCGAAAGGTGAATTCAAGTTCGCCTTCGAGCAGCGTGAACATTTCCTCGAAGTCGTGGCGGTGCGGCGGGGGCCCGCCGCCGGCGGGCACCAGCATGTCGACCAGGCAATAGCGTCCTGCGGTCTGCGCGCCCGACACCAGGACCGTGTAGGTGCCGCCGGCCACAGAGATATGCGGCACGTCAGCGCCGTCGGGATCGGCGACCGTCAGGGCGCGGCCGGGATCGTCGGCGGGGATCGAGGAAGCTGACGACGAGTCTGCAGAAGGCGTGTTGGTCATACCGGATCTTCTTGCTTATATTTGACTGCCCATAAGAAAGGCCGGCTTCTCAGCCGGCCTTCTCAATTCTTCGCGTGCAGATCAAACCTTGACCAGCGGGCTCTTGGTCGGCCCCTTCGAGCCGCCGGGGCCACCGGGCTTAGACTTGCCCGGCGGGCGCTTGCGGGCACCCGGGAGCTTCTCCTGCTTCGGCGTGACCGGACCCTCGACGAACTCGAAGCCGATCTTGTCCTTGGTCTCGTCGGCCTCGTCCTTGACCAGAACGACGCGGACATGGCCGCCACCCTTGAGCTTGCCGAACAGCACCTCGTCGGCCAGCGGCTTCTTGATGTGCTCCTGGATCACACGAGCCATGGGACGTGCGCCCATCTGCTCGTCGTAACCATGCTTCACCAGCCAGGTCTTGGCGGGTTCCGACAGCTCGATAGTGACGTCGCGATCGCCGAGTTGCGCTTCGAGCTGAAGCACGAACTTCTCGACCACCGTACCGATCACCTCGACGCTGAGATGGCCGAACGACACGACGGCATCGAGACGGTTGCGGAATTCCGGCGCGAACTGCCGGTTGATCGCCTCGTGGTCGTCGCCTTCCCGCTTCGAACGCGTGAAGCCGAACGCCTGCTTGGCGAGATCGGACGCGCCCGCATTCGTGGTCATGATCAGGATCACGTTGCGGAAGTTGACCTGCTTGCCGTTGTGGTCGGTGAGCCGGCCGTGATCCATGATCTGGAGCAGAACGTTGTAGAGATCGGGATGCGCCTTCTCGATCTCGTCGAGCAGCACCACGCAATGCGGATGCTGATCGACGCCGTCAGTGAGCAGGCCGCCCTGATCGAAGCCGACATAGCCGGGAGGCGCGCCGATCAGACGCGACACGGTGTGCCGCTCCATGTATTCGGACATGTCGAAGCGCAACAGCTCGACGCCGAGCGACGCCGCAAGCTGCTTTGCGACCTCGGTCTTGCCAACGCCGGTCGGACCCGAGAACAGATAGCAGCCGATCGGCTTCTCCGGCTCGCGCAGGCCGGCTCGCGCCAGCTTGATCGAAGCGGCGAGCGACTCGATCGCCTTGTCCTGACCGAACACGGTACGCTTCAGGGTCTGCTCGAGATGCTTGAGCACCTCGGCATCGTCCTTCGACACGCTCTTCGGCGGGATCCGCGCCATCGAGGCGATCGTGGTCTCGATCTCCTTGATGCCGATGGTCTTCTTGCGCTTGTTCTCGGCGACCAGCATCTGCGCTGCGCCGGATTCGTCGATCACGTCGATCGCCTTATCCGGCAGCTTGCGGTCGTGGATGTAGCGCGAAGAGAGCTGCACCGCAGCCTCGATCGCCTCATTGGTGTATTTCAGCCGGTGGTAGTCTTCGAAATACGGCTTGAGGCCCTTGAGGATTGCGATCGCATCCTCGACAGTCGGCTCGTTGACGTCGATCTTCTGGAAGCGCCGCACCAGCGCGCGGTCCTTCTCGAAGTGCTGGCGGTATTCCTTGTAGGTGGTCGAGCCCATGCAGCGGATGGTGCCGGAAGCGAGCGCGGGCTTGAGCAGGTTCGAGGCATCCATCGCCCCGCCCGACGTCGCGCCCGCACCGATCACGGTGTGGATCTCATCGATGAACAGGATGGCGTTGGGATGCGCCTCGAGCTCCTTCAGCACCTGCTTCAAACGTTCCTCGAAGTCGCCGCGATAGCGCGTGCCGGCGAGCAGCGTGCCCATGTCGAGCGAGAACACGGTCGCAGCCGCCAGAACCTCCGGCACCTCGCTGTCGACGATGCGCTTGGCCAGGCCCTCCGCAATCGCGGTCTTGCCGACCCCGGCTTCGCCCACGAACAGCGGATTGTTCTTCTGCCGGCGGCACAGCACCTGGATCGCACGGTTGATCTCGGAATTGCGTCCGATCACCGGATCGATCTTGCCGTCGCGCGCCTTCTTGTTGAGGTTGACGCAATAGGTCTCGAGCGCCTCGCCCTTCTTCTTGGCGTCCTCGCTGCCCTTGGTCTCGGTCTCCTCGTCGACACCGCGCACCGGCCGCGCCTCGGAGACACCCGGCCGCTTGGCGATACCGTGGCTGATATAGTTGACGGCGTCGTAGCGCGTCATGTCCTGCTCCTGCAGGAAATACGCGGCATGGCTCTCGCGCTCGGCAAAGATCGCGATCAGCACGTTGGCGCCGGTCACCTCTTCGCGACCGGACGACTGCACGTGGATCACCGCGCGCTGGATCACGCGCTGGAAACCTGCGGTCGGCTTGGCGTCGTCGGCGCCGTCCGTCACCAGGTTCTCGAATTCGGTCTCAAGATAATTGACGAGGCTCGTACGGAGCTTGTCGAGGTCGACGCTACAGGCGCGCATGACGGCGGCTGCATCGGAGTCGTCGATCAGGGAGAGCAAAAGATGCTCGAGCGTCGCGTATTGGTGATGACGCTCGTTTGCGATCGCCAGTGCACGATGCAGGGATTGTTCAAGGCTTTGGGAAAAAGTCGGCATTCGCGTCCTCTATGGCCCCCACCATCATGATCGTCATCGCCCGGTCAGGCAACAACAACCTTTGTCACATATAGTTATACAAGATCGCGGCGAAAGACCGGTTCCGCGACTCAGGCGGCTGCACAGCTGCGGTACTTTTCGATGCAAAACCCGTTCCGATTGGGGCACGATCCGCACCGGTCCGAAATTCCGTAGTTTTGCCGTCTGCAACGAACATCACGCGCAGACATCACGCGGCAATCACTGCGACATGTCCAAGCACCGGCTTCAAACGTGCCGTAACGTGTGGTGTTTTACTTCTTTTCCATCACGCATTGCAGGGGATGCTGGTGCTTGCGAGCGAAATCCATCACCTGCGTCACCTTGGTCTCGGCGATCTCGTAGGTGAACACGCCGCACTCCCCGATCCCGTGATGATGAACGTGCAGCATGATCTTGGTTGCGGCCTCGGCGTCCTTCTGGAAGAATTTCTCCAGCACATGAACGACGAATTCCATCGGCGTGTAATCGTCGTTCAGGATCAGCACACGGTACAGGTTCGGCCGCTTGGTCTTCGGCTTGACCTTGGTGATGACGGACGTGTTTGGCGCAGAGGGACCGCCGGAACGGTTCTCGTCGTTGCTCATCAGGGGAGCGTGGGCGGCGGCGGCCGCGGACAGGTCTGGTCTGGAAGACAGTTGCGGCATGGCTCAGGCGTTCAAATTCCCCACGGAAGCGTATGGCGGTTCGCCGCGCAGCCCCGGCCTTCGGAGTTCGCACAGGCGCACCGCCTTGTTGGATCGCCGCTTCCAACCGGTCCGGTCCAAGCCAGATCGGCTTCACCGAATATGGGCCTGACCCCGGCTCGCCGCAAGCGTGCGACAGCTCGGCCGAGGCGGCCATGGCGGTCCCGATTCCCGGGTCGGGCGATCCTCGCCAAGGTTAGTCAATCCGGACTGATTTGACAAAACCTTCCGCCCCGCCCGTTTAGAAGATGTTGACCAGGAACCCGGCCGGTCACGCGGCTGCGGCGGTTTCGAGCGGGATATCTCCGGTTTTCTACGGACCAATTGACCCTCAATGGCGTGACGCGAAAAGGGGCAAAGGCACAGATTTCCGGGGATCGTCACGCCTCGCAGATCGACGCGCGGCAGAAGAAGCTGTGCGATAACGCCAAGGCGGCGAACATCACGATCCATACGGTGCAGGTGAACACCGGCAGCGACCCGACCTCCAGCGTGCTGCAATATTGCGCGAACGGCACCGACAAGTTCTATCGAGTGACGAAGGCAGATCAGACGTCTCGGTGTTCCAGGACATCGGCACGTCCCCGTCGAAGCTGCGCGCGGCGCGCTGAGACCACACCCCGCGATAAACAAAAAAGCCCGGCTGCTTCAGCCGGGCCTTTGATTCCAGGACGTCGAGGAAACGTTAGTTCGTCGCCGGAGTGAACTTCGACACGATGGTCTCGACCGGCTTGAACGCCTGCTTGGCGAGGTCGCTGTAGAGGCCGGCGATCTTCTGCGATTCCGCGACGAAGGTCTCGTAGGCGGAACGGGCGAAATCGGTCTGCGCTTCCATCGCCTTGTCCAGCGACTTCACGCCGGAAAGCTTCTCGACAAAGGACTTGGTGTCTTCGAACGACTTCTTGGTGTAGTCGCCGTAGGCGCTGGCGATCGCCTGAAGGCCGTGCTGCATCGAGGTCGCGGAGGCGACGTACTGCTCGAAGTGCTCTTTCCCGTAGCCTTGAAAGTCTTCAACCTTGAACATTCGGAATCCTTTTCCCTAGCTCTCGTCGGGAAGCCCCGGCTCCCTGACTCTGCTCACAATTAGTGCAACGCACAAAAAAGTCAAGAATTTTGTGCGTCGCACAAATTACATACAAAATTCGCCACGATTACCGGGGTTTCCCGCAATGGTTCCTTAAGCTTTTGGAAACCGCGGCGCCCTACCTTGATTCCCTGGACGTGTTCAACTTCCACAAGCGGCCAAAAGCCGTTGGAGAACATCACCTTAGCCAGAACAGCGGCTCAGGCCCAACGTCCCCCGCGGCGAACATCTGCGGAGGGCCAGCCTGAGCAGGTAATGATCCCGGGTCCATTGGGCACAATTTCGCCTCACGAGCCGGTGATCAAGTCAGAAACGGGGACGGGGTTTCATGCTTCGTAAAAACTTGTCTTCCTCGCGCTTGGCGCGGGTTGGCGTTTTTGGGCTTCTTGCGGTCACCACTGCAGTCATCTTCACCACAGATGCTGCCGAGGCGCGGCGCCACCGGCGTCACACTGCGCACCACCGCGTGCAGCGCGATGTGTCCGAGAGTTCCAGCCCGAAATTCGCGTCGATCATCGTCGACGGCAATTCCGGCTCCGTGCTTCAGGCCACGAGTCCCGACGGGATCCGCCATCCGGCCTCGCTGACCAAGATCATGACGCTCTATCTGCTGTTCGAGCGCCTCGAGTCAGGGAAGATGAAGCTCGATACCGAGATGCCGGTGTCGCAGCACGCCGCCGATCAGGATCCGACCAAGCTGAACCTGCGTGCCGGCCAGACCATTCGCGTCGAGGACGCGATCAAGGGTCTCGTCACTCGCTCCGCCAACGACGCAGCCGTTGTGATCGCGGAAGCGATTGGCGGCGACGAGGACGACTTCGCCCAGATGATGACGCGCAAGGCGCGTTCGCTCGGCATGTCCAGGACGGTTTACCGCAACGCCAACGGCCTTCCCAACGACGAGCAGGTCACGACCGCCCGCGACCAGGCCACGCTCGGCCGCGCCATCCAGGAGCGCTTCCCGCGCTACTATCGTTATTTTGCGACCTCGACGTTCAACTGGCGCGGACAGTCGATCCGGAACCACAATCATCTGCTCGGTAATGTCGAGGGCGTGGACGGCATCAAGACCGGCTACACCCGTGCCTCCGGCTTCAATCTCGTGACCTCGATGCGCCGCGGCAATCGCCACCTGATCGGCGTGGTGCTGGGCGGCCGCAGCGGCGGCTCGCGGGACGCCATCATGCGTAACCTGCTCGCGGAGAACCTCGATAAGGCCGCGACCACCCACACCGTCGCGGCGGTCACCGAGCGCAACGGCTCCGACGCCGCTGCCGAGGTTGCCGATGCGTCGGACACCCCGGCCCGCTCCGCTCCGCAGGTCCAGGCTGCCCCTGCTCCCGAAGCAGCCCCGTCGCGTCTCGCCGCGCGCCTGGCGACGCTTGCGGCTGCGACCGCCGCGGTGCCGCCGGCTCAGCCCAGATCTGAAGCCAACAAGCCTGAAGTTCGGCCGACTGAATCCAAGATCGAGCCTGCGCCGCTCACCAATGGCGTGATCTCGAGCCAGCCGCTCTCGATCATCCCCGGCTCGTCCGAGCCGATGAAGCCGGTCCGGGTCAAGACCGTCCAGGTCAAGGCCGGCGCCGTGAAGGTCGCCTCGGCCGCCCCGGCTCAGATCGCACCGCAGGTCACGAGCACGATTGCGGCTCGCTCCGACATCGCCGAAACCTCCGGCGCCGTCGTCGCCCGGGCAGACCTCATCAACAAGCACGAGATCGTCAGCCAACCGGAAGCGCCGAAGGCCGAGATTGCCCGTGCCGAGCTGCCGCGGCAGCCGGCGGGCTTCGGCACTGGCAACGGCATCCTCGGCGTATTGCCGGCCGCAACCGCCGCTGCGCCCGCCCCGGCTGCTCCGAAGCTCGCGTCAGCCGACCCGGCGCTGCAGCCGATCCAGATGAGCGCCACCACGAAGCCGGTCGTCACCCACAGCGGCTGGATCGTCCAGGTCGGCGCGCTCGAGAGCGAGAACGAAGCCCAGCAGCGCATCGACGCCGCACGCAGCTCGGCCCGCGGCCTGCTCAGCAAGGCCGACCCGTTCACCGAGCCGGTCGTCGCGAAAGACAATCGCAAGCTCTACCGCGCCCGCTTCGCCGGGCTCGACCGAGACCAGGCCGAAGCCGTCTGCCGCACCCTGAAGCGCGCCGATATCTCCTGCATGACCGTCCGCAACTGATCTTTCGCACCGCTCCAATGAAAATGCCCGCGCCTCGCGCGGGCATTTTCATTTTTGGGATGCGGTGACCGACGAGGCTGTTCCACGACAACCTCTCGTCAAGGATTTACGGTTAAAACTTTACGCAAGGGATCGACCACGCCGACAACGGCGGGCATCGGGCGACGGCAAACAGAGCAAACGGAGCTCACACGGGACGAGCGTTTGTAGCGTGGTGCCGGAGTTAGCCGTTATGCGTGCGAAGCAGAGTATCCTTGGCCTCGTTTACACGGGCAGCGAGATAAGTCGGGCCCCCCTGGTCGGGATGCAGTTTCTTCATCAGGGACTTGTGAGCCCGGCTGATGTCGTCACGCCCCGCCCCCGGCTGCAGGCCAAGGATCTGATAGGCCTCCTCCGTCGTCATTTTGCCGGTCGCCACCGTGCGGCGCTGCCCCCCTGCCGCGTCGCCCTGCGCGTTCTGACGCCAAGCGGGAAACCGGCGGTCCAGATAGCTTTCAAGTAGGGCCACGCTCTCGGCGTCGAACGCCGGGACCATTGCCAGCAGGGCCGCGAGATCGAACTCATCGAGATCGCGCCCGGCGTGAGGCCCGGCGACGATCCGGCCTCCGAGCTGGCCGGAATCGTGATCGAGCCGCATATCGAGGAATTGCGAGCGCACGCGCGAGGCCTGACCGGCCGGGCGCGTCGCGCCCCCGCCGAACAGCCCGCCGATATTGCCGAAACCGGCGTTTGCCATCGGTGTCCAGCCCAGGAGGCCGGCACCGAATATCCCGAGCGGGATCGCCACCACCAGTTCGCCCTTCAAGCCCGTGAACGCTGCGACAGCCAGCGCGACCACGCCGCCGCCGAACCTGATCGCGCGTGCCAGCACGGCCGGATTGGCGGAACGGAACATCTGGAGCAGCAGATAAAGGGTGATAACAGCGATAGCGCCGGCGATCAGGGTCATGGCCGGAATATAGTCGGCCTACCGCCAAAAAGCATCGTGTCCTTGTGCCACCGCCGGCCGCGCGCCAGCGCTACTTCATCTGGCCGATCAGCCTGGCCGCGCCACTGGCGGTCTTCGCCAATTGCAACAGCGCCTCGCGTCCGCCGGCCGCGTAGGCGGCGGCTGCGCGCAACAGCTCGCGCAACTGCGCCGCCGCGCCCGGATCAAACCGGCACCAGGCGCCGCCGGTCAGGCGCGCGATCTCGCGAAAGGTCTGCTCGGCCACCGCGTCATGGCCTTCCTGAAATACGAACACAGGCACTTTGAGCATGCCTAGCTCGCCGGCCTTGGCGCAGAGCTCGTCGACGTTCTCCTCCATGGCGTCGCCGACGAAGACAACGGCGCGCACGCCGGATGCGACCGCCTCGCGCCGCGCCTCGCTCAGCACCTTGCCGATCTGGGTGTCGCCGCCACGGCAATCGATCTTGCTCATCAGCGCCGCAAGCCTGGCGCTGTCGGAGATCCATCCCGTGGCGCGGCACTCGTTGAAGCCGCGATAGTAGACGAGCCGGATGTCGAGACTGCCGAGTGCGGCGGTCTCACGGAACATGTCGGCCTGAAGCGCACAGGCCATGTCCCAGGTCGGCTGCCGGCTCATCGTCGCATCCAGCGCGAAGATCAGCCGTCCTTTCGCACCGGGCGCATGCGGTGACAGCGCGCGCGCGTTGGCGACGAAGGCGGCAATGTCCTCCGAGGTCGAGGTCCCCGCCTGCGGCACAGCGCCGCCTGGTTGCGCCGAGATGGCATCGCGGCCGCGCGGTTTGATGGGTTCGCCCGACATTCCTTGACCCTTGCGTGAGCGACTAATGTGGTCAGCGGATCAAGCCCGGTCAATGTACAAAGCCCCCGCAGGCGGTAGCCGGCGGAGGCTTTGAAATCGGTACCGACGACGAGGAAGGGGTCAGCTCTTGGCAGGCGCCATCAACGCGACCGGCCCGGGCTCGAGAATCTTGGGCGGGGACGATTGCGTGTCGACCGGCGCCACTTCGCTGTCGGTCGCGCTCAGGAACTTGTCGAGCATGCCCTGGATCGAGTTCTTGGCAGCGTCGGGACCGGTGTCACGCATGTCGTTGTGCTGGAATTCGGTCTTCACGACCTGGATGCCGGCCTTCTCGCATTCCTCGTCGGTCGGGATCACGCCCGCATCGGCCTTGAACTGCGGATCGGTGGAGCGGAACGACAGGATCTTGAACTTGCCGGCGGTGACGAAGGGCACGCGAAGATTGTCGAGCGTGACGACCTTCTTGACCTCATCCGGATACTGCTTTGCGAAATACATCGTGATGTCGCCGCCCATGGAGTGGCCGACCATGGTCACCTTGTCGTAGTCGGCGTTGGGCTGGACCTTCTTCATCTCCTGCATGGCGAGATGGATGTTGGCGACGCCGCGCAGGATCTGCGGCAGCCGGCCGACATAGATCTCGCCGGGCTTGGTCACCATCGGAGGATCGGTCGGCAAATCATGCTGCGGGCTGACGACGAGGTAGCCGCGCGCCGCGAAAATGTTGGCGAGGAAGCCGTACTCGGTGTTCTTGACGGTGTTGCCGTGGTTGATCACGGCGACCGGCATCGTGATCATGCCGGCATTGGCCTGCATTTCCTTGTCACGACGGATCGCGATATCGACGGGCACCGCACGGTTGTCGCGCGAGGCATCGTAGAAGGTGATGGTCTCGTGCCTGATTGCCCACTTGCTCGCCGTGAAATAGGCGACGCCACAGAGGGCACTGACCGAAACCAGAACGGCAATTCCACGCTTCATTTTCGTCCTCAGCCTCAGGCTCTTGCGGCCTGAATCCCTGTTGAAAATCGTGTTCTTCCGGAGCTCTTCGGCCCCTGGTCGCCTATTCCCTAATATATGTCACAGGCGCGTGACAGGAAGGCTAAATATTGTGAACCATCAGCCCTTTCATTGTGCGGCGCACACGTTTCTTGGGCACCTCGCTCTCACGCGGCTACGCCAGGTGCACCTCACCTTCCGACGCAACCTGTCTCGATCGGGTTCAATTTTGCAGTAAACGCTGGGTGAAAACGGCTGAGCGCGGGCTCGGTTCCCGCGGGAGACCGTCCGCTTTGATCGTCCGGAAGTAGCGATATACCGCCACCTCAGGCGCCGAGGATGTCGTGAACCTCGAGCGGCTTGTCGACCTGATTGAACCACTCGGCGCGGTTGGCCGCGCGGCGGCGTCCGCGCTCGTCGAGCGGAAGCTTGAGCTGGCGGAGCAGGCTCGTCACCTCCTCCCGCGCGGTGAGATGGCCGAGATTGGGCCGCATGCCGAGGGTGGCCTCGTCGATCTCGTCCAGCGCGGTCAGGCCGCGCGGGAAGAACTCGCGATAGACGACGCGTTCGGCGAAGCCGTCGACGTAGCGGAAGCCGAGCCGCAGCGACAAATCCTTCAACCCGTCGGCAACGAGCTGCTTGTTGCGGGAGCCGAGCATCGAGAGGCGGTTGCGCACCACGATCCAGTCGGTGGTCGCGCCGTCGAGCTGGCGGCGCTTGCGCCTGACATCCCGCACCATCTCGGCGTAGTGGCTCTCGCCCGTCACCGCGTAATTGGCGGGATCGACGGTGCCGAGCACATCGAAATCGAGGAAGCTGTCGTTGATCGGGGTCACCAGCGTGTCGGCCATCGAGTGCGCAAGCCGCATCAGGTAGCTGTCGGTGCCGGGCGTATCGATGACGATGAAGTCGAAGCTGCTCTCGACCGCCGAGACCGCCTCCATGAACTGAAGGAACTCCGAATTCTCGTTCTCGGCGACCTGCATGGTCTCGCCGAGCTTGATGCAGCGATGCAGCGGCAGTTCGAGGTCGAGCTTGGTGCGGCGCGCCCAGGCGGATCGGTTGTTGATGTAGTGAGTAAAGCTCTGCTGACGGCAGTCGAGGTCGATGGTGGCGACGCGCTGGCCGGCTTTCAGAAGCGCGACTGCAATGTGCAAGGCGGTGGTCGACTTGCCGGAGCCGCCCTTCTCGTTGCCGAGCACGACAACATGCGCCGAGCCGGACTGGCCTTGGCTAGCTTGCACAAGCATCGCGATCCTCAACACCCCTAACTAATATCTTCAAGTTGGCCGCGTCTGCGGTCAAGTGAAATGCGTGACAGGCAATACAATTCGCGGCGCACCGTCCTTCATCATGAATCGTCGCGCCGCTTCGCGTCTGTGATCCAGCCCACAATGTCGCGACCTCTTGCGCGCGGGATGCTGTGCCGCATCCGGATGCGTGGCGTCCATGGTCGCCGCTTGTTAAGGTTAGCCTGCCGGGCGCCGGGACGCGCCCGTCGATTCCCAACCGCGTCGAGTTCTGATGTCACGCAGCCCCTTGATCGCCCGCACGGTCCCCAACTTGCGACGCGCCGTCGACAATCTTCGCAAGCGAAAGGCCACGATCGCGCTGGTCCCGACCATGGGAGCGCTCCATCACGGCCATGTGTCGCTGGTGCGCCTGGCCCGACGGCGCGCGAGCCGCGTCGTGGTGTCGATCTTCGTCAATCCGACCCAGTTCGCTCCGACCGAGGATTTTGGCGCCTATCCGCGAACCTGGAAGGCCGATCTCGCCAGGCTCGCCGCCGAGGACGTCGATATCGTCTGGCATCCCGGCGCCGAGGCCATGTATCCGGAGGGCTTTGCGACCCGCATCGTGCCGGAGGGACCGGCGCTGGCCGGCCTTGAGGACCGCTTCCGCCCGCATTTCTTCGGCGGCGTCGCCACCGTCGTCGGCAAGCTGTTCACGCAGTGCCGGCCGGATGTCGCGATCTTCGGCGAGAAGGATTTTCAGCAGTTGCGAGTGGTGGCGCAGATGGCCCGCGACCTCGACCTCGGCGTCAAGGTGATCGGTTCCCGCACCGTGCGCGAGCGCGACGGGCTCGCGATGTCCTCGCGCAACGTCTATTTGTCGCCACAGGAGCGGCAGACCGCAACCACACTGTACCGCGCCATGAAGGAGAGCGCCGGGCGCATCCGCGCTGGCGAGGCGGTCGCGGCCGCAATGGCGCGCGCAGCCGCGATGATCATGGCGGCCGGCTTTGAGCTCGACTATTTCGAGGTCCGCCATGCAGCGACCTTGGCGCCTGTCACCTCGCGCAAGGACGGCCCCTTGCGCATCCTAGTCGCGGCCAAGCTCGGCACGACCCGGCTGATCGACAATATCGCGGTTTAGAGCAGCCCGAGATCGCGCAGCTCGCGCCGCATCGGCTCCGGCATCGCCGCGATCGAGCCGGCGGCGGACTTGCCGAGATCGGGCGGCACCGAATCGTCGGCAAGGTAGCGCCAGCCCTGGAACGGGCGCATCGGCCGCGGCGACACGGGGATCACCTTCGGCTGCATCACGATCCGGCAGCGCCCGATGCCGTCCTTGTCGCGGAACGGCTCGATGCCGATGATCTTTTCGCGCGCGGCGACCTCGCCCTTGATCACCCAATAGAGCGACCCGCCCGACAGGATCTCGGCGTCGCGCTTGGGCATCATGCGGGTGATGTGGATGTGATGTTGCGGCAGACCCTTCTTCTTGGCGGTCTGCATCCGTTCGGCGGTCCACTCCTTCAATTCCTTGACGGATTCGCAGCCGACGGCGAGCTTGATCAGATGTAGTGGCATGCCCCAGCATTAGCCGGGCAGCCACCCATTTGGAATGCCGATCTACTCGTTATCCGCAGCCGGAGGAGCGGCGGGCGGCGGCGTGAGCGGAACCGGTGCTGCCGCCGGCGCCCGCGCAGCCTTCGGCGCTGGCGGCCTCTTCGCGGCTGGAGCTGCGGCCTGTGCCGAAGCGGCTGCCGGGGCGCGCGGAGCCGGCGCGGCCGCTGCGTTCGCGGCGGGCGCCGTGTGGCGCGTCGGCTCCGGATTCATGATGCTGACCGGCGGCGTCGACGAGGCGCTCGGGAATTCCGCATTGGTCGGCTTGCCCGTCGGCATCGACGGCGGCAGTCCGGCGAGCGCGGCCGTGGCCGGCAACGATTGCGCCGCTGCAGGCGCATTCCAGGTCGGGGCGTAGCGCGCGACCAGCGTGTCGTAGAGATGGGAATCCATGTTGGCGGCGACCTGCTGCTGATCGGTCAGCGAGCGGAAGGCCGCGCAGTCGAACTGCGTGCAGCCGTCGCGCACGACCAGCACTTGCGCGACCAGGCCGTAGCGATCACGCTCCAGCGACTTGCGCAGCACCTTGATGTCGGGCGTCAGGCTGTTCTCGGCGGTCGCGGCATCGCCGAGAGCCGTCAGCCGGTCGATCCTGGCCGCGGTGGTGGAGACAGCCGCCGCCGCCGCGTCAGGCGCGCCGAACAGCGCCTTCTCGCAGCCAATGGCCACGGCATCGCCAGCGAGTTCGTCAAGGCAGGACAGCGCCGGCAGGCTCGCGATCATCGCGGCCTGTGCGCGCGCCTCGGTCGGCGTGGTCTGCCCCGGTCCATCGACGCGCACGACGGCAGCCAGCGCGATGGCAATGGCGAACAGCGTAATGACGCTCAGCGCACCGTTGGCGACCGACCTCTCGGCGCGCAGCAGCGTGACCAGGAGGATCAGTCCGAAGAAGCCGGCAGCCGCCAACATCATCCACATTGGAAGGGCCGGCGAGCGCCAGATTTGGTCGAGCGACGAGGCCCATGCCCAGTTCATGCGCGACGTCCCCTCACGCGAGCAGAGAGCGAATGGTCAAAGCGAGCACCGAGAGTCGGCAACTGCCCCCGGCCCACCTTTTGAAGGTGAAGCGGGCCTTTTGACGGCGGCAGAATACAATTCCCCGAGGACGCGCCAATGCGCGGATAGCGTCGGCCTTCAGGACAGCGCGAGCTGGCTTTCCTTGGCGACGCGTTCGAAGGCTTCGGTCGAGCTCTTGATCCGGTACTGACAGTCGTCACCATCGGTCGGCAGGAGGCGGATGACCTCATACGAGCCGCTGGCAGCGGGGCGTGCGACATTGCTCGCGGTGAACAATACGCGCGCGCCAATAGGGAATTTGTGCTTCAACACCCTCTCCATCACTCAAACAACGCCTGCCACGCCCATGGTCCCACTGCGTCGGCCGGCCGGAAACCCGGCCGCTGTATAGCATGCAGCGGGCGTTTTTGGCCAGCAGTATGCAACATGGCAAACGTGCGAATTTTGCAGTTATTTCAGCGTGATGCCGCCAGCCGATGATACCGCTGGAACCGGTCCTTCAGGCGGTATGAAGCCAACGGCCGTCGGGGCTGGCGTGATCCACCGCCTTGCGCGGTTCCTGGGCCAGAATCTGGCCCAGCCGGTCAAGCAATGGGTCGACATTGTCGCTGCGGAACTGGTCGGCCGAGCAAGCCCAGGATTCCCGTGAGGTCCCTCTCCTTGCCGACCACTCGGGCGATCGAGCGAGGCCCGATCGCAACCACGGATTACACGTTCTCGAACTTTTCGATGACCAGCGTTTCGGCGAGCCCGTCCCGAGTCCATTCCTGGAACGCCGGCAGCGCCAGCATCGTGTCCATGTAGGCCTTGATCTCCGGCGTGACCTCGATTGCGTAGGTGCGGAAGCGGTGCACCACCGGGGCATACATCGCATCGGCCGCGCCGAAGCGCCCGAACAGGAACGGTCCATCGGCGCCATACCGGGTCCGGCACTCGCGCCAGATCTCCTGCACGCGCGCGATGTTGGCCTCGGCGTCCGCCGACAGCGTCACGGCGCCTACCGGGCGGTGCAGGTTCATGCCGCATTCGTTGCGAAGGGCCATGAAGCCGGAATGCATCTCGGCGCACACCGAACGGGCATGGGCGCGGGCGGCGGCGTCGTCCGGCCACAGCTTCACTTCCGGGTAGCGCTCGGCGATGTATTCGATGATGCTGAGCGAATCCCACACCGTGATGTCGCCATCGACCAGCACCGGCACCTTGCCCGCGCGGCTGAACGAGATGATCTGCTCCTTGTCCGCGGGATTGTCGGTGTAGAGCGGGATGAGGGTCTCCACGAACGGGATATCGTTGGCGCGGAGCGCGAGCCAGGGCCGCATCGACCATGACGAGTAATTCTTGTTGCCGATTGCGAGTTTCAGCGCAGCCATGTCATCCATCCTTCCCGATACGCCTTGAAGCGAGCCGCTTTTAACGTCATCGCCTGCCGCCAATCAATCGTTGCTGCACCTCGCCATGCGTGGCAAGCGTTGCGATCCTCGCCAGGAGACAGACATGAGCAGGCATTGGGTCGACATCACCGCCGTCGGCTTCTTCATCATCGAATGGCTGGTCTACGCGCTGACGCTGGAGCATTCGGCCTATGGCCGCGACAGCCTGTCGGCGCGCATGAACCGCTACCGCGAGGTGTGGGTGCGCCGGCTGCTCGACCGCGACGCGCGCATGGTCGACATGCAGATCATGGCCTCGCTGCAGAACGGCACCGCCTTCTTCGCCTCCACCAGCCTGATCGCGCTCGGCGGCGCGCTGGCGCTGCTGCACGCGACCAACGATGCGATCACGATCTTGAGCAAGCTGCCGGTCGATCTCAGTACCTCGCCGGCCATGTGGGAGCTGAAATGCGTCGGCCTCGTCCTGATCTGCGTCTATGCCTTCTTCAAATTCGCCTGGTCGTACCGCCTGTTCAACTATGTCGCGATCCTGTTCGGCGGCATGCCGGCGGCTTCGCAGCGTGACACGCCGGAGGCCGAAGCTCATGTGATCCGCACCTCGCGCCTGTTCGAATCCGCCGGCCGCCATTTCAACCGCGGCCAGCGTGCCTTCTTCTTCGCACTCGGCTATCTCGGCTGGTTCGTCAGCCCCTGGGTATTGTTCGTGACCACGGCAGCCGTGGTAATCGTGACCTGGCGACGGCAATTCGCCTCGAGCGCGTGGGAGGCCATGGCGCCGGAGGTGGTGGATGGCGAGGAGATGCGGAAGCGCGGTCGTTGACGCGCTCGTGTCCCGGACGCGCTGCAGCGCTCTTGCGCTGCGTCCGGGGCACGAGAGCGGGAGTGTGGCGGACAAGTCGCTGCGCTCGCATTGACGCAGTATGAGGCGGCAGCGCCACTTTTCCAGCTCGCATTTTGAATTGCAGATATAGCTTCGCACTCTCGCGGCGCATTTCGCCCGTATCTTTGCCTGGTCACTTCACCCTCTTATCCAAGAGGGCACAGGGAAGCCTGCGATCAAAGTCCTAAGCCGGCGGTCTCGGCCTGCTATGTGTAGCGATTGCCGCACGGGAAGTCCGTAAAGCCGCTTTGATCTATCTCAATTCTCTGACAGGAGCGGGCATCAGTTTGAGAGAGTCGCGTCCATCGCTTCGCCGCG